>NZ_CP108081.1:11400000-11700000 GCF_036182465.1 Streptomyces sp. NBC_00258
GCCGAGGACGACGACGTACGGGCCGTCGCCCTGCACGTGGAGACCGCCGCGGAAGGACGCCGCCTCACCGAGGCCGTACGCCGCCTGACCGATCGTGTCCCTGTCGTGGCCCTGGTCGTGGGCCGCAGCGACATCGGTGACTTCGCCCGCTCCCACACCGGCGCCCTGGCCACTTCCTGGCGCGTGACACGGACGGCCCTGCGCCAGGCCGGAGCCGTCCTCGTCGACGACGAACGCGACCTCGTAGACGCCGTCACAGCCCTCAGCCGAGTACGGCTCCCGGCCAATCCACGCCCAGGCATCGGCCTGGTCACCGCACAGGCCGGACCCGGACTGCTGCTCACCGATGCCCTGCGCTCCCACGGCATCCAGGTTCCACCACTGGTCGAACGGACGGTGAAGGAGCTGCGCGAGCTGCTCCCCGCCCTCACCTACCTCAGCAATCCCGTCGACACCGGCCGCCCCTCGCCCGCGCTCACACAGGTCGTGGAGCGGGTCTCGGAGGACCCCGGCATCGACGTCACCGCCGTCTACGGGCTGCTGGAACCCACGGCTGTCGACCTTTCGGCCGCGCTGGCCGCCGCCCGCACGGCCACCCCGCTCGTCGCCGTCGTCGGCGGCCCCGAGGAACAGGCGCGGCAGACCCGCCGGCAACTCGGCGAAGCCGGCATCCCCTGCGCGGCCACCCCGGCCTCCGGATCGGTCATGGTCCGCGCGCTCGTCGAGGACGCGGCGGCCCGCGCCCGCCTGGAGGCCGCAGTCGTCACCGCGCCGGGTGCACCCGCGCTGCCCCTGTCCGGCCCTGTCGACGAGCACACCGCCAAGGGCGTCCTCGCGGACCTGGGCATCCGTACGCCCGTACGACGGGTGTGCGCCGACCCCGCCGCGGCGCACGCGGCACTCGACGCGCTCGGTGGACCGGTCGTCGTGAAGATCCTCGACGCGGAGATCCTGCACAAGACGGAGATCGGCGGGGTCCAGATCGGCATCCGTACGCACGAGGAGCTCGACGACGCGCTCACCCGCATGCCCGCAAGCCCCGCACTCCTGGTCGAGCAGATGGCCCCCACGGGCCCCGAACTCATCGTCGGTGTACGCCGCGACCCGGTTTTCGGCCCCGTGCTGGCTTTGGGTGCCGGAGGGACGGCCGCCGAAATCCTCGGCGACGTCTCCCTGCGCCTCGCGCCCCTGCCTACGCACGAGGCCCACGCGATGCTCGACGAACTCGCCACCCGCGAAATGTTCCTCGGGGCGCGCGGCGCCACCCCGGTCGACCGCGCGCGGCTCACCCACGTGCTGCTCGCGCTCTCCTCCCTCGCTGCCGACAACGCCGTGGCCGAGTGCGAGATCAATCCCCTGCGCGTTCTGCCCGACGGCGATGTCGTCGCGCTCGACGCAGTACTGCTGCTGCGTGACCCCCAGGATCAAGGAGGATCCGACGATGCGTGAGGGATTCGTCCCCTGGCCCGAGGAAGCGGCCGACCGCTACCGCGGGGCCGGGTACTGGCGTGGCAGGCCGCTCGGTTCGTACCTCCATGAATGGGCCGAGACCTACGGCGACACAGTGGCCGTCGTGGATGGCGACATACGCCTGACCTACCGTCAACTCGTCGACCGGGCCGACGGATTGGCGTGCCGTCTGCTGGACTCCGGCCTCAATCCCGGTGACGCGATGCTCGTCCAACTGCACAACGGCTGGGAGTTCGTCACGCTCACCCTGGCCTGTCTGCGGGCCGGGATCGCGCCCGTGATGGCGATGCCCGCGCACCGCGGTCACGAACTGCGCTACCTGGCAGCCCATGCCGAGGTCACCTCGATCGCCGTACCGGACCGACTCGGCGACTTCGATCACCAGGCACTGGGGCGGGAGGTCGCCGAAGCCACGCCGAGCGTACGACTGCTGCTCGTCGCGGGTGACTCGGCCGGCACCGATGCCACGGATCTGCGCGCGCTGGCCGAACCGGCCGAAGACCCGGCCGCCGCACGGGCCCGGCTCGACCGGATCTCCCCGGAGAGCAGCGACATCGCGGTCTTCCTGCTCTCCGGCGGTACGACCGGACTGCCGAAACTCATCACCCGTACCCACGAGGACTACGAGTACAACGCGCGGCGCAGCGCCGAGGTGTGCGACCTCGGCTCCGACACCGTCTACCTGGTGGCCCTGCCCGCCGGACACAACTTTCCCCTGGCCTGCCCCGGGATCCTGGGCACGCTCATGAATGGTGGCCGTGTGGTCCTGGCCCGCACTCCGGACCCCGACAAGGTGCTGCCGCTGATGTCCGCCGAGGGTGTGACGGTCACCGCCGCCGTGCCGGCCGTCGTCCAGCGCTGGATCGAAGCCGTGTCCTCCGGCCGCCACGCCGCCCCACCCGCGCTACGACTGCTGCAGGTCGGTGGCGCCCGCCTCGCCCCGGAGGTCGCCCGCCGCGCCGAACCGGTGCTCGGCGGCACGCTCCAGCAGGTCTTCGGCATGGCGGAGGGGCTGCTGAACTACACACGCATGGACGACCCCGAGGACATCAGGATCGAAACCCAGGGACGCCCCGTGTGCCCCGATGACGAAATCCTCATCGTCGACGCCTCCGACAACCCCGTACCTCCCGGGAGCATGGGCGCCCTCCTCACCCGCGGCCCGTACACCCCGCGCGGCTACTACCGGGCTGACGAGCACAACGCCCGCGCGTTCACCCCTGACGGCTGGTACCGCACCGGTGACATCGTCCGGCTGCACCCTTCGGGCAACCTCGTCGTCGAAGGGCGCGACAAGGACCTCATCAACCGGGGCGGCGAGAAGATCTCCGCCGAGGAGGTCGAGAACCTCATCTACCGCCTGTCTGGTGTCGCCCGCGTCGCCGCCGTCGCGAAGCCCGATCCGGACCTGGGGGAGCGGGTGTGCGTGGTGGTGGTACTCGAACCGGGCACCGACCTGACTCTCGAATCGGTCCGCGCCGCCCTCACCACGATGCAGGTGGCCCGCTACAAACTCCCCGAGGACCTGCTGGTCTTGGACGAACTTCCGCTGACGAAGGTCGGCAAGATCGACAAGAAGCGTCTGCGGGAAGTCGTCCGTGGCAAGGCAGACTCCGTCGAGACGGTGTGACAGTGTTCGCCGCCGCGGAGGACGGGCGGACGACTTTGCGGTGATGCTGCCGCTTCCGCTGGTCGTCCGGCGGCCCAGGGGCTGTACGTCGCCACGCGTCGTGTGCGTGGCGACGTACAGCCCGGAACCGGGGAGCGGTCGTCATTCCCCTTCGCAGACGCCCTCGACAGCGAACTTCTGGTACAGGTGCGGGTAGGCGACGGTGCCGGCGGGGTAGCGCTCCAGGTGCGAGGCGAACTCCGGCGTGCCGAGCGCTGCACGGAGGTGCTCGGTGGATTTCCAGACCGCGACGTTGGTGAACAGCCGGCTGCCGCCTATGCCCCGGTACAGCTGCACTGAAAGAAGGCTCCCCGACTTCTTCATGTACTCCGCGTCGTCCGTCCAGGCGGCCACCACCTCGTCCTCCTTGCCTTCCGGGGCGACGAACGTGTTGATGATGGTGACCGGGCCGGCCTTCTCCTTCTGCTGGTCGCGGAAGTGGGTGGATCCGTCGAGATTGCCGAAGCTGAGCATGATTCCTCCATGAACTCGAGAGGGGAAGTGGGTCTACGAACCCACAGAGATTCAAGTGATTCGGGACCGGGAGGCGGCCAAGTCCATCACTTGGGCTTGTAAGTGACTCGCGATCAATGGGCGGTCCGAGTGAGGGGCCCCGCCGCTGTTCGCTGCTTGGCCCTTCATCGATGTGCGCCGTCAGGCGTGGTGCTTGTCGAGGAAGTCGGTGGTGAGCTGCAGCCATTCGTCGGTTCGTTCCAGCATCGGCAGGTGGCCGGTGGCGATGTCCGCGAGCTGGGCGCCGGGGATGGTCTCGGCGAGCCGGCGGTGCAGAGCGGTGGAGACGAGCCGGTCGTCGGTGGTCGAGATGACCAGGGTGGGGACGGTGATGCCGGCGAGGTCGTCCCGGACGTCGAGCCGGCCGACGAGGTCGGTCTGTTCTGAGCTGCCGTCGGCCGCGCCGGCGGCGACGTAGCCGAGGGTCTGCTGCAGTTGTTCGGCGGGCATGGACTCCAGTGCCTGGGTGCCGAGGGCCATCATGAGCTGGAATTCGGCGAGCAGTTCGCGGTCGCCGGATGCGGCGATCTTGCTCCAGACCGAGGAGGCGAGAGCGAGCCGGTTGTCGCGGTGCGGGAAGGCGGCGGTCAGGACGAGTGCGGTGACGCGCTCGGGGTGGCGGGTGGCGGCGCGGATGGCGACCGGGCCGCCGAGGGAGTAGCCGGACACGGCGAAGCGGTCGAGGCCCTCCGCGTCGGCGGCGGCGATGAGCTGGTCGGCGAGGTCGTCGACGGACAGCGGGGTGGTGGAGCGGGGAGTTTCGCCGCTGCCGGGGTAGTCGATGCCGACGACGGTGTGGCGGGCGGCGAGTGCTTCCAGGACGGGGCCGTAGGTGCCGGCCAGGCTGCTGCCGGCGCCGTGGGCGAGGAGCAGGCCGGGGCCGGAGCCCAGGCGGGTGCGGGCGAACGAGGGTGCGAGCAGGTTCCGAGATGACATGGCTGTTCACCTTTCGAAGGTGCACCGTGACAAGTGAATCATCCAGTGCGTGTGATTACGCTCCAAGAACTATCACACGCAACGTATGATTCGGATTGGAGTGTGACCTCAATCACACACAATGTATGATGTGTGGGTAGGGTGGCGGCATGAAGCAGCCCCTCCACCGCCGCCAGCCGACCCCGGGCAACCCGCGCGTGCAGCGCACCCGCAACCGCGTGCTGGCCGTCGCACGAGAACTGCTGCCCCAGGTCGGACCGGCCGGGCTGACCTACGCCCTGCTGGCCGAGCGGGCCGACGTCACCCGCCAGACCCTCTACCGGCACTGGCCCACCCGAGCCGCACTCCTCTTCGACCTCGTCCTCGAAGGCCCCGACCTCGGCACCTACCCCGAACCGGGCAACGACGTACGTGACGTGGCCACCGCCTGGCTCAAAAGCCTGCGCGCCGGCGTCAGCGTCCCGGCCGTGCGGACCGCGGCACTGGCCGTCACCGCTCAGGCCGACCACGACCCCGACAGCGCCCGGGCACTCGTCCGCATCAGCGAAGACCGCTACACCGGCTTCAACCAACTGCTGGAGCCTTCGGGCATCCAGATCAGCGACGACGAGTTCACTCTGCTGTACGGGCCCGTCCTCGCCCGCCTCTTCCTCGACCGCGGCCAGGTGACCGACAGCTTCATCGACGCCGTCGTCACCCAGTGGCTCACCACGCTCCAGCACGCCGACACGCCGCGGGACTTCCAGTAGTAGTCACCGAGAGGTCTTGACAGAGACCAACCGGAACAACCGCGTTCAGGCAGCGAAAGCGGACTCGTGTCAATCCGTCGTCGCCCCCGTCGAGTTGAGGCTCCCAAGAGCTGACCACCACTCCTGACGGACCCGTCCGAGTCAGTCTCGCGTTCGTCGTACGAGTCAGGTGGCAGCACCTGGCCCTCCGCGTCAGCTTCCTCAGCACGGCGGCCGGGGCGGCACCTGAATCTGGAAGAAGCAGGAGACCGCCTCGGGAAGTGGGCGTCAGTCCGGCGACTGGCTTCATGGAAGCTTCATGAGCTGAGCGGTACGTGCTTTATGGGGCGGCTGTTGTCTGGCGGTCATGCACGCACTCCTCATCCCACCGGTGGACAGCGTTGGCCACCCTGCCGTGCCGCACCTGACTACGGCGGTTGACACCGCGCTGTCCGGCTCCGCTGTGATCGGCGCGTTCCTGCGCCCGGGGTCGTCCAAGCACGTGGATTCCGCTGGGCAGGAGGTCGGCGATGACGCGCTGCAGGACGGAACCGCCGGCCTTCACCAGGGTGCGGGTGAGGACGGCGGCGTTGCTCGCGGGTCCGCTCCGCAGCCGACTGCCGGCCAGCCCGGCTACGTCGGCGCCATCGGGATCCCACGCATGACTGTCGGATCGCCCTGTTGGCGGCGACTGGCCGGGCCGAGGAGCGGCCTACCCGCTTGCGCTCCCGGACCGGCCTGGACCTCGCGCATACCCGCCTGAGGAGAGGGCGGCCCTCATCACGGCGGGGACCATCGCGTCCTGCGTGGGCCCTGCCCGGCCTGGCGACGGCGCCGTGACGCACGCACATACGACCTGACTCGCACCCAGAACGAAGAGGGGAACTTGAAATGAACCTGCGACGGAACATCTCGCGTCGAAGGATGATCGAAGGCGCATCGGCCGCGGCGCTCGTCACGGCTGCGGCGGCCACGGTGCCTGCTGCCATGGCCAGTCCGGAGACGGCATCGTCCGGTCCCGGACTGCCGAAGGGCAACTGGCGTATCGACACCCACGCGCACTACTCGCCCGACGTGTACAACGACTACCTGCAGCGCTACGGCCTCCTCGGCGCCATTACCGGGGCGTACGGTCCGTGGTCGGTCGAGCGGCACGTTGCCTTCATGGACCAGTACCGGATCCAGGCCAGCGTCCTGTCGTTCGGCGACCTCCAGGTCACCGTCGGCCCGGTCGACGACCGGCGCGCCACCGCCCGCGCGGTCAACGACTACGCCCACAACCTCGTGCAGGCCCGGGGCGACCGGTTCGGGATCTTCGCGGTCACCCCGATGCCCGACATCGAGGGCTCGGTGGCCGAGGTGGACCGAGCGCTCGGCGAGCTGGATCTCGACGGCATCTGCCTGCTCACCAACTACAAGGGCGTCTACCTGGGGGATCCTTCGTTCGCGCCTCTGTACGAGGTTCTCAACGACCGCCATGCCTACGTCTATGTCCACCCGACGGGTCCGGAGAACAACCCGGCTCCCAAGCTCTGCTTCGGCCCCGACATCCCGGCCGGCAACAACGTCTTCGAGTACAACTTCGACGCGACCCGTGCGATGACGAGCCTGATCTACAACGGTGTCCTGCGGGACTACCCGAACATCCGCTGGCACTTCACGCACTGCGGCGGGGCACTGCCGTTCCTGGCCTTCCGGCTCGCGACACGGCACTCGGCCTTCCCGCCGTTCAACGAGGTGCTGCCGGAAGGACCCCTCAAGTACATCAAGCGGATGTTCTTCGACAATGCACAGGCGTTCACCGCCGCGCAGTTGGAGCCGCTGGCGTCGCTGGTGCCCGACGACCACATCATGTTCGGCAGCGACTGGCCCGCGACCCGCCACCTCTACGCGGCTGACAACGTCGAGACGATGCCCTTCCTCAAGGGCAGCCTGCCGAATCTCAAGGCAGGCGACCCCGAACCGACCGTCGACGAGATCTACAGTCGGCGCCAGCGGATCGCTCTGGAGCGGACCAACGCCCTCGAGCAGTTCCCGAAGCTGAAGGCGCGTATACGCCGCGCCAGTTCGCGCTGAGCCGCGACCACGAGCCGAGCCCGCCGCCCGCTGCCCCGCCGACGGGGCGCGGGCGGTGCTCTGTGCAAGGTCAGCGCGGCCGACAGAGGGGCCATCGACGGGAAATCGACGTCGCCTGCCGGTCGAACGCGGCCCGCAGTACGGGGAAGCAGGCAGGACGGGGAAGCAGGTTCGCACAGGGCTGCTTCGACCGTGGCGGGTCGTCGCTCCTGTCGCAGTGAGATCACCGCGGCTCCCGGCGTTCGGCCCATTGTGGTGGCGGGCCCGGTGCGGCGGTGGGCTCGGCTGCCGGGGTACGCGGCCCGGCGAGGACCAAGCCGAGGTGCGGCAGGTGGAGCGCGGCGACAACGTGCACCGGTGACGGGGATTCGTGCGGGAACTGCTCGACGACCCCGCGGCCCGGTGCCGGAAGGGCCAGGCAGTCCGGGAGATCGTTACCGACCAAGACATCCCCCGTACGCTGGTCACATTCGAGGCCCTCCACCTCCACGCCGCCGGTCACCCCGCGGCCATGACGGCCCTCCCCTTCCCTCCCCACCTCGGGCGAAAGCGAGCACGATGAGTACGCAGCGCGTTCTGGTCGTCGATGACGAACCCAAGATCCGCATGACCGTGCGCGGCTACCTGGAGGCGGACGGATTCCACGTCGTCGAAGCCGCGGACGGACCGTCCGCCCTGCAAGCGGTCACCCGCGACCGGCCGGACCTCGTTGTGCTCGATGTGATGCTCCCCGGGCTGGACGGATTCCAGGTCCTGCGCCGCATCCGGGAGGCGAGCCAGATCCCGGTAATCATGCTCACCGCCCGGGACGAGGAAGTCGACCGGCTGATCGGCTTCACCACCGGCAGCGACGACTACGTCACCAAGCCGTTCAGCCCCCGCGAACTGGCACTACGGGTACGTGCCATCCTGCGGCGCACCGACAGCCGCCCCGATGCGGCGCAAGAGGACGCCGTGCTGCGCTTCGACGGTCTGACTGTCGATCCCGAGACACGAACAGTCCTCGTCGATGCCGACCGGACGGTGGAGCTTTCCGCTCTCGACTTCGATCTGTTGCTCGCAATGGCCGGGGCCCCTGGGAGGGTCTTCACCCGGCGCGGACTGCTGACCCACGTGTGGGGCGAGGACTTCTTCGGCGACGAGCGCGTCGTGGACGTACACATCCGTACTCTGCGGCGCGCGCTGGGCGACGAGGCGAGCGCACCCCGTTTCGTCGGCACCGTCCGCACCATCGGCTACCGGTTCGTCGGGCGCCCCGTCTGACGGCCAGGAAGGACACTCAGCCATGCCGTCCCCCGGCTTCCCGGCCTACCGCACATATCGTGCGCGGCTGCGCCGAATCCAGCAGCGGATGTCGCTGCGCAACCGGCTGGTGCTCTCGCACGTCATGGTGCTCCTCCTGGCACTGGCGGCCATGGCGGCGATCAGCGCGCTGATCGAGGTGTGGCTCGGACTTGACGACATCGAAGGCGACGTGGTCCTGCAGATCGGCCTCTTGTTCGGACTGGGCGCGGCTTTCCCGGCGTCCGTCGCCCTGTCCCGGTTTCTGCTGCGTCCGCTCGACAAGGTGCGAGCCGCCACGCGCCGGCTCGCCGAGGGACATTACGACGACATCCTCGAACTCCCCAGCGAGCCGGGCCTGGCGGCGCTGGTCGAAGACGTCAACACGCTGGCGGCAGCCCTCGCCGACACCCAACGCCGTCGCGCCCGGCTCATTTCGGAGGTGGCCCACGAGATGCGGACCCCCATCACCCTCCTACGCGGCCAGATCGAGGGCGTGGCCGACGGCATCTTCATCCCCGACGAGGCGATGTTCGCCTCCCTCGCCGACGACCTTCACCGGCTGCAGCGCTTGGCAGGCGACCTCTCCAGCCTGTCCCGGTCGGAGGAGGCTGCCTTCGATCTTCATCGCAAGCCCACCGACGTGGCCACGCTGGCACGGGCCACAGCCGAGCGACTGCGCCCCCAGTACGAGGACCAGACGGTAGCCCTCGCCGTCGACGCGGGCACCCGCGTCAGCGCCTCCTGCGACCCGGACCGGATCACTCAGATCCTGGTGAACCTGCTCGGCAACGCGCTGGCGGCATGCGATCCGTACGGGCATGTGGCGCTGTCCGTGCACACCGAACCGTCTCCCGGCCACCACGTGATCGTCCGCGTCACGGACGACGGCATGGGCGTCGCCGAACACGACCTCGAGCGCATCTTCCACCGCTTCGAACGCCTCGAGCATCCCGGCCGACCCGCTGCCGCCGGTGGCAGCGGCATCGGCCTGACCATCGCCCGGGGCATCGCCCGCGCCCACGGCGGAGACATCACCGCGGAATCCGCCGGGCTGGGCAAGGGAGCAACGTTCACCTTGCGCCTACCGCAGGAACCCACCCCCAGCGGGCGGCATTCCTCAGGCTCCCGCTGACTCCATCGCCCCATCGCCTCCGGAGCGGCGGTGACGAGCGGGTCGCGGCCGTGAAGGAGACCGAGCAGTGCGCCCAGTGCACGTCGCCGTCCTCGAAGACGGCGAGGGCGCGTGCGGCTGCCACGACGCGTGACACGGCCGGTGTCACGAGAATCGCTCGGTCCGGCAGAGTTTGCCGCGGTCGGCTGCAGCGCTTACTCCCCGTGCCCTTCCCTCGCCGTCCTGGGCGCGCAAGCGGTCGGGCGTCGTCGACCAGGTCGGCGAGGGCGTCACCGGCATCTCGGTCGGGGACAGGGGAGTGGGCGCCGGCGTGGAGAGCCGGCTTCATGGAAGCTTCATGCGCCCAGCGGTACGTGCTTTATGAGTCGGCTGTTGCCTGGAGGGCATGCAGGCCTATCCCGTCCCGCCGTCGACCCCCGTTGATCACCATGCTGTGCGGCACCTGACGTCGGTCGCGCGCACCGCGCTGTCCGGTTCCGTCGTGCTCGGAGCGCTCCTTCATCTGGAGTCGAGCGGGGACGTGGATACCTCGAACTGACGCCCACCGCCCCCGGGACCAAGTGGCCGGTCGTCGGACTGGTCAGTTGCCGATCCATCCCTGGTAAGCCGTCTGGCCGACGTGCGCTCGCCCAGGATGTCACCGGGTGGGCGCGGCGCAGGCAGCTCCATGGAGTCCCTTGATGAACCGCGTAACGATGTGAAGGAACGTGACAGTGGAACAGACCATGATGGCGGTCCGCCTGTTCGAACACGGCGGGCCCGAGGTGCTCAAGTACGTCGAGGCGCCGATTCCCGAGGTCGGCCCCGATGACATCCTGATGCGCGTGCACGCCACGGCCGTCAACAGCTGGGATCTGCGGTATCGCTCAGGCAACTTGCCGCAGCCACTCCCGGGACGGCCGCCGTGGCCTGTGCCCTTCCAGCTCGGCCGGGACGCGGCCGGTGAAATCGTCGCCACCGGCGAGAACGTCACCAGGTGGCGCCCCGGCGACAGGGTGGTGCAGCTTCCGCACCCGCCGTGCCGTAACTGCGCCCTGTGCCTACGCGGGCTCGAGAACCTGTGCATCGACACCGCCTACCCCGGACACCAGGTCTTCGGCGGATACGCCGAGTACGTCGCACGTCGCCAGGACGCCATCCTGCCCATCCCCGACGGCATCGAGTACGAGACAGCCGCAGCCACCATGTGGACCTACACCACCCCGCTCAACTGTGCGCGGCAAGCACCTGTCGGTCCCGGCGACACGGTGGTCATCACCGGCGCCAGCGGCGGGATGGCGATCGCCTGCGCACAACTGGCGAAGCTGAGCGGAGCCACCGTCATCGGCACCACCACCAAGCCGGACCGCGACGAAGCGCTCAGGAATCTCGGCTACGACCACATCGTGCACTCCACCGATCCCCGACTGCCGGCACAGGTCAGGGAGCTGACGCGCGGTCTGGGCGCCGACGCCGTCTGGGACTGTGTCGGCGGCAACGACTTCTTCCAGCTCTCCCTCTCCTGCATACGGCTCGGCGGCACGGTCATCGTCCTGGGCACACCGACCGACCAGGGATCCCGGCTCGAGCTGGACGCACTCGCCCTCATCGGCGGGCAGGTAAAGATCGCCAGCGTGCGCGGGGCGACCCTGCGGGACCAGCAACTGTGCCTGGAACTGCTGGCAGACGGAAAGATCAACCCCATCATCGACCGGGCCTACCCCCTGGCAGAAGCAGCCGAGGCCCACTCGTACCTGGAAAGCCAACGACAGACCGGCAAAGTGCTCCTCCTGCCATGACATCTTGTCGATGACCTCATGAGGGCTGCCGGCCAACAGCGCTCCGTACGGGCTGGATACGGCGTCGGAGCCGGCGCGCGAGACGTGCCGGCCCCGGCCCGTGAGCGACTTGGGCCGCCGATACTCCCGGTACTACGGAAAGAGGTCATTGCGCGCCCTGATAGGTGCAGGAAGAGTTCCACTGCTTCGTCTGCGGCCATACGGACCATGCCGACACGGTGGGCGCTCCCAACGTCCTACGGGCCGGGCCGGTGTCGATTCATGCGCAGTACTCGGTCTGCTGCGCGGGTGACTTGGCCTGGCGTGCGGCAACGGCCATGACGATGACGGAGATCAGGACGATGCCCGCCCCGACGTAGAGCGGCGCGGTGTAGCCGAGGCCGGCGGTGATGGCCAGGCCCCCGAGCCAGGCGCCGAGCGCGTTGCCGATGTTGGACGCGGACACGTTGGCACTGGCGGCCAGCGCCGCCCCGTGGGCGAAGTCGGTGACGCGTGTGATCATGCCGGGCACGCTGGCGAACCCGAACAGCCCCATCAGAAAGACCAGTATCACCGAGGCGGTGGCGCTGTCGGCCAGCAGACCGAACACGGCCAGGGTCACGGCAAGCCCGAGCAGGGCAAGGACCAGGGCGCGGTCACGGTCGCGGTCGGCCGCTCGTCCGCCGACCAGGTTTCCGACGACCAGACCGGCGCCGTACACCATCAGCAGCCAGGCGACATCCGCGGGGGGGAAGCCGCCCACCTCGGTGAACGTGTAGGCGATGTAGCTGAACGCACCGAACATCCCGCCGTAGCTGAGCGCGGTGGCCGTCAACGTCAGCCAGACCTGCCAGGAGCGGAACGCACGGAACTGGGCGCGCAAGCCGTGGACCGGTGTCAGATCCGAGTGGCCCGTCGCTGTCGGCTGCCGCGTGTCTCCCGCCCCGTCGGGGACGAAGGCGGCGATTCCCCCCAGCGCGAGCACGCCGATTGCGGTGACCGCCCAGAAGGCCACTCTCCAGCCCCAGCGTTCACCCACCAGCGCGCCGAAGGGCACGCCCAGCACGTTCGCAAGCGTCAGCCCCGCGAACATGACCGCCACCGCGCGGGACTTCTTCTCCGGTGCCACCAGGCTGCGAGCGACCAGTGATCCGATACCGAAGAACGACCCGTGGCACAACGCCGCGACGATCCGCCCGAGCAACATCACCGGATAGCTCGGCGCGAGAGCGGACAACAGGTTGCCGACGACGAACAGCGCCACGAGACCGACCAGGACCCCTTTGCGGGGCAGTCGCGCCGTCGCCGCGGTCAGCGCGATCGCGCCGACCGCGACACTCAACGCGTACCCGGAGATCAGCCACCCCGCCGCCGCCTCGGACACCGCGAAACTCGATGCCACCTGCGGCAGCAGCCCAGCGATCAGGAACTCGGTCAGCCCGATGCCGAAACCGCCGAGTGCCAGCGCCACCAGTCCACTCGGCATCCGTCGCCGCTCGATCACGCTGCCATAGGCAATGGAGCTGGTGCTGTCTCCCACGTGCTGTTCGACTCCCTTCAGAAGGAACTCAAGTGGACTACGGGCGGCATGAGTTCCCGGGTTCTGGCCCAATCGGATCGGGGCCTGTGTGGTGAGTTCCGCGATGACCACCTCACCAAGGACCCGCGTGGGTGTGGCGAGTACGGCGGTGCGTCCGGCAGGGGAGCCGTCCGCGTACTCCGTGGGGAACTCCCGGAAACCCCGGAACCTCTCGCTGCGGCACCAGCGGCCGCCGATCGGGCGTGTCGAGTCCTACGACGGTGACGTCTGCGCGGTGACTCGTCGTGCAGCGCGCCGCCCCGGTCGCCCGTCCAGCAGCAAGTCCGTGTCCCCGATGCTGAATTCACTCATGGGTCCACCCTCGACCCTGGAGGCGGCCCCATCCATGGACAAAGGTCGAGGACTCTTGGACGAAAGTGAGGGCGCGCCGTGGAAGTGCCCGCGACGTGGTGCCCCGACTGGAGTGCGGCAGGGTCCGTGTGCGTCCGCGACCGACCCAACCGGCCAACCCGCATTCCTATTAGAGGTCCTTTTAACCCTTTAAGTGAATATTCCTCCGTATTTCTTGGTGTGTGGGTGTCGTTGTCATGGGGCTGACGAGTCGGATGCAGGGGATGGGTCGTGTGGGGTGTCCGGAGAGGCGGAACGCGCCTTACACCTGTCTCATCCCAGGACGTCCGCCGCATGAGCCGGTTCAGTGACGAGAGGTCACCACCGCCGCCAGCATCGGCGGACCGGAGCCGATGCATGTCCACCTACTTCGCGCTGGGAGTCGTGCCAGCGGCGACGTTGCCGACGAAGACGGCGCCGTAGTCGGTATCTGCTGATCCGCTCGCCGCATTCGGTTCCTGCACCCAGGATCAGCAGCAACGCGAGAAGTGCAGCCAAGACCGCCTGAGACGCGCAGGCCACCGGCAGATCAGCCCAAGAGAAGCCGTAGCTGATCAGCGCCGAGGAAGTCGACCCCACGCTCAGCACCAGGAAGAGCCGACTCGTCTCACCGGGAACCGGCTCTCCCTTGGCAGCCCACTTCTTCATGCCTTCGACGAACCAGAAGGCAACCAGCCCCGCCACTTCGAGCCCTGACAACAGGACCGCCAGGCCAAGGTCCAGGACCCACTTCAACATGTTCACCATGCTGAAGCGGACGGACAGCCACACGCCTGAGTACGGCTACTCAAATGGAGTTGCCATCAAGCGGGACTTCACAAAGTGACCGTCACAAAGGTTGCGGAAGGAGCAGTTTCCGACGAGGCCACCTGGTCCGTGCTTCCAACGCTGGGACGCACGCCTGGGCGCACACCCCCTGTCCGGCGGTAACACCTGGTCATGACCCAAAGCCGTGCGTATCCAAGTGACCTGTCCGATGCCCGCTGGGCGTTGATCGAGCCGGCGCTGTCGGCATGGCGGGCCGAGCGGCGCCGGTATGCGCTGAACATCGGCCGCCCGCCCGAGCACGAGCGCGAGATCATGAACGCGATCCTGTACGTGGACCGCACCGGGGTGCAGTGGCGCTACCTGCCGCACGACTTTCCACCCTGGGAAACCGTGTACGGATACTTCGCCAAGTGGCAGAAGGGTGGTGTGTTCGCCCAGCTCACCGGCCTGCTCTGGCGACTGTTACGGCATAAGGAGGGCAGGGGTGCAGAGCCGTCCGCATGCGTGATCGACGCCCAGAGCGTCAAGACCTCCACCAGCGTCCCGGCCGCAGGCCAGGGCACGGATGCGGCGAAGAAGATTGTGGGCCGCAAGCGGAGCATCGTCACCGGCACCCTCGGCCTGCTGCTCGCGGTGCTGGTCACGGGCGCCGGCGTGCAGGACTCCGTCGCGGGCACCGGCCTGATCGACCAGGTGGCCGCCGCGCACCCCACCATTCGCAAGGTCTGGGTGGACGGTGGCTACCGCCAGCACCTCATCGAGCACGCCGCGGCCCTCGGCATCGACATGGAAATCGTCCAACGCACCCCCGGAACCAGGGGATTCTCCCCGTTGCCGAAGCGCTGGACCGTGGAGCGCACCTACGGATGGCTGATGTTCCATCGCCGCCTGGCCCGCGACTACGAAACCCTCCCCGCACGCTCCGAAGCCGTGATTCAGCTGGCCATGACCGACCTGATGGCCCGCCGCCTCACCGGCGAAGCCACCATCTCCTGGCGCGACCCGACACCCTGGGATCAAATAGCCTTTCCGGGATGAAACAACGGGAGAAAACGACCTCTCAGGCGGCTTCGGGCATCACGTAGCCGTGGGCGATGTCGCGGCGTTCGGCGGGGCGGGCCGTGCGACGGGTGAGGCGCCTGGTCATCAACGTGATGGCCGCCCAGGTGATAAGCGCTTCACTCATCTCGGGCAGTCGTTCGTGGTCATGGCAGCGCCTACGGGCTCTCATGACCCACGACCAAGCCCGTTCAACCGCCCAGCGGCGTGGTAGCACGATGAAGCCCTTGGCGTTCGGCGGGCGCCGGACCATCTTGACGGTGATGTCGAGATACGTCCTCGCTCAGGGAATGAGCCCGTTCTTGGCGTATCCCGAGTCGGCCCAGATTATGGCGATCTCCGGGTGCATCAGGGCGAGGCGGAGCAGCAACTCCCGGGCAACGAGGGAGTCCTGGGCGTCGGCCGGGGTGACCATGACCAGCAGCACCAGACTGCGGTGGTCGCAGATCAGATTCCGCTTCCTCCCGTTGATCAACTTCTCACCGTCCCAACCGCGCGTCGCCTTGCTCACGGTCTCGGACGCCTTGATCGACTGGGAGTCGACGATGACCGACGCGGCCTGGGGTGTTTTGCCCGCGGCGAGGCGGATGCGGCGGCGGAGTTGGTCGCGGATGACGCCCAGGATCCCGGCAGCGGCCCATCGTCTGGCGAACCCGTAGATCGTGCGCCAGGGAGGGTAGTCCCCGCACCCAGGGCACTGCCCCGGGTGCGGGGCTCTAGAAGCGGGTCTTGGCTTTCGAGGTTCGCCACCGTTGCCCAAGAGCAGATGCGCCGGGGCGAGGGCTGATGGCGGGTGCATTGAGCGCACTTGGAACGGTTGAGGCCGTATCGACTTCACCGAAGCGAGCCTGGCCATCACGTCACCGCCAAGGTGTCAGCACTCCCCTCCCCACCGGTAGGAACCGATGTACACGGCGCCAGCAAAGTTGCCGCGCCCTTCCGCCCACCCGTAGTGAAGACACCCGTGCATGGTGCCCCCGTAGTTGGCGTAGTCGTACACGCGCACGTGATCTTGGCCGGGAGATGCGTAGCCGTTGTTGAAGAACGAGCGACGGATGCCACATCCCGAGTCCGGTATTGAAGATGCCGACCCGCACCACGAGCCGGTTCCGTCAGCGCCCTCGTAGAAGCAGACGTTCCCCTGCGGGCAGTCCCAGGCCTGTGCCGAGCGTCCGAACTGCAGACCAGTCGACTCTTGGGCCGCGGCACTCGAGGGTGCTGTCATCAGACCGACGGCCGCGATAGTTGCGGCGCCTCCGGCGAGGAGCATGCGCAGTTTCATATACGTCCTTCCCCTTTCATGGATGAGCCCGGACTTCGGTCAGATCCGAGCTCGCGGTGAGTGCCCTTTACGTCTGGCTGGGCGGCATCGGGCCGCAGCAGGCGACGGTCTCGCTCTGGTCGGCGCCGGCGAGCGGTACTACCGCGAGCACCGCGGCCAGTGCCACGAACAAGCCCAATACAGCTTTGCGCACTGCCTCCTCCTGTTTCCCGGGATCCGGTGCCGCTTGGAGCGGTCACGTGCCGGCCTCTTTGCGGGGCGCAGGGCATGAGCTTCCACGGTTGACCGATTGTCTGGCAGCTCCCTTTCACTACTTCAGACAATGTTTCGGGTTCCGGTACTGACGAATTGTTGTGCCGTGACTGCCAGCGGGCGAAGGGGAGCCGCCCGTGAGGGAAGTTCTCGTGAGGGGCAGGCTTCGGCGCCCGCACCAGCCGGCGCGACATGATGACAGCGTCAGAAGCTGTCCTACGGGGTTCACCAGCTGGTCCGTAGGCCTGCATCCTCCCGGAAGCGAGCCGGGGCAGCAGATCCTCGCCACAGGCAACGCCGGCAGCGTTACGCCGCGCGTTGGCTCGGCCCCACGTCAAAGCCGTCCTCTGACCGCACCCGTACACAGCAAGAGGCGCACCCCCTACGCCTGGACAACTCGGGGTGCGCCTCTCTCATGCCCGCCCGCAAGGGCGAGAACGGAGAACATCATGCCCGCCCCCACTGTCTTACGGCAGCACTCCCGCACACTCGTCATCGCCGCGGCCGCCGTGCCGCTCGCGGCCGCTATCAACAGCAGGTGATCAAGACTGCTCTGCGGGGCCTTGTGGCCGCCGCCTTGGTCGTCCTGCCGCTCGCCCCCGCCCCGCCGGCCCACGCCGCGGAGACCGTGCCGCTCGCCATCGCCATCGCCATCGACCGCCTGACCCCGGGCACCGAATCGCAGGAGAGCTACCAACGCACCTCCTTCAAGCACTGGAACGCTGGCCCCAACCCCACCGACGGCTGCAGCACCCGTGCTGGTTCTGTCGGTAGTTGGTGGCTCTGGTCCACTTCGTGTGGTTCGGTGACGCTCGGTCACGCCAATAGAACCCGTTTGCGTAGGAGTTCGAATCCTGCGCGGCCGAACATCTGGCGCTTGAGCATCTTGATCCTGTTGACATGGCCCTCCACGACACCGGAGTTCCAGGGGAGAGTGAGGCCGGCGGTGACGGCGTCGAGGTCACGCAGGAGGTGCTGAGCGAAGTGGCGGAGGCTGGGCAGTTCGGCGGTGGCGCTGGCTGCTTCGATCCATTCGGGGAGCCGGTGTCCTTGCAGGTGAGTGACCATGTGGGCGAAGGAGCGCACGTGCTCGGCGAGTGCTGTCAGTTCGGGGCAGTTGGCCAAGGCGGCTTTGAGGTGGAGCCGGTCGCCTTCGGGTAGAGCGTCGGGGTGCGTGAGGATCCAGCGTGTGACGGCGCGGGCTGATGGCGGTCGGGGGCCGACCGGTTGGGGCTTGCCTCGAAGAGTCCTGCTGACGTAGTCGCGGACGCTGGCGTATCCGCGTGGATAGCCCTGTTCCTTGATCTCCTCCCACAGTTTCCAGGCGTTGGTGCAGCCTTCCTGCCAGCGCTGATCAAGGTAGGGCTTGTAGTCGTCGAGCCTGGTCGCACGGCTTTGCCACTGGCCGGTGAACATCTCCTCCGGGGTGGTGGCGCGGGAGAAGCGCAGGACGGTGTTGAGGGTCATGCCGAGTTGCCGGGCGACGGATCGCTTGCTGTGCCCGGCGGCAAGGAGAGCGTGGATGGTGGCGTGTTTGGCGCGGGTGCGTTCGGCGAACCGGTGCCCTGTGGGCCAGGGCGACGATGCGGTCGGCTCCGGCTCTTCTTCTGGTTCTTCAGGCTGCGCCGGCGTGGGGCGCAAGCAGCCGCGGTGCCGGTAGACGCATTTCCCGGCAGCTTCGCCCAGGTTGTGCCACAGATGCCAGCGGTCGGCGACTTGGAGGGCCTGCGGGGCGCCGCGGGTGGAGCCTTCGGCGAAGAACGGGGCCCGGTCACGGCAGATGATCTCGATGCCGGGCCGCTCGGCGAGCCAGGCCGCGAGCGTGTCTGCCTCCCGGTCGGGAAGGAGGTCGATCGGACGTCGTGTTTCGACGTCGACGAGCACGGTTCCGTAGATCCGGCCCTTGCGCTGGGCGTATTCGTCCACGCCGACCACGCGGGGTGTAGTGGTGGCGGGGTCCGGGAGCGAGGCGATCAGCCTCAACAAGGTGTTCCTGCTGACCGGGATCTTGAAAGCATCCGTCATGAGGGCGCCTGCCCGGCCCGCCAGCGCGAGACCGACCGACATCAGCGTCGATCGCAACCGCTCGGTCCGTCGTCCGAACCGGCGCGTGAGCCCAGGTACTTGCTCAGCGAAGGTCTTGCGCGCGCAGGAGTCCTCCGCGCAGACGAACCGCCGCACTCGTAACGACACCACGACCAGCTTGCCCGCTGTCGGCAGATCACGAGGAAAACGCAGGTAGGAGCCATGTATTCGCCCAGACCAGTATCCGCACTCCGGACAGGCCGCCCGTCCTGCGGTCGTACGAGCCTCGACCCGGACGACCGTGTCGGTCACCTCGACCGACTCGATCAACACGCCCTCGACCGAGGAGAACAGCACCTCATCCAGCTGCGACAGCACTTCGTTCACGGCGAAAGACTGTCGACCACACCATCGTCCAGCCGAGCGATTTTCGGGCGACCTCAACTGCCATCGCCCGAAGATCAACAGTCACCCTGCGCGCACACCCACACGAAGTGGACCAGAGCCTAGTTGGTGACGTCAGTTGTTCGTGAAAGCTGACGGCACCAGGTGATGGCCCAGAAGGATGTTCGCGAATTCTGACGTCACCATCGGGGTTGCGGTGTCAAGCTGGATGTGCCCAGTAAAGGAGCACCCCCGATGCCGCCTGGCCAGTCGAAGGTCGAGAGTTGTACGCCGCGCTGCGGCGCGACTCCCGCGATGGCATGTCGAACCGGGCGTTGCAGTGCAAGTACGGCGTCACCTGGAGCACGGTAAACAAGGCCCTGACCTCGGCTTTGCCGCAGCCACGCACGACAACCGCTTCGGCGCGGCCGTCGAAGCTGGATGCGTTCACGCTGCTGATCGACGAGATCCTGCTCATTGATCTGGACGCGACCAGGAAACAGCGCCACACCGGCACCCCGGATCTACCGCCGTCTGATCGACGAGCATTCCTCGTCCGAGGCGTTGCGTTGACCACTTGAACCCGCACCGATGAGAGGGCGCAAGCGTCCTGCGAGCAACCGCGCGGTCCGGCCAGGGACTGAGAGTCCGGTGTTTACACCTTGCTCGCGACCACCATGTAGTTCTCGGCCTCAAGATCGAACGTGCTCAGTTCCGTTTGGAGTCCGACCCGGTGCAGCTCGACTTCGAGTTCCTCGTACCGGTAGGGCCAGCAGGACAGCAGTTCCGAGCGGACAAGAACCAACCCGGTCGCATCAACTTGCGCGATCGCAATCTCGATGTGGTGCTCCTCCTCCCAATGCGGCGCAATCTCCCAGCGGTAGACCACGACGGCATCGCGACCGTTCCGGCGGACGAGTCGGTCACTGATCTCCAGCCGGGAACCTCTGGCCCTCACGAGTTCCCAAGTGCGGGATGTGAGTACCAAGCGCCCGCCGGGGCGCAGAAGCCGTGACATCGACTTCAGAGCAGCACCCCTGCCTGTCGCGCCCGCAGCATGGTGAAGCGAGTTGCCAACGCAGAACACCGTGTCGAACGTGTTGTCCTGGAAATGGTCGGGCAACTCTTCCCAGTTCGCCCGTACGGCCCGGACGGATGCCCCGAACTCCTCAGACAACTCTGCAGTCCGACGAACCATCGCCTCGCTGGCGTCAGTTGCGACAACCTGCATGCCACGACCGGCGAGGCCAACCGCCAACTGTCCGGTTCCGCACGAACAGTCGAGGACGTGAGCGTTCGACGACAGGAGATTGAGGACGTCGTCGAACGACGCAGCGAACTCGGCTGGAGGTAACTTTGCATCCGAGATGAGCCATTCGTACACCTCGGCAAGCACGTCATAGCCTGTCACAACCACTATCTCCGTCACGCGGCAGACTCACGGTAGGACGTCAGTCCATCAGCGGAGCAAGTCGGGCACCAATGGTTTTCGCAAGGATGGCTCTGACGGTGTTTGTCAGTTGTCCGTCTGAGTGGATGTCACCGGCTGGGAAGTTGTTCGTGAGAAGTAGTGTCACTCGCGAGGTTGCGGTGGCAAGGTGAATGTGCTCAGTGAAGGAGCACCGCCGATGCCGCCTGGCCAGTCGAAGGTCGAGTTGTATGCCGCGCTGCGGCGTGACGCTCGCGAGGGCATGTCGAACCGGGCGCTGGAGCGCAAGTACCGGGTGGGCTGGCGGACTGTTCAGAAGGCGCTGAGTTCGGCGTGGCCGCAACCTCGGGAACCGTACGCGCCTCGCCGTTCCAAGCTGGATCCGTTCAAGCCGGTGATCGACCAGATGCTGCTGGCTGATCTGGATGCGCCGAGGAAGCAGCGTCACACGGTGGTCCGGATCCATCGCCGGTTGATCAACGAGCACGCGATGGACGACGTGTCCTACCAGGTCGTGCGCGCCTACGTCGCCAAGCGGAAGCCGGAGATTCGGGTTGAGGCCGGCCGTGGCCCGGCGCAGGTGTTCATCGAGCAGTCGCACCTGGCCGGCGCCGAAGCCGAGGTCGACTTCGGCGAGGTCGCGGTTCGTTTGCGGGGCGAGCTGGTGAAGTGCCACTTGTTCTGCCTGCGGTTGTCGTTCTCCGGGAAGGCGGTGCACCGGGTGTTCGCCTCCGGCGGTCAGGAGGCGTTCTTCGAGGGCCACGAGCACGCTTTCAGAGCGCTGGGCGGCGTGCCGTTCGGCAAGATCCGGTACGACAACCTGAAGGCCGCGGTCGCGTCGGTGCTCGGCTTCACGCGGCGCCGGGTCGAGACCGACCGGTGTACCGCATTGCGGTCCCACTAGGGCATCGAGCCGTTCACTGCACGCCGGGAATCGAGGGCGCCCACGAGAAAGGCGGCGTCGAGGGCCAGATCGGCTGGTTTCGCCGCAACCACTTCGTTCCCGTCCCCGAGATCGACTCGCTGGCGCACTTGAACATGCTGATCGACGAGTGGAATCTGGCCGACGAGGCCCGGCGGATCGGGACCCGTCCCTGCACGATCGGCGAGCTGTTCGCCGTCGAACGGCCGTCGTTGAAGCCGTTGCCCGTCGAGACGTTCGAGACCGGCCGCTGGTTCACCCCACGGGTCGACCGGTTCTCCCAGATCACCGTCCGCACCAACCGTTACTCGGTCCCGACCCGGTTCATCGGCCGCCAGGTCCGGGTCTTGCTGCACGCCTCCGAGCTCGTGGTGTTCGACGGCCGCACCGAGATCGCCCAGCACGAACGGCTGCTGACCAAGAGCGGATCACGGCTCGAGCCCGATCACGATCTCGAAGCGCTGCTGCGCAAACCGGGCGCGCTGCCCGGCGCCACGGTCCTCGAACAGGCCCGGGCCGCGGGCCAGTTCACCCCGATCCACGAAGCCTGGTGGACAGCCGCCCGCAACGCCCACGGCGACACCGCCGGCACCCGCGCTCTGATCGAGGTTCTGCTGCTGCACCGGCACATGCAGCACGGCCACGTCGTCGCCGGCCTGGCCGCCGCGCTCCAGGTCGGAGCGCTCACTGCGGACGCGGCCGCGCTGGAAGCCCGCCGCATCGCCGACAACGACGAACCGACCTCGGCCAAGCCACGACGCCGAGCCACTACCGAGGCAGACCGGGCCGTCGCAGCGACCGTCACCTCGCTGACCCAGCGGCGCCTGGCGCAACTGCCCAAAGACACCCGCCCCATGCCTGACGTGTCGATCTACGACCAGCTGCTTCCCAGCCGGCGAGCCGCCGTGGCCGCCGCTGGGCGCGCGCCGGCCCCGAGACCTACCCAGAAGCCGAGCAGGAAGAAGCTGCCGCCATGAGTCCTCGCCGCCGGATGAGTGAACAAGCCGCCGAAGCCGCCGTCGACCAGGCATGCCGGGTCCTGCGACTGCCCACGATCCGCAACCAGTTTCCCGACCTGGCGGCCAAGGCCGGCAACGACCAGATGTCCTACCTGGTGTTCCTGGCCGAACTGCTGCTGGCCGAGTGCGACGACCGCGCCAGGCGAAGGTCGGTAGGCGTACGCGGTCCGCAAGAGGCGCGGGCCCAGTGGTGGCCGGCCACCGAGGTTCGGCCCGGAGGACTACAACGCGCGGCACGCGGTCGAGTGCGGCATCAGCCGCCTCAACAGGCATCGGGTCGTGGGCCACCAAGTACGACGAACTCGGGTTCGGCTACGAGGCTACCGTCCTCGTTGCCGCCATCAACGAGTGGTTGTGACGTACTGATCCGACGACAACTCGAACACCCGTACTCGCCGACCGCACGTGGGACTGACGGTCTCACGGACCGGATGCATCCCGAGTTTGGTCATGATCCGTTCGGAGGCGTCGTTGCCCACTTGAGTGATGCTGACGATCCGATCCAGCCCTCGCTCTTCGAACCCGAACCGTACAGCGGCCGCAGCGGCCTCGGTGGCCAAGCCCTGACCCCAGTGGGAACGCCCCAGCCGCCAGCCGACCTCAACCGCCGGCAGGACCTCCGGCAAGAAGTCGGGTACCGAAAGGCCGGTGAACCCGGCGAACTCGCCAGTGGCCCGAATCTCCACGGCGAACAGGCCGAAGCCCTGTGACTCCCACTCGCTCTCCCACGCCTGGATCCCGCCGCGGGTCTGCTGTTCGTCACGAACGCTGCCGTCACGGATCCACCGCATGACCTCGGGGTCGGCATTGACGGCAGCCATGGGCGCAACGTCTGCCTCGCGCCAGCGACGCAGGATCAAACGGGGAGTCTCAAGCGTGACCACCGAGTCATTCTGGATCACAAATGGGCTCTCCGCCATCCTCGCCAGGCACTTTCGATCGTGCCCTAGCGGGTGACCACGTTGAACACCGGGTAGGTCTGCGGCTGCACGTCCGCGAGGCCGAGTTCTCGCAGGATCGGGACGAGGGTCTCGCCGAACTGCTGGAACGCCTCCTCGGACTCCCAGACGTCCACGACGAGCCAGCCGTTGTCGGTGGGCGCTGCAGTGTGCGAGATGAGGCCGGACACCGGCCAGTCGGCGGGGCTCTTGACCGGGCCGGGGCGGCCGGCGACCTTTTCCGCGCTCTGCTCGTACTGGTCCTGGGTCATGCCCGGCATATCGAGAACCACGACGATCGCCATAGCTGAGTTCCCTTGCGAAGAGGTACGGAGTCGTATGGCCAGTTGACCAGCTGGCCGAGCCACCTGCGCGTTGGCCTGAGCCGGACAGGGCATGGACAGTGATCGGAACAGCGGTGGCCCTCTGCCCGCCATGTATTCCGTCACCTCGGAAGTCCCAAGTCGTCGGTGATGCTGCACAAAGCCAAGCAGGACTGCTTGACCCAGCCCGCAAATGGGTTCGCCGCCCAGGTCGGCAGAGCCCCCATCGGCAACCGGTGGGGGAGAGGCCCATGCGCTCGGCAGTCCCGGTGACGTCGACCTGGCTGTCGGCAACCTGGACCTTTGACGCGTACTGCTCCGTGGTGGTGGAGCGGGTGCACCTTGCCGAGGTGTTGGGTCTCGACGCCAAGACCGCCATGCGCTACGTGGACTCCGCACGAGTTGCGCTGCCGTTCCCACGGGGGCACATGAGTTGCTCTGCCGTTCCCACGGGGGCAACGGAGTTCCCATCGTGACCGTGATACTAATACCGGTATAAGAATTGGGAACACGGGCGTGAGACGAGGAGTCGCAGGACATGGTGGAGATCAAGACCGACACGGCGCTGGACGCGATGCGGGAAGCCGGGCGCATCGTGGCCCAAGCCCTCGCCGCCGCCCGGGAAGCGGCAGGCGTCGGGGTGTCCCTGCAAGAACTGGACGAAGCGGCGCGCACGGTGCTGACCAAGGCCGGGGCCCGCTCGCCCTTCCTCGGCTACCAGCCCTCCTTCGCCTCCACCCCCTTCCCCGCAGTGCTCTGCACCTCGGTCAACGACGCCGTGGCGCATGGGGTCCCCACCGGCTACCGGCTGCGTGACGGCGATCTGGTCAGTATCGACTGTGGCGCGGAACTCGACGGCTGGACCGGAGACGCGGCCATCAGCTTCACCGTCGGCACCCCTCGGCCCGCCGACCTGGACCTGATCGACGCCACCCAGCGCGCTCTCGACGCCGGCATCGCCGCCGCCATCCCCGGCAACCGCATCGGTGACATCTCGCACGCCATCGGCGCCATCGCCGAAGCGGCCCGCTGCGGCATGCCCGCAGACTTCGGGGGTCACGGCATCGGTCGCAGCATGCACGAAGATCCGCACGTCCCCAACCGGGGACGCTCCCGCCGCGGCTTCCGCCTCCGCCACGGCCTGACTCTCGCCATCGAACCCATGCTCATGGCCGGCGGGCACGACGACTACTACACCGCACTCGACGGCTGGACCCTCCGTACCACCGACGGCAGCCGAGCGGCCCATATCGAGCACACCATCGCCATCACCGAAGAAGGCCCCCGCATCCTGACCCTGCCCTGACCGGAACGACACTTTCACGGAACTGATCGGACGGGATTCTGGGCGGGTTCCGGCTCTGGGGCACCCTCTCCCCGGGCAGCGATCAGCGGCCCCAGCAGCTGCGTGCCCGGCCCCACGCGCCCGCCGGGGCCGGGCAGTTGCGTCGTGTCGGCTACCGTGAGCGGCTCCCGGCACGCGTCGCAGGACACGACCGGCGTGGCCAGGTGCCCACAGGCATCGTGGCGGATCTGGGCAGGCGGCCCTGCGGGTCCTGCGTACCACTTGTCGCCCCAGGCCATCAGCGCCAGCAGCACCTGGTAGAACTCCCGGCCCTTCTCCGTGGCCACGTACTCCTCGCGCGGCGGAGCGGCCTGGTATCGCTCGCGCGTCAGTACGCCTTCCTCGACCAGCCGGGCCAGCCGCGCGGCGAGGGTCTTGCGGGACAGGCCGAGGTCCTCCGCCAGCTCGTCGAAGCGGCGGATGCCGACGAGGACGTCGCGCATGATCAGGGCCGTCCAGGCGTCGCCGAACAGATCGGTCGCGCGGGCGATCGAGCACGCGACGCCGGAGAGGGGGGTACGGGTCACGGGCCCATCGTATCGCCGTTGAGTTCCCTCAGGGAACTTACGGATAATAGGTTTACTAAGGGAACCTGACCTGACTTGTCGAGGGAGCCTGCCATGGCCACCGCCCCGCACATCGCACTCGACACGGCCGGGCCCACGGTCGTCGACGGCCGCCACATCCGGGCCCTGACCTTTCAGTCCGTACGTCTTGAGTACCTGCGCCGCGTGCTCTCGGAGGTGGGTCTCACGGCGGCAGGCAGCCGGGCGCTCGTCGTCGGGAGCGGGCGCGGTCTTCTGGCCCGCGGTCTCGCCCAGCTAGGTTTCGAGGTCGTCGCCGCCGATGCGTCCCCCGCCGCGACGGCCCTCGCCCAGGAAGCGGACGACGGTCTCGGTATCACGTACCTCACGACACCCGCGGAGGAACTCGGCCTGCCTGACGACTCCTTCGACCTCCTGTACTGCGCCGACACCCTCGAGATCACCGAACGGCCTGACGCGGTCCTCGCGGCGGCGGCGCGCGTGCTGCGCCCCGGCGGAGCCTTCGTCTACGACACCGTGAACCGCACTTCCATCTCTCGCCTCATCTACCTCGGCGCCTTCCAGGCCTTCCCCGGCACACGGATCATGCCCCGCGGCCGCTATGCCGCACACCGGCTGCGCCGCCCGACGGAGCTCGCCGAGGCCCTCGGCCGGGCGGGGCTGTCCGCGCAGGACGTCTCGGCGTTCAAGCCGCGCGACGTACGCAGCCTGGTACGCGCGACGCGCGGGCGCAGGCGCGGCTCGCTGACCGACGAGCAACTGCCGGAGCTGGTCGACATGGTGCTCGAGCCTCAGGGCAGTCCGGTGGTGACGTATCTGGGCCACGCGATCCGCCGGGTATGAGCCATAGCCCCTGCCTTGGTGACCTCTCCGGCCAGGGTGGCAGCAGCGGTTTGATCAGCGCCCACCAGCATCCAAGATCCTGTTACGAACTCTCAGCCGTACGGCGCGACTCCGCGTGACCCGCCTATTCCCCACGAATCCACGGCCTTGGGAAAATCGGTACAGCGGTTATCGGTGAGAACGGTCATGGTCCGGACGTAGCTGTCGGAATGAGTTCGTCCTCAACAATCAACACGCGGATGATATTGATGTTACGAGCTGGCGCATATCGTCGGCATCTCAAAAACCGCATACGTGCTGACAACGCCACGCTGCCTTCACTGGCAGAATGAATCGAACTCCACCATCAGCACAAAAAAGGAACCGCTGGATTCGATGGCTCCCAGTCGTCGGCCTGGTAGTCGTCATAGCAGCGATGATCGCAGCACTCGGCTACCAGATGCCGAAGTCCTCGTCCTCATCGGCCGCATCACCCACGAACACTCTTCGCATGGAACGTCGCGGTGCGCTCGGCGAGGCAGATGGCGCCGTCCCCGACGGCGTGACGGTCTTCGATGGCGAGATTCCGGCTGTGGCCAACCTCGATCCGGAGCTGCTCAAAGCCCTCCGCCAGGCTGCAACGGACGCCGCGGACAACGGAGTCGAGTTATACGTCAACAGCGGCTGGCGTTCCCCGGAGTACCAGGATCAGCTTCGTCGCGAGGCGGTCTCCAAGTACGGATCTGAAGACGAGGCCGCCCGATGGGTGGCGACCGCGACGACGTCTCCTCACGTGTCGGGGGACGCCGTCGACCTCGGGAACTCCGATGCGACGGCGTGGCTGTCCAAACACGGTGCCGAGTACGGGCTGTGCCAGATCTACAGGAACGAACCCTGGCACTACGAACTGCGCACCGACGCGATCGATCGTGGCTGCCCGCAGATGTATACCGACGCCACTCAGGACCCGAGAATGCAGCAGTGACCGAGGAGAGATGATGGCGTAAGTGGACACCGCGGAGGCTGGACAGGGCCAACGTCGGCCCCCAGGACGGCGGCTCGGGTGCCTGGTGCGCGGGCACCCGCCGGGCGATCCATACCGGCTCCCGGCCGGAGCCTGTGAAGCGCGGCCCGATGCTCGCGGCGCCAGTGCTGCTCTTCGACCTGCTCATGCTGCTGCACGCGCAGTTCGCGAACCAGACCATCCTGCGCGCCAACGGAGACATGCTCGGATTCGGTTTCCTCGGTCCCGCATCTGCTGGTAGGCGGAGCCTTGGTCGTGAGGATCGGACGGGATCGAATATTCGATGTTCTGCCCGCCCCGTGAGGACACAAGATGGTGCGCATGACTTTGGCCACCCCCGTACTGCACACCGCTCGCCTGCGACTGCGCCCGTTCACCGACGCCGACGCGGACCTGCTCTTCGCCCTGCACAGCAGCTCGTACGTGATGCGCTACTGGGACTCCCCGCCGTGGACCGACCGGGCCCGCGCCGAACGCTTCATCAACATGTGCCGGACGATGGCGGACGAAGGCACCGGGGCCCGGGTGGCCATCGACCGCGCTTCTGACGGGGCCTTCGTCGGCTGGTGCGGTCTGACCGGATGGAACCCGGACTACCGCAGCGCGTCGTTGGGCTACGTCCTCGACGAAGCGATGTGGGGACACGGCTACGCGACGGAGACCGCGCACGCCTTGCTGCAGTGGGCATTCGACACACTGGACCTGAATCGAGTTCAGGCCGAGACCGATACGCGCAACGTGGCATCTGCCCGGGTCCTGGAAAAGATCGGATTCATGCGTGAAGGGACGTTGCGGGAGGACTGCGTCGTGAACGGCGAGGTATCCGACTCGTGGGTGTTCGGGTTGATCAGGCGAGAGTGGGCGGCAACCAGCGCCACGAACGAGTGATCACGAACCAAGAAGGATCGGACTCAACGTCCTTTCAGATCAGCCTGTATCGCCGAGGGAGCGGGCCGCAATGACACAAACTGAGCAATCGCCATAGGACAAGGGGTACGGCTGTCGCCACTTGTGGCAATGGCTCGCCACCGGGGCATCACCCGTCGCCTGGCACGTCGAGAGACCGAGCCCCGGCACACTCTGGAAGCCACGGCTGGGTAGTTGAACGGTCTGTGGCCTACTGGGTATCGGGCTGGCGACGTGCGAGAACGATTCCCCCGAGTGTGCTCTCGGCCGAGGTGAGAGTCCGGTGCGCTTCGACGGTGAAGCCGGCTTCGTTGAGCCAGGCAGCCATGCGGCTCTGCTGTCGACGATGGACGTGGAGCTTCATCGGATGGCCGCCATAGCCCTGCGTCTTCAGCTGCGACTCATCACCCACGTGGAAGCCGAGCAGCAAAGGGCCACCAGGCCGGACCACTCGCTTGAAGTGCGCGAAGACCGAGCTGATCTCGTCGTCGGGGATGTGGATCAGCGAGTACCAGGCGACCAGCCCGGCCATCGAGCCATCAGCAAGGTCGAGGTCGGTCATCGAGCCGAGCTCGAACCGTAGCCCGGGGTGGTCGCGCCGAGCCACCTCGATCATCCCGGGCGACAGATCGATCCCGAAGGCGTCCACTCCCAGGTCACGCAAGTGGGCCGTGATTCTCCCCGGTCCGCATCCCACGTCCGCGACCGGGCCCCCGCCGCTGGTGCGCACCTGGTCGGCGAACAGCGCCAGGACCGCGCGCTCATAGGGCGTTTCGTCCAGCAGGTTGCGCATCTGGTCCGCGTAGCTGGCGGCGACGGTGTTGTAGGACGCCCGAGTTTCTTCCATCCAGTCGTCAGTGTTCAGTTCGATTCCCACGACGGCAGGCTACCCAACAGCAGCGTGAGATGGCTTCCGACGACGGCCAGGTCCAATTCGTTTGGATCGTGCCGGGCTGGGGCCTGGCGCGCATTTCTGAGGCGTTGTCGTCAGTCGCCAACACTCCGCGCTGACTCTCTCCCGCGCCTTGGAGCTACGCGCACCAGGCCCGCTCCCTGATCCGGGCCAATCCGAACGGCAGGCCCTAGCTGTCGACCTCGTACTGGCCGACCTCAAGGAAGTAGCGCAGCGCTTCTGGGGTGTTGTCGTCCAGGGCCGCGTTCGCTGCCGCGCGCAGGGCGTCGCTGATGTTCGGATCGGCCAGTATCCGCGCGATGGCCACACGGTCGTCCTCGGCCTGAGCGAGACGGAGGCCGGTTTCGAGGAATTCGCGCACGACCTCGGGGCTGCCGTCGTCGAGGGCCTTGTTGGCCTTACGGACGACGGCCCTGCCGCTGTCGGGGTCGGCGAGGATCCTGGCGATGGCGACGCGGTCGTCCTCGGCCTGAGCGAGGCGGTAGCCGGTCTCGAGCCAGGCGCGCATCTCCTCCACCGTGCCGTCGTCGAGGAGTTCGTTGGCCTCTCGGGTCACGCGCCTGCCGCTGTCGGGGTCGGCCAGGATGCGGACGATCGCGATGCGCAGGTCGTCCGCGTCCATCTCGTCGTAGGGGGAGCCCGTGTCCGCTGCTGCCGCGGCGGCAGCGGTCGACGGCGTCGTGGCGCTGGCCAAGGACGGAGTGGAGAGCAGCAGGGCCGGAGCGAGGGCGCCGGCGGCTACGGCGAGGGTCGCGCGGGTCAGTCTCACGGAGTGAACCACCTTCTGTCGTAGTCGTGAGTGCAAGGGGGCATTGTCCCAAGTGGGGCCGGGGTGGGTCTCTGCCTGGATCATGCAGTCTTCACAGGTTCTTCATTGCCGACGGTCTGCCGCCGGGCAGTCTCGTTTCGCTCAGCGGATCGTTGGCCCGGGTGGGCAGTTGGCTGATGAGGGAATGGGTGTGGACCGAGCCGCTGGGTCCGGGCCGGACGCCGAAACGGGTGGCCGCTGGAGGGGGGTGCTTGCCGGACTGGTCCCGCTCCGTCGTCAACTCCTCCCACGTCAGGGCTCCGAGGGGGCGACTCACTTGGAGAGTCGGCAGTAGTCAATGAGGGATACGGTGCTGCCGACGAAGGATGCGGAGTCGTCGGCCCGGCGTTCGTAGCTCCGTTGCAAGCGTCACCAGTCGGTCAGCCACATGGTGCGCTCCGCCACTCAGCGGCGGCATCCCAGCCGGTGGCCGGATTCGACCCCTCAGCGGGCAATGGGCGGGCGGGTGCCGCAGCCGGGCGGGAGCATTCGCAGATGCTTACGGATCCATCAGCTCGACGGTTGGCTGGCATCGGTGCCGCCTTCTCGGAGGGAGTAGCGGCAGGAGCGTGAGCGCGAACCTTCCTACTTGTCGTGCTGTCGGCGCACCATCTCGGTGATCCAGATGGGCGCGAACGGAGAGGTGCAGCCCGGGGAAGTCGGGTAGTCCTTGAGCACCCCCAGGCGCTCACCGATGCCGATCGCACGGGTGCGGTGCTCGGGGTGCTCGATTCCGATCTGAGCCAGGCAGTGGTTCATCGCCCACTGCAGGCGATCCGGAGCGCTTTTCATCTCCGCTTCGATGACATCGAGCAGACCTGCGAGGTCGAGCACCTCGGGCTTCTTTGCCACGCGTTCGGTTGTCAGTGCCCAGCCGGCACTTGCGACCACTGGATCCGGATTGGCGGACCAGGTCAGGCGCAGCTCTTCGGAGTGCGGGTTCTTCTTGACCACGTAGTTCACGAGCCAGTCGTGCACCTTGGGGGTGCGTGCCTCGCGCAACATGACGTCCAACTCGTCATGCTCGAACGCCTTCGGGCGGCAGATCAGGATCGCCAGCAGTCTCGCCGCGGTGTCACCCGTGTCCCAGAGGTGGCGCGCGAGTTCCTGCTGCGTCTTGAGCCGCTTCGCGAGCGCGCGCAGCTTGCTGAGGTTCACACCGTGATCGTCACCGTGCTTTTCGTTCACCTCGCGTGCCTTCGGGTCCTCGAGCTCGGCCAACTCGGCCATCACCTCGGCCACCGTCGTCTCGGTCTGAGCCGTCTCGGCCACCTCGGCCTCCTGTCCATTACGCGCGAGATTCAGCCTACGACGGGAGCCGGTCTCCTGTCGTACACCCTGGGTGCCTGGCTCAGCCGCAGGCCACCAGCGGCGGTATGCGGAACCGGCTGTGCGACGGGCCGTCGGCGCTGGCCGAGCCCTGGTCACGCTGTGTGCTTGCCTGTGGGTGGTGGTCAGGCACGTTCAGGTTGCACGGGGTGGCTCCATCCTGGTGCCCAGATGCCGCTGTTGGGGCGGCCGGGACAGGCGGATGTGAGGTGTTGGCGCAGGGCGGCCAGGGAGGGGTGAGGGTTGTCGGTGCGCCAGATCAGTGAGTGAGGGTAGATCGGGGTCGGGTCTTTGACGGGGATGCGACGCAGGTCGTGGCCGGCGGGCCAGACCAGCGGGGTCTGCTCGCTGACGAAGGTGCCCAGTGTCGTGGAATTGGCGATGGTGTCGAGCAGGGGCTCGATACCGAAGTCCGGGCCGACTGAGTCGATGATGATGCCGAAGGCGGCGGCGAACTCGTCGTAGTACGCGGCCCACTCGGTGCGGGGCATGTTCCCGGGCATCCAGATCCGGCGTCCGGCGAGCTGGGCGGGAGTGATCGCGGGGGCGTTCGCATACTCGTGTCCCGGTCCGGTGAACAGGTGCAGTGGTTCGTCGAAGACGGATGTGGCTTCCACGCTGTGGGGGAGCTGCTGGCCGGGCATGGTCACAGCACGGAAAGTCGCATCGATGGTTCCGGCCCGGACGGCGGCGATGGCCGTTTCGGAGTCGAACAGCGTCACGACATCCAGTTCGGTCTCGGGGTGGGCCCGGTGGAAGCCGCGCAGCAGACCGGCCAGGGAGAGCTGGCGCCCGATCACGTCGACGCGCAACGCCCGATGTTCTGGCCGTACCGAAGCGACGGCCCGCTCAGCGGCTTGGAGGAGCCTGCGGGCGTGGGGCAGGAACGCCTGCCCGTCGATGGCGAGCCGCGCTCCGCGTGCGTCCCGGGTGAAGAGCTGGACGCCGAGTTCCTTTTCCAGGGCGGCAATACGTTTGGACACCGCTTGCGGAGTGACCGAGAGATCGGTGGCGGCCTCTTGGAACTGTCCCGCATCCGCAACGGCGACGAAGGTGCGCACGGCAGTGACGTCCATGCCCCTCATCCTAGGCAGACAACCAACCGTTGATTCTGCCTGTCGTGATCGTTGTTTGATTCGGGCGTGCCCTGCTCGTTTTGATGGTTCCGGTCAACCTGTGGTTGATCAACCGTCGCGCCCGGCGGATGCCACTCAACGGCTCCAGCCCGAGCGCCCCATCGTGAGGAACCCCCTTGCCTGACCAAGACCGTCTCTACGTCCGCACGCCCGAGTTCGCGCGGGTGGCCGAGCGAATCGAGCTCGTGACCACGCTCACGTCACGGCTCAACGTCCTGCCCTTCGACAACAAGGCCGCACGCGCGGCTCTGTTGTCCGAGATCGTCGGCAAGCCGGTCCCCAGCTCTGTCACCGTCTATCCACCCTTCTACACCGACCATGGGCTTGGCATCGACTTCGGTGAGCACGTCTTCGTCAATCAGGGCTGTACCTTCTTGGACCAGGGCGGCATCAGCCTGGGCGACGGTGTCCTGATAGGTCCGAAGACCAACCTGATCTCCTCCGACCATCCCCTCCCGGCGTCCGAGCGAAGCGAGTTCATCACCCGGGCACCCATCAGGATCGAAGCCAACGCGTGGCTCGGCGCGGCGGTCACGGTTCTCCCCGGTGTCACGATCGGACGTGGTGCCGTGGTCGGCGCTGGAGCCGTCGTCACGAAGGACGTTCCCCCCAACACACTGGTGACCGGACCGTCAGCGTTCGAGCGCAAACGGTGGAACGACTGAGCCAAGAGGCCGGCAGCAGCCCTACTGGTCGCGGTGGCGGCGATTCCCCCGAAGCGGAGGAAGTACTCGAACTTGCGCGAGTAGCACGGAAACATCTCCATCAGGCTGAACGTCGGAGCACGCGGTGCATCCGGAGGTTGGCCGCCCCGGGACAGCTTGCTGCTGCCTCCGTCCTGGAGGTGACTATTCACATTCGAGCGGTCACTTGTCCTGGTCGCGCGCGCCATTGAAAGCTGCTTGAAGTTGCAGCCAGGTCGGATCTGTTGCGGTTGCGGTGGTCACCGTTGCCAGATCATCCGATTCCCAGGTGCGGGCTCCGTCGGTTACGACGAGGTGTGTTTCCAGATCGCCGTCGTCAGGAACCTCGGAGGTGGCGTCCAGGAACGCGGTGACTGCCGCCCTCGACGTATCGCCGTCCCTGCTTTGGGCCTCTGTGGAGTCGGCGCGCACGGACAGGAGCACGACATCGCCTCCACGACTGGCCATGAGGAGCTCGCCTGTTGCTGTGGCGCCCAGCCCGGATACCGGGGAGCCGGACAGGACGTCGTGCTCGACCGCGTGCCGATTTTCGAGGTCGACTTCGATGAGAGTCCCGGTGGGCGTTCCGACCCAGAGCACGCCGGGTTGGACTCCGAACGCGATGTTGTGTCGTGACCAGGAGCGCATCTCTTCAAGCCACTCCGGCGGGTATGGGTAGCCCGGGCTGGGGTCGCCGAGTGTTGTCGCCAGAACGCGGTGCAGCGAAGGAAAGGCGAATACGTCCAGTGAGTTTCCGTATGCGTTGCCTCGAATCGCGAGGTAGCGGCCGTCTGCGCTGAACATGGGCGTCTCGTAGCCGTCGGCGTCCAAGATCAGCGCCCGGCGAAGCACTCGCATCGCGGTAGGCGCTGCTTCGTGATCGACCCGTGCGAAGAGTCCGAGCGTTGCGCCCTGATCGCTGCAGAGCGTGGTCACCAGCCTGCCGATGGGATGCTCCGCGACCCCGGTGTCCCAACGTGGGCCGGTACTGACAGTGCCCGAAGCGAGGTCGAGTACGTCAGAGCGCTCCCATGCGCTGTCTTCATCGCCTGACGACGGCGATGCCCACAACGTCTGGCCGTTCGGGCTGAATGCCAGACTGCGGTAGCGGGCGGTGGGTGGAAGATTTTCCAGTTCGCCGAGCCCGGCGGGAGTCCACTGCACCATTCTGCCCTCGGCCGACACGACGAGCAGTGGCTCGTCTGGATGCCATGCCACAGCAGGTGTCCGCTTGAACCGGTCCCAACCGGAGGCATCGCCGTAGACCGCCGACTCGGCGCCAACAGAACCGAGTTGGCGCAGCTGCCCTGCTTCGCAGTCCCAGACGTGGACCGCTGGACGTTCCGAGTCCAAGCCGGCGACCAAGGGAAGTCGCGGATGGCATACCAGTTGCTCAACAGGACGTCCGCTACTGACTCGTACGCGGGCTACGGTCTCAACAACAGTCACCCCAACACCGTAGTTCTCAGCGGCTCGTGCAGCGAGGTACTGACCAGCGTGTGGTCGCGGCGGCCACCTTGCTCAACAACTCCGGCCGAACCACGACCCGGCGGTGAAGAGGTCCGCCGCGCGTCAACCCCCGTGGTCTCGCGGTGGACGTGGGGGGCAGCCCCAAGATGCCGTGGCCGGTGCCACCGGAGTGAGTCCGACAGGACCGTCGAACGAGGCGGCCAGGCTCAGCGTGGCAGCCGTACGGGTGCACAGCGACATGGCGCTCCTTGCGGCCGGCCTGACAGGGGGTGTACCTGCGCCGCGAAGGCTGGAAGGGTGCCGACCGCACCGGTCCTGACAGGTGTCAGGAGTCGGGCCTCAGAATGCATCCGCTTCCCGAAGCCAGGCCTGGATCGCTCTGGAGTTGTAGCCCTTGTCACTGGTGATGTGGTCGGCCGGACACGCCCCGCGTAGCCTCGTCCTGTGCCTGCACCCCGCCCACATCGTGTCGCCGTCCTTGTACTCGAGGGTGCGAAGCCGCTCGATGTCGGAATTCCCGCGCAGGTGTTCACGACCCGCGCGAGCATGCCGTACGAGGTGCGGGTGTGCGGGGCGACACCCGGTCTCGTGACCGGCGGCGACGGCCTCGCGTACTCCGTCGCCCACGGCCTCGACGCGCTTGCGTGGGCCGACATCGTCTTCGTCCCCGGCTACCGGTTCCCGGACCGCGACGATCCGCCGCAGGCCGTCGTCGAGGCACTGATCGCCGCCCACAACCGGGGTGCGCGGCTCGCCGCCATCTCGACGGGTGCCTTCGCGCTCGCCGCCACGGGCCTGCTCGACGGCAGACGCGCCACGACGCACTGGCACTACACGCGGGCACTCGCGGCCAGGCATCCGCTCGTCCGGGTCGACGAGAACGTGCTGTTCGTCGACGAGGGCAGCGTGCTCACGTCGGCAGGCGCCGCCTCCGGCATCGACCTGTGCCTGCACATCCTGCGTGGCGACCTCGGAGTGGCCGCGTCCAACCACGCGGCCCGGCGTCTGGTCGCGGCCCCTTACCGCAGCGGCGGCCAGGCCCAGTACGTGCCGCGCAGCGTCCCCGAGCCGCTCGGGGAGCGGTTCGCCGCCACCCGCGAGTGGGCGCTGCACCGGCTCGGCGAGCCCCTCACCCTCGACATACTGGCGCGGCAGGCGGGGGTCTCGCCGCGCACGTTCTCCCGGCGCTTCGTCGACGAGACCGGCTACACGCCGATGCAGTGGGTGATGCGCGCCCGCATCGACCTGGCCCGCGAACTGCTGGAGCGCTCGCAGCGCGGCGTCGAACAGATCGCCGCCGACATCGGGCTCGGCACCGGCGCGAACCTGCGCCTGCACTTCCAGCGCATCCTCGGCACCACACCGAGCGAGTACCGGCGCACCTTCACGCGGGGCGAGTAAGCCACCCGGCACCGGCGTGGCAGGGCATGGCGGGATCCTTTTGAACCATGGCGATCCCGCCACTGTCAGCGGCGTCGGCCGCGCGCCAGCCTGGTGGCGAAGGGAAGGGACCTCACTCATGACTCGCATCGCCATCAACGGATTCGGCCGCATCGGACGCAATGTGCTGCGCGCCCTGCTGGAGCGCGACGGCGCCCTGGAGATCGTCGCCGTCAACGACCTGACGGAGCCCGCCACTCTCGCCCGGCTGCTCGCCTATGACAGCACGGCCGGCCGGCTCGGACGCCCGGTGACCGTCGACGGGGACGTACTCGTCGTCGACGGCCGTCGGATCAAGGTGCTGGCCGAGCGCGAACCGGCGCAGCTGCCGTGGGCCGAACTCGGCGTCGACATCGTCCTGGAAGCCACTGGCCGCTTCACCTCGGCCAAGGCCGCCCGGGCCCACCTCGACGCGGGCGCGCGCAAGGTGCTCGTCAGCGCGCCGTCGGACGGCGCCGACGTCACGCTCGCGTTCGGGGTCAACACCGACGCCTACGACCCGGCCGTGCACACGATCGTCTCGAACGCCTCCTGCACCACCAACGCGCTCGCCCCGCTGGCCAAGGTGCTCGACGACCTCGCCGGTATCGAGCACGGGTTCATGACGACGGTGCACGCCTACACGCAGGAGCAGAACCTGCAGGACGGTCCGCACCGCGACGCCCGTCGCGCCCGGGCCGCCGGCGTCAACATCGTGCCGACCACGACCGGCGCCGCCAAGGCGATCGGCCTAGTGCTGCCCAACCTCGACGGCAAGCTGTCGGGCGACTCGATCCGCGTACCGGTGCCGGTGGGCTCGATCGTCGAACTCAACACGACCGTCGCCCGCGACGTGACGCGCGACGACGTGCTGGCGGCGTACCGCGCCGATGCCCAGGGGCCGCTCTCCGGCGTCCTCGAGTACTCGGAGGACCCGCTCGTCTCCTCCGACATCGTGGGCAATCCCGCCTCGTCGATCTTCGACTCGGCCCTCACCCGCGTCGAGGGCCGCCACGTCAAGGTGGTCGCGTGGTACGACAACGAGTGGGGCTTCTCGAACCGAGTGATCGACACGCTCGAACTCCTCGCCACCGGCTGACCGGCCGCCGGAGCGGTACCCCGCCTCCGGCAGCCGCGCCGGCCGACACTTCCATTGGGCGCTCTGGTTGACGGGTCGGGCCAACCGGAGCGCCCGATTACAGAAGCGGGCGCCCAGCTTCCGAGGAGTGCGGGAGCGTCACAGCCGTGTCCAGGGCACTCTTCGGGCGTCGCCCCGCAATGGCCCACGGGCCCCGTGGCAGTCCGCGACGCCCCTCGCATCTGGTGGCCAGACGGATCCGCCCCCTGGTCAATCCCGCAACCAAGTGGGGACGAAGCACGGGCTGGGGGCTTTGAGAGTTCTGGCTGCCGTTCGGTGAAGTCGTCGGATGCCTACAGCGGGATCTCGCCCAGTGTGATGTCGACGGCGCCGGCCGGTCCGTTGGGGTTGTCCACGGCGACGGTGACACGGCGCTTGCCAGGCTGGCCCACGAGATTGGTGGTGTACCGGCTTTGACCGATGACGTCACCGACGACGAGGCGTCCGTCGGCCAGTAGCAGGGAGCCGTCAAATACGGTGGTGAAGCCATCCTGCTTCGTCCCGACGCTGGAGATGTCCTCGATGAACACTCGTACCTTGACCAGCTGGACCTGAGCCTGGACTCGGACGACGATGTGCGTTTCGCATGCAGCGGCCGGCCGATCCTCCAGCGCGAGTGTGGTCGGGATCCATTCCGTGGAGCCGAGAGCCATCACGGGATGGTTCACGTACAGGTCCAAGCCTGCGATTTGCACAGCACGCGCTCCGTTCATCGGTATTGGGCGTCTCGCGAAGAATAGAGCCGCGCTGTGACAGTGGTGTCGGGGCCGAGAGCACTTGCCGGGGATCTCAGTTCTGAGTCAGGAAGATCGGCGAAGGCTCGGGCGAGGTCGCAGGCGATGTCCGGGCAGGCGAGCCGGATTTGAAGGAGTCGCTCGTCCGGGCTTTCGGTGAGCGTCTCCCGGGTCCGCATGATCCACGAGGTGATCTTGCGATGGCTGGGGATGCCGGCCCGGACCGGATCGAGGATGCCGGCGCTGAGGGCATCGACGTGTTCGCGGACGACCTGCCCGCTGCCGCTGGGCGGGTGCTGGTCTGGCTGTGGTGCAGCCACACCCGGTGACGGACTGGATTCGGTCAGGGGGCCGAGTGTGGGTTTGCTGATGCCGTTTCTGGTGCTGTGCGCCTTGGCTCATGGCATTGGAGAGCGATCAGGCCGGCTGTTGTTTCTTTGAAGCCGCAGGCGTCGAAGTAGAATGGGCGCAGGTGCTCTTCGAAGTCGATGTGGAGCCATTCGCATTTCGCGGCACGAGCTCTTTGGGCTGCGGTCGCGACGAGCGTGGTACCGATGCCTTTCGCCCGGTGCTGCCGTGCGACGACTGTGTCCAGGATGAAGGCATGAACGCCACCGTCCCAGGCAATGTTGATGAACCCGATCAGAGATCCGTCCTCCCAGGCACAGACCCAGCCGAGACTGTGGTGTTCAAGTTGTTCTCGCCAGTCGGTCTGAGTGACTTGGTGGCCGAAGCCGTCAGCGTGCAGGGCGTTGAGGGCGGCGTTGTCGAAGTCGCCCCGCCATTCGTATTTGATCGTCATATCTCGATCGTCGTCGTGGTAGTGGCCATGGCGGGCTCATGAGCCGTTATGGAGGAGATGCTCACTGCCCGCCGAGTCGGAGCACAACAGCCACGTACAGACTTCCGGGCGCAGTGAGGAGCAGAAAGGCGAGCACCGTGTGGACGGCGAGCCCTTGCCCTGGGGCAAGGCCCAGATGGGCTCGGGCTGCACGGCTCACCCGGGGCCCGGGGACACCTCGCGCTGCGTTCGAGTCCGCCTTCTCGACTGCCCGGCGCACCTTCCTGCGGCTTCTCTCGCTCGTGATGCCCAGACGCACGCCATGGGCATCGCGCACCACCAGAGTCCGATACACGCTGCCGTACGAGAAGGTCGTCACCAGCCGGACGGTGGCGATCCGGTTCAGGTCCACGGATCGTTCGCCGGTCAGGGTGTTCGCAGTCAGACGTGTCGACGAGTGTTGGAACGGGGCTCGTTCCTCACGCAGAGCAGTGAGGAGGATGAAACCGACGATTTCGGACAGCGGGACGAGCGCGACCGGTGCGCCTTCGGGTACGGCTCCGGTCTGGGCCAGTCCGTAGCCGCCGAAGGGCAGGAGAAGGATCGTTACCGCCAGGCCCGCCCCTATCCGTGCACGCACAATGCTGCGGGCGGTGCTTGTTTCCACTGGCGCCCCCGTTTTGGTCGGCAGACGCCAGCATGCATGCGCGGCAGGATTTGCCGCATTGCCGGTATCCGGCAATCTTCAGTGCGGGATTGGGGGGGAGAAGGACTCAGGTACTCCCGCCGTAGGCCTTGGTCGTCATGCCGGCTGGAAGGCTTGCTGTCGGTACTGGCACGCCAGGCTCGGGCTTGGTGACGGGGCAGTTGGCGAGGGCGGTCTTGAGGTGAAGCCTGTCGCTCTCGGCTGGGCCGTGAGACGCGCGCCGGGGTGTCGAATGTCGGGTATTCGGCGGCAGGGGTGAGCATTTGCCGTTGCCGCCGTTGCCGCCGTTGCCGCCGTTGCCGCCGTTGCCGCCGTTGCTGGGTGGGTGGGCTGGAGCGGCGTCGGGGGTCTGGTGTGGGGTCGGTTTCAAGCCTGCTGCGCACAGACCTGTCCAGGCGGGCCGGTCCGGATGATTGTGGGGCTGGGATATACGGACCCATACTGTGGCTGGTCGTACGGGGGGAGACCGGCGAGTTGAGCGGGAGACGTGCGCCTACCGCAGTGCGTGGAACCGCGCACCATGGCCTGGTGCTGGGTGCCGCGGGCCTTGCGGTGCTGCTCGCTGCCACCGTCCTGGCCGCGCTCGCGGCGCTCACCGAGAAGGCTGTCGAGGGCGGGATACAGCGGCGGCTGGCTCGTGATCCGGGGGCGGTGGTCGAGGTCTCCGGAGCGTACCGGCCGCGTGGTGCGGGAGAAGTTGACGGCCGGGTACGTGCTGCTGTCGACCGTGCCTTCGGCGGCGTACCGCATCACACTTGGTCCGCGTTACGGGTCCCGGCCAGCCGGTCCGCCGCACTCAGTGTGACCGAGGCGGACGGCCGCCGGCGCGACGACGCTGCCGTCACTCTCGTCGCCCTCCAGGACACGCAGCGGCATGCCGACTTGGTGGCGGGGCGCTGGCCGCGGGCAGACGGCGGTGGTGGTGGGTTGGTCGAGACCGCGCTGAGTGAGGTGTTTGCCGCGGAGCTCGCGGTGCGGCCCGGGGACGAACTGCGGGTGCAGCCCGACGGCGGGCGGCAGGTCCGGATGCGGGTGGCCGGGCTGTACCGGGCGGACGGCCGCAGCCCGGCGGTCTGGGCGAGCCTGAGTCCCACCTTCAGAGCGCCCGAATCGATGGCGCTGGTGTCGCGTCAGGCACTGACGGCGACGCCGGATCTGGCCAAGGACGCCGATGCGTTGTGGCTGGCTGTACCGGATGCCGGTGGGCTGGGGCTCGGCGATATCGGGCCGTTGCAGCGGCGTGCCGACGCGTTCGGTGGCAGTGACGTTTCGCTGTCCGTGTTCCGCGGTGCGCCGCTCACGGCCGGGTCGGCGGCGGAGCTCGAGGTGAGGTCCACGTTGGACAACGCGCTCGACGACCTGAGGACCCCGATCGCGGTGGCGCGGGCGGGTCTCTACATTCCGGCGGCCCTGCTTGCCGCTCTGGCTGTTGCCGCTCTTGTGCTCACTGCGCGTCAGCTCGCCGAGCACCGTCGTGCCGAGCTTGCGTTGTTGGCCGCGCGGGGTGCGGGAACCTTGCGGCTGGCGGTGGCGACTGCGGGGCAGTGGGCGGTGGTTGCGGTACCGGCGGGAGTGGCCGCGCCGTTCCTTGCGGGCCCGCTGCTGCGCTTTCTGGACGGGGCGGGTCTCATTCCGGGCGTGGTGCCGACGACGGCGACTTTGGCGGCGGGTTGGGTGGCTGCGCTGCTGGCTGTGGTGGTGCACGGTACGGCGTTGCTGCTGCCGACGGTGCGGACCGTACGGGACCGGCAGGCGGTGCACAGGCTTCGGCTGCGCCTGGGACGGTTCGCGGGGGTGCAGCGGCTGGGTGCGGATGTGGCGCTGGCTGCTGTGGCGGTGCTGGGCTGGCTGCAGTTGCGGCAGTACCGGTCGCCGGTCACCAGCGGGGGCGTTGACCCGGTGCTCGTGCTGGCACCGGTGGCGATGACGTGTGCGGCGGCGTTGCTGGTGCTGCGGGCGCTGCCGCTGGCCGCGCGGATCGCTGATCCTCTCGCGCGGCGCGGTACCGGGCTGGTTCTGCCGCTGGGCGGCTGGCAGATCGCGCGGCGTGCTGCGCGGCATGCCGGTCCCGCGCTGCTGGTCACACTGGCGCTGGCCGTTGCCGCGCTCAGCAGCACAGCGCTGGCCATCCTGGATCGCGGCGACCACGACCAGGCGGTGTTCAGGGTCGGCGCCGACCTGCGGATCGTCCCCGGTGAGCGGCTCGCGACCGCCGAGCGGCGCGCCGCGTACGGCGCACTGCCAGGCGCGGGGGCGGTGACTCCGGTGGTCGACGCGAACGGCTACCTCGGTCAGAGCTGGGTCACCGTCACCGGTATCAACACCGCCCGAGGCCCCGCTCCCGCCCTGCGTCCCGACCTCAGTGACCGGCCGGTGTCCGAACTGGTCGCCCCGCTCGGCCGGGACATTCCCGTTCACGGGCTGCCGTTGAGTGGTGCGGCGGATGAACTCCCTCTGCGTGTGCGCTTGTCGGCCGACGGGCCCGGCACCCCCGTGCCGGTCACGCTCACCGTGCACTTCGTGGACGCAGACGGCCTCACCCGCGCGAGCGAGGCCGTCCTCAAGGACACCGGCGGCACGGTCCGCACCGTACGTCTGAAGGTTCCGGTCGTCGGTGAGGGTGCACGGATCGTCCAGCTGGGTGTGAGCATGGCCGGCGAGAGGGTGCGGCGCACCTACCGCCTCTCCGTCGACCGCATACCCGGCCTGGCCCGGCCCGCCGCCTGGCACGACCTGCGTGCCGACGCCCCGGACCGGAGGATCGCCGGCTGCCCGGGTGCCAAGACGCGCCGGCTGCCGGGGAGTGCTCCGGGACCGGTGCTGTGTTCCGACCGCCCGGCGCCCGGCACGCTCCTGGACGCGGTGCTGCGCGGACCGGACACCACGCTGAAGTACCCCACTTGGAACGTGCGGCTGGGCACCGACCGCGCCAAGGGGCGTCCACCGGTGCCTGCGCTGGCCGACCGGATGCTGCTGTCCTCGGGTGTGGCCCGGGTGGGGGACACGGTCACGGTGCAGCGCGCCGGCGGCGGCACCGCCCGTGTCAGGATCGTCGGGAGGATCGACGCGGTGCCGGGCGGGGAGCGTGACCGGCCGCGGCTGCTGGCCGATTCCCGGGCGCTGGCCGCCCAGTTCGTGCTCGGCGGAACCCTGCCCGCGGCCGAGTCCGCCTGGTGGGTGGCCGCCGAGGGCGGGGATGCGACGGCCGCGCTGGACGCGATACGTGCCGATCCGCGCCTCGGCACGGCTGTCGACGTGCCACAGATGCGGGCCGAACTGGCCGCCGACCCACTGCGGCAGGGGGCACGCGGGGCACTCACCCTGTGTCTCGTCCTCGCGCCGGCGTTCGCCGTCGTCGGTTTCACCCTGCATACGGCGCTGTCGGCGCGGGCCAGGACGCGTGAGTTCGCGCTGCTGCGGGCGCTCGGTGTGCGGCGCGGGCAGCTGGCGGCGTATCTGTGGACGGAGCAGCTCGTGCTGGCCGCGGTGGCGGCGGTGCTGGGCACGCTGCTGGGTACCGTACTGGCCGCGATGGTGATGCCGGTGGTGACGGTCGACGACACCGGCAGGCCTCTCTACCCGGGGCTGCTCACCGACGTGCCCTGGCTCCGGGTGGCCTTGACGGCGGGTGCGACGACGTTGGTGATCTGCGCGGTCGTGACGGTCGCCGCCCGGTTTCTGGGGCGGGTCGACCTGGCGCGAGTGCTGCGCGCGGGGGATGACCGGTGAAGGGCTCGGCACGGCCGCTGCGCCGGGTTGCCGTGCGCGAGGTGCTCGCCGATGTGCCGCTGCTGGTCTGCCTGGCCGTGCTGGTGGCGCTGCTCACCGCGGTCGCCGCCGCTGGGCCGGGGCTCCTGGACCGGCTCGCCGGGCAGGCACTGGCTTCCCGGCTGGAGCAGGAGCAGCGGGCGGAGCCCGGCATCGTGTTCAGCGCCCAGTTCGAGCCGGCGGACAGCGCGGACTCCGACGCCTGGGCGAGTGACCTGGACGAGGACCTGCTCCCGGTCACCGACGTGATCGCCAACGCGGCCCCCGAAGCCCTGAACGGCGGCCTCGTACACGACTCGACGCGGGTGGAGCTGCCCCTCCTGGACACCGTGACGGGGGCGGGGAAGGTGGGGTTGGGCCTGGTGTACGCCTCCGACGCGCCGGGCCCAGGGGCCTACGCCCAGGGGCGGCCGCCCGCTCGGGGCGGTGAGGCCATCGAGGTCGCCGTCTCCACCCGGACCCGCGATGCCCTGAAGCTGCGGCTGGGGCAGAGACTCCCGCTCAGCCCGGGCGCGTTGGACAAGGTCCAGGCCACCGCCGTCGTCGTCGGTTTCTTTACGGTGGACGGCACCGGCACCAAGAGCGCCGGCACCAAGGGCGGCAACACCGAGAGCGCCGGTGCGCAGGGCGCCGGTGCGGCGGGCGGGGACCGGCTGCGGCGTGAACTGCCGTTGCTGGCAGGCCCGTCGCGGGTCCCGCCGCGCTCCGCAGCCGGACTGGACTGGGAGGCCCGCGCGCTGGTGGCGCCCCGTACCGTCACCGTTCTGCAGGCGCAGGCCGGGGCGGCGCTCACGGTCACGTGGGGGATGCGCCTGGACCTCGATGCGCGCAGCGCCGCACGGTTCGCCGGTGACCGGGGGCAGGGCGAACTGCAGCGGCTGCTGGTGCGCTACCCGGACGACGCACGGTCCGTGTTCTGCGGTGACATCGCCGACTACGGCGGCATGTACTGCGAGATCGGCCCGCATCCCGCCTCCACCTTGCAGGACAGTACGCATCTGGCAGACGTGCTCACCGACTTCGGCCGGCAATGGCGCCAGGGCCGCGTCGTGATCTCCTTCGCGCTGGCATCCCTGCTCATCGTCGGCCTGCTCGCGACCGCGGTCACCGCGCTGCTCGCGGTACGCCGGAGCCTGGATGCCCATCGGCTGCAGCGCGCCCGCGGCGCCTCCGCGACGGGCCTGGCGCTGGCGAGGGCGGCCCGGACGGCACCGGCCGTGCTGCTCGGGCTCGTGGCGGGCATCGCCGCCGCCCGCTCGCTGCCGGGCCCCTCGCCCGCCTACCGGCACGCGCTGCTGGTCGCCGCACTCATCTGGCTCCTGCTGCCCGCGCTCAACTGGCATGCCCTGCGCGACCGCAGCGCGCGCACCGGTCACGGCCCGGCCCCGTTCGCGGCGGGCCGCCGCCTGACCGCCGAGGCGGTGGTCCTGCTCCTGGCCGCGGCCGGTGTTCTCGCGCTGCGGAGCCGGGGCACGGTCGGCGAGGCCGGGCCCGACCCGCTGCTGGCCGCGGTGCCCGCACTGCTGGGACTGGCCACCGTGGCTGTTGTGGTGCGCTGTTACCCGCTGCCGGTACGGATCCTGGCGCGCTGGTCGGCCCGGCGGCGCGGCGTGGTGGCGCTGATCGCGCTGTCCCGGGCGGCGAAGGAGGCACCCGCCCGGGCCCTTGCGCTGCTGGTCCTGGTGGTGACCCTGGCCGGGGCGGTGTTCGGGGGCCTGGTGGCCGGGACGCTGGCGGAGGGGCGCCGTGAGGCTGCCGCCTGGCGGGTCGGCGCGGACGCCTCCTACCTCGCCGCACACCGCAGTCCCGACATCGCCGAGCGGCTGGCCCAGGTGCGCGGAGTGCGCGAGACCGTCCGTGTCCGGCAGTTGCGCGTGGACCCGACGAGCGCGACCAGCGGCAGCCGGTACGGCATCGCGAGCCTGGTCGGCATCGACGGCGCACGCCTGCGGGCGGCGGCCCCCCACTCGCCCGCGGCGCGTGCGCTGGAGGCTGCCGGACTGACCGGCCCGCGGCCCGGCAAGGACATCCGAGTGCTGGCCACCGGGGCCCGCGCCGGCGACCGGCTCACCATCACCTCGCACGGCAGGACACTGCGCCTGCGCGTCGTCGGCACCCTCCCGACCGACGTACTCCACGACGCGGCGCTCGGGCCGGTCCGCGGCACGACACCCCCCAGGCAACGGCTGCTGCTGGCCGACAACAGGGATCTGACGGCCATCGGGGCAAGCGACTTCGAGGGATCCTCCCTGCTGCTGTACGGCCCGCGCATGGACGTGCAGGAGCTGCGGTCCCTGGTGCCGCGCGCCGGCCGCGACACGGCCGTCGGTGAACTGCGTATCCGCTCGGAGGAAGAAGCCGATGCCGCGGACGACGGCATGATCAGCGTCCTGAGGGCCGCGTACACCGCATGCACCGCGCTCGCGGTGCTCCTGGCTCTGCTGGCGCTGGTCCTGGAACTGCTGCTGTCCGCCGAGGCGCGCGGCCGCACCACCGCCTATCTGCGCACACTGGGTCTGGGCGGCCGCGCCACTACCGGTCTGCACCTGCTGCAGCTGCTGCCGATGGTTCTGGCAGCGGTGGCGGGTGGCACCGCCCTGGGCCTGACGCTGCCCGTACTGCTCGGCCCCGCCCTGGATTTGCGGGAGTTCACGGGCGGACCCGCCGCCCCCACCCCGGACCCCGACTTGCTGCTCACCGCTGCTCTGGGCGCAGGCCTGGGTGTGCTGGTCGTGGTGGCGGTGGTTGTGGAGACCTGGATCGGACGGCGCCGCGGGCTCGGCGCGGTCCTGCGACTGGGGAGAAACGGTGATTGACCCTCACGCCGGCGACCTGCGACACCTGGAGGAGCGGGCCCGACAGGCCCAGCGTCCGCAGGCGGACGAAGGACTCGTCGTGTGCGACAACCTGGTCCGCGTCTACCGCACCGACGAGGTCGAGGTCCAGGCGCTCCAGGGCCTGGACCTGGTGGTCGAGGAGGGCGAGTGCATGGCGCTCGTCGGCGCGTCCGGGTCCGGCAAGTCGACCCTGCTGTCCATCCTCTCCGGGCTTGACCTGCCCACCGCGGGCCGCGCTCGGGTCGCCGGGCACGACCTGCTCGCGCTGGGGCGGCGCGACCGGCTCGGCTACCGCCGCCGCACCGTGGGCTTCGTATGGCAGCAGACAGGACGCAACCTGCTGCCCTACCTGACCGCCCTGGAGAACGTCGCACTACCCATGAAGTACGTACGCGTACCGCGCCGCCAGCGAGCCGCGCGAGCCGCCGAACTCCTCGACGTCCTCGGCGTCGCCCACTGCCGCGACCGGCGGCCCGCCGAGCTCTCCGGCGGCGAACAGCAGCGCGTGGCCGTCGCGGTCGCCACGGCCAACACCCCGCAGGTGGTGCTCGCGGACGAACCCACCGGCGAACTCGACACCGCGAGCGGCGAGGAGGTGTTCGCCGCGCTGCGCCGCGCGAACGAGGAACTCGGCGCCACCGTCCTGGTCGTCACCCACGACCCGCTGGTCTCGGGGCAGGTCCGCCGCACGGTCCGCATCCGCGACGGCCGCACCTCGACCGAGACCCTGCGCGGGCCCGGTGGCGGGGGCACAGAGGAGTACACGGTCCTGGACCGCGCGGGCCGTCTCCAGCTGCCCCGGGACTACGTGGAGCGCTACGGGCTGAGCGGCCGCGTCCGCCTGACCGAGGAACCGGACCACGTGGGGGTGTGGCCCGACCGAGCCGAACACCCACCCGCCGCCGACCCGGCCTCCGACCCCGGCCCCTCGGCCTGACCGACGCGGTCGACAGCCCAGAACGCCCAGGCCGGCAGGTGGTGTTGTCCCGCAGGCGCGGCGGCTCAGACGGCACGCTGGAGTCCCGGGGAGAGTTGTCGGATGCCGGGGAAACTTGCTCGCGCCTCGGTGCCGCTTCTGGTGTCGTGAGCGGCACGAGGTACTCGGGCCTTGAGGGGGCAGGCTGTGACGGACGGCGCATGCATCTTTTGTGCAATAGCGAGGGGTCAGGCGGAAGCCAGCATTGTCCTGGAAGATGAATCGGTGATCGCTTTCATGGATCTCCAGCCCGTCACCCCAGGCCACTTGCTGGTCATCCCCAAGGCGCACGCGGTGGGACTGGAGGACCTTCAGGAGGACGTCGGCGTCCAGGTCTGGAAAGTGGCGCATCAGCTCGGACGCGCACTGCGCCGATCAGGTTTGCGATGTGAGGGCGTCAACTTGTTCCTTGCGGACGGCGAAGCAGCCTTCCAGGAAGTCTTCCACGTTCACCTGCATGTCTTCCCCCGCTTCACAGGTGACCCGTTTCGCATTGAAGCTGACTGGCGGGTGCGGGAGCGAAACCAGCTCGACGAGACGGCTGCCGCCGTCCGTGGCGGCCTCGCCGCCCTCGACGCCAGGCAACGCTGACGAGCATCGCTCTCGGAGCCGGACACGATCTTCGGCTTGAAGCCAAGGAAGTCCATTGAGTGGTCCCTGCGCGCCAATTCCCGGGCCACGTCGAGGGTCTGGCAGCTGTCACGGGGAGCCGTCACGGTCGGTCGTCAAGGTCCGGCCCTTGCCGAACCGCTGACTGTCCGAAGGCCCGCGGCAGCCAGGCCCCTGTGTGACGTGGATCACGGCGATGAGAAAACCTGTCGTCCGGCCCGGGCGTCTAGCAGGTGTGAGATCAGTCAGAGCAGCGCTGCACGAGGTGGACGAGGAGCGTCTCGTCCGGCTGGTGGCAAAAGGCGACCGTGCCGCGTTCGAGGAGTTGTACCGGCGTACGTCGCCGTGGATGGCGGTGCGGCTGCGCCGTCGGTGTGTGGACGAGCAGATCGTCGCGGAGGTCATGCAGGAGACCTACTTGGCGGTGTGGCGCGCGGCGGGTGCGTTCGCCGGGGCCGCGGTCGGGGGAACGGCCACCGGTTGGCTGTGGACGATCGCGGCGCGCCGCCTCGTCGACGCGTTCCGGCGCAGGGCTCACCACGCGGAGCCGCCGCCGGCCGCCGCCCCGCCCGACGTGGCACCCGCCGCCGAGGAGTTGGCGCTCGCGGAGACCGTCGGTGGTGATGTCGGGGACGCGCTGCGGTGCCTCGCGCCGGAGCTGAGACAGGTACTGCAGGCGATGGTGCTCGACGGGCTGTCCGTCCGGGAGACCGCTGTCCTGCTCGGGCTGCCCGAGGGCACGGTCAAGACCCGTGCCCGCCGGGCCCGTATCGAGATGCGGAGGGCGCTGGCATGAGCATCGAACACGCGTCGAAGCGGATCATCGAGGGGTATGTTCGCGGCGGCGTGGACCTCTCCGCCGACGAGGTGTGGGCCGTGGAGGCGCATCTGGAGATGTGCCGGGTGTGCCGTGACCGGTTGGCTGCCGCTGTCGGCGCCGGGGTGCCCGCCGTGGCGTCGCTCGTCGACACCGTGTGGTCCGGCCTCGAACCCCAACTCGCCGTCACTGCCACGATGCCGCGCCGACGGCGCTGGTCGGCGCCGCTGTCGAGGTGGATGACGCCCACGATGGTGCCGTGGCTGGCCATGGTCGTGGGCGTGACGCTGGTGGCGCTGCTGCTCGATCTGTCCGACACCGGCTCCGGCTCCGGCTCCGGCGAGGTCTCGTTGGTGCTGCTGCTCGCGCCGGTCCTGCCCGTGCTCGGTGTCGCGGCGTCCTGGTCGCGCGGTCTGGACCCGGCGTACGAACTGACGGCCTCCGTGCCCAGGGCCGGGCTCTACCTGGTGCTGCGGCGTACCGCGTCCGTGCTCGCCGTGGTCGTCCCTTTGCTGCTGGTGGGCGGTTGGGCGACAGGGGTGATGGTGGCCCAGTGGCTGTTGCCCTGTCTGGCCTTCGCCTCGACGACCCTGGCACTCGGCGGTGTCGTCGGTGTGACCCGCGCCGCCGTCGTCCTGGCCACTGTCTGGGCCGTCGTGGTCGTGGCACCGACCCTGGCCACCAGCCGTACGACCTTCGCCCTGCAGACGGGCGGTCTGCCCGTGTGGGGGCTGATCCTCGCACTCGGTATCGGTGTCGTGGTCGCCCGCAGAGGGGCGTACTCGGTGCTGGGAGCTCATCGATGACCATCGGAAAGAACATGGGAAGGGAACACCACATGACGTCCGCCGTGAGCGCGGCCGACATCGCACCGACGGCCTACGCCTGGGAGATCCGGGCGACAGGTCTGAAGGTCCGGGTCGGCAGGAAACGTATGGCCGTCGACGGCCTCGACCTGTCGCTGGGCACCGGCGTGCACGGACTCCTCGGCCCCAACGGGGCGGGCAAGACCACCCTCATCCGGACGCTGGCCACCGTGCTGCGCCCCACCGAGGGCAGCCTGGAGCTGCTCGGCGAGTCCGTGGGCGGCATGGGGGAGCACCGTGCGGTGCGCCGTCGGATCGGCTATCTGCCGCAGGAGTTCGGCTACTACAAGCGCTTCACAGTGCGTGAGTTCGTCGAGTACATGGCGTGGCTGAAGGAGGTGCCCAAGGCGGACATCCCCGCCGCCGTGCAGCGAGCCGTGGAGCGGGTGGGTCTGGCGGACCGCGCCGACGAGAGGATGAAGGCCCTGTCGGGCGGCATGGTGCGCCGGGTCGGCATCGCCCAGGCCATCGTCAACGACCCGACGATCCTGCTCCTCGACGAGCCGACGGCCGGCCTGGACCCGGCGCAGCGGCTGCGATTCCGCGAGCTGCTGCAGGAGTTGGGTAAGGACACCTGTGTCCTCGTCTCGACCCATCTGGTGGAGGACGTCGCCGCCGCCTGCACCGACGTGGTGCTCTTCGCCGAGGGGCGACTGGTCTTCCAGGGCCCTCCGGACGAGCTGGCCTCGGCGGGCGGCCCCGAACACGTGGGCGACAGCCCGCTGGAGCGCGGCTACTCGGCGCTGCTGCTCAACCCCGAGCAGGGAAGGGGCACTTGGTGAACGGCCGCGTCCTGCGTATCGAGTTGAGGCGTTCAGTCGCCCCCTGGGCCGGCGTTGTGGTCCTGGTGCCGGCGCTGGCGTTCTTGTGCCTGCTGAACGGGGGGTGGCGGAGTGGCACCACGGCGTGGACGGCCCAGTGGACGCCCATGGCCCTGTGGACCCGCTCCCTGCTGTTCTACCTGTGGCCGCTCGCTGTGGGGCTCGGGGCGCTGCAGGGACTGCGCGACCACCGCTCGAAGATGTCCGAGCTGCTGACGAGTACGCCGCGGCCCGCCCGGCACCGCGCGGCCACACTGGCTGGCGCGACGGCGATCACGCTGGCCTCGGCCTTCGCGCTCCTCGTCCTCGTGGGTGGGGTCCAGGTGCTCGCCCACACCGAGTACACGCACCTCGGGTGGCTGCCGATCTCGCTGGTGGGGGCACTCTTCCTCGTCGCGGGGGCAGTTCTGGGCATGGGGGCCGGTAGGACCCTGCCGTCCCCGCTCACCCCACCGGCGCTGGCCATGGGTGCCTTCGTGTTCACGGCCCTCATGCACATGTCGCTGGGCCGGACGCAGACGGAGACGGCGGACGGGTTCCCCATCACGGAGCCGAACCGGATCTCGCTGCTGTCACCGACGGTGGAAGACGCACGCGAGGCGTTCGTCACGCTCTCCGCCTCCGTGCACGTCGGGCAGACGATGTGGCTGCTCGGCATCGCCGCGACCGGCTTCGCACTGCTCGTCGCCGCGACACCGCGGGCCCGGCTGGCCGCCCTGACGCCCGTCCTGGCGGGTGCGGCGATCGCCCTGCTCGTCCTCCCCTCCGACGCGCGCCGGATGTACGTCGTCGACAAGGCCGCCGCGGAGCCGGTGTGCGACGGCCCGGTGTGCGTGACGAAGACGCAGCAGGCACGGCTCGCGGACCTCGCGGGTACCGGTAAGGAGGCGCTGCGTCTGCTGCACGGTGCCCTCGGTGATCAGGCGCCGAACTCGGTCCGGGAGAACACCGCCGTACTGCCGGAGGGCTCCACGCCGCGGTGGTCCCGCAGCACCGTGCTCCTCGACTTCGACGACGACATCGTCGCCACCGCGAAGGGCGAGGAGCTGACCTGGGCCCTGATCGCCAAAGGCATGGTGCCAGGGTGCACCCCCGTCGGCTGGGGCGGCATGGGCGGAGACGAATACGCGCGGACCGTCGCGCTGGGCTGGGTCCTCGGGGACCTCAAGCCGCTCGGCGGCCCGTCGGCACGTTTGCCCGCCCGGGCCGAAGCCGAGACCCGCACGGTGTGGAAGGAGCTCATGGCACTTCCACGGGCCGAGCAGCTCTCTCGGATCAACGCGATGCGCGCCGCAGCGCTCTCCTGCGAGGGCGACCCGTTCGAGGTGCTGTCCGGCGGTGAGTCCCGGTGAGATGGCTGATGTTGTACGCGCGTTCGCGTCAGGTACCCGCGTCGCTCGCCGCGGTGGTGATCGGCGCGGTGGCGGTGTGGGCACTCGCCCGGGACGAGGGCACGGGGCCCGGTGATCCGCGGCTGCCCGTGCTCATCCTCGCCACGGGGGCGATGGCCTTCTCGATCGGGCTCGGCGGGCAGGACCTCGCGCTGGACCGGACGGCCGCGATCCGCTGGATGCCCCGCAGAGCGACGCACGTGCTGCTCGCCGGAGCGGTCGTCGCCGCGACGCTGCTGACACTGCAGACCATGGGCGCGTCCACGGCCACCACCGCGTTCGTCGTCCGGGACAGCGCGGGCCTGATGGGACTGGCCGCTCTGGGCGCGGCGCTCTCCGGCGGCCAGTACGCGTGGACGCTGCCGTTCGCCTGGCTCTCGTTCTCGTTCTTCGCCCCGCCTCCGACGAGTGCGCCGATGGAGGTGGCGACATGGATGCTGCTGCCTCCCGGCACGGCAACGGGCACCTGGACGGCCCTGACCCTCACGGTCGTCGGCACCGCGGCCTACGCCGTCGCGGGACCGAGGCGGTAGCCGGACCCCGATACCTCGGATCCAGGATTGCCGTCGCGCCACGTCGGCAGGGCCGTCATGGACGGTGGGAGCTGCTCTTCACCCCGCAGTGGCTGTCCGACGTCCATACCCTGGGCCCGTGCTTGGGTTCGACCTCGACCAGCTCGGTGTAGGTCGCATGGACGAGCAGGCCTTTGGAGGCGGCGCCGCCGGGCGGGACGACGGCGGTCTCGTTGAACTCGGCGGGCCGCCTGTCGGAGGACTCAGTCGCTCGGCGCTGTCCGTCATCGGTGCTCGCGCTATGACCAGGGCAGGACCAGGGCGCCCCAGGCGACGACGGGGCCGAGGGCGACGATTCCGCCGGTGTAGCCGAGGACCTGGCGGTAGAAGCGCCGGGTGTCCACCCCACGGGCGTTGCTGAGGACGAGTGCTCCGTTGGTCGAGAAGGGAGAGGTGTCGACGATCGTCGTGGAGACGGCGAGCGCGGCGATCAGTCCGGCGGCGCTGAGGTGGCTGGAGAGAAGCAGCGGTACGGCGATGGGGATGATCGCGGTGAGGATCGCTGTGGAGGAGGCGAAGGCGGAGGTGATGGCCACGGTGAAGCACAGCAGCAGGGCGACGACGACGGGGGCGCCCAGGTTGGCGGCATGTTCGGAGATCTCCTCGATGATGCCGGCCTTCTCCAGCATGGCGATGTACGTCATCATGCCCGCGACCAGAAGCAGGGTGGACCAGCTGACGCCGTCCACGGCCTTCTCCTGCCGCTTCATGTCCACCAGGGCCAGCAGCGCGCCGGCAGCCAGCGCAAGGAAGCCGATCTCCAGGTGGAAGCCGAGCGCGCCGACGACGAGGGCCACCAGAGAGGCGAGGGTGAGCCACTGCCGCCAGTCGGGCCTGCCGGACACGGCGAGGTCCTCGTCGTCGGCTGCCTCCGCGGCGCCCTCGACCAGCGGGGCGGGACGCCTGGCGAGCAGCGCGTAGGTGAGGATCGAGAGCACCAGGTTGATCACGAAGCTGGCACTGAACAGCGCCACGGCGGAGACCTGCAGATCGGTCTCGTCGACGAGGCCGAGCACCAGCGCACCGGAGACGGCCAGCGGGGAGAACGCGCCCGCGTGTCCGCCGCTGATCACCATCATGCCGACGACCAGTGGGTTGAGCTTGTAGCGGTAGGCGAAGTTCATGCCGATCGGCGCGAGGATCGCGACCGCGGCCGGGGTGAACGTACCGAACGCCGTCAGTAGGGCTGCCACCAGGAACAGCACCCAGGGGATGAGCTCCACCTTGCCGCGGACCAGCCGCACCCCGGCCGCGACGAGCCAGTCGATGGTGCCGTTGCGGCGGGCGACGGAGAACAGGTAGGTGACTCCGACGATGGTGACGAAGAGCTTCGCCGGGAACCCCTCGAAGATCTCGTCCTCGGTGAGACCGAGCGAGGCGGTCCCGACCACGAAGGTGGCGACGAAGGCGAGGATGCCCAGGTTGATCGGCAGCACGGTGCCGACCACGAACATCACCAGAAGGGCGCCTATGGAGATCACTTCAGCAGACATCTTTGTCCTTGGTGCGGTGGGGACGGGGTGGCGCGCCCCGAGGGCGCGAGGGTATCCCGGTGCGGACGGCTGGGAGCCGGTCCGGCCGAGGTGATGTTCGGTGCGGCTCAGGCGGCTTGTGGGCGGCCTGTCTCCGGTACGTAGATGCGGGCGTCGGCGAGCAGACGGGCCGCGCGCTGCACGGTGACCCGGTGCGGCAGGCCGTCCCGTACATCGGTGCATCGGACCGCGACGACGCCGGCGGGCGTGCCGAGGCGCAACCACTCGTCGGTCGGGCCGCCGGTGGTCCGGGAGACCACGGACCCCTCCAGCAGTCCGGCAGCCGCGATGGCGACGGCGGAGGTCAGGCCGATCGCGGGGTGCGGGGCGTTCATGGTGAGCATGCGCACCGACACGTCGTAGTCCTCGGCACCGATCGGTTCACCGAGGGTGCTGGTGTACGGCACCGACGGGCCGACCAGGCCCACTTTGGGCACCGCGTCGCCCGGTTCCTCGCCCGGCTGGAGCAGCCCCATCAGTGGTGCGGCGGTATGACGGACGGTGCGCAGCCAGGGGACGTCCGCGCTCATCAGCTCCAGTGACTCGGCACCGGTACGCCCGGCACTGGCGGCGTCGACAAGGACGACCGGAGCTCCTGCGGTCACCATGCTCACGCGAACCGGCTCGGCGGCGCAGACCCGCAGGTCCTGGGCTGCCTGGCCGGTGGGGAGCAGCGAACCGGCGGTGCCGTCGGCCGGGTCGCGGAAGGTGAGGCCGACCGCGACCCCGCCGGCACGGGTGCCGGGTACCGTCTGGTGGCCGAAGTGGTGCACCACGCCTCCGGTGGTGTCGACGATTCCTTCGAGAACCGCGCCGGTGTTGGTGTTGCGCATCACCACGCGTGTCCGGTCGCCGGTGACCGGAACCATCCCCTTGGTCACCACGTACAGGGCGACGCCAGTGGCGCAGTTGCCGCAGTTGCTCGTCCACTCCACCGAGCCCGTCCCGATGCCGATTTGAGCGAACAGGTAGTCGACGTCGACGCCAGGCTGGGGCGAGGCGCTGACCACGGCCGCTTTCGAGGTGGTGGGGGTTGCCCCGCCCACCCCGTCCAGCTCCACGGGATCGGTGGCGCCGTACGCGGCGACCAGCAGCCTTTCGAGGTCGCCACGGTCGGCAGGGACTTCGACCTGGTTGAACAGCCAGCACTTGCTTGTGCCGCCACGCACCAGGGTCGCGGGAATGTGCACGTCTGAGACTCTTCCTGGATCAACGGAGGTAGGGACAAGGGCCGAGGCGGCGGTTGCGGGCGCATTGCGGGCCGGTGAACCGCTCGGCGATTGCGGAGACCTTCGCAGAGCCATGACTTCGGAACAATCGCAGTTCGCTTCACCTGGGTTTAGCTCAGCTAAAGTCGACGGCATGCTCAACGTGCGCCGTCTGCTGCTGCTCACCGAGGCCACCGAACGCGGTTCACTCACTGCCGCTGCGGAAGCCCTCGGCATGACCACCTCCGCCGCCTCCCAGCAGATGTCCCTGCTGGAGCAGGAGGCAGGGCAGCCCCTCATCGAGCGGCTGCCACGCGGTATCCGCCCCACCCCGCCGGGTGCCGCGCTGGCCGAACGTGGTCAGGCCATCCGCCGGGAACTCCGTGCCGCCCAGGCCGACCTGGACTCCTTCACCGCCCTCGACCAGGGCACCTTGCGGCTCGGGTCCTTCCCCACGGCGAGCGCGTCCCTGCTGCCGCTGGCACTCACACGCTTCCGACGTCGCCACGCCGGCATCCGCATCGAGGTGCGCGCCGGAGTCCTCGCGGAACTCAGGGAGATGCTGCACACCGGCGAGGTGGAGCAGGGACTGCTCTGGGACTACGAGTGGAACCGCCTCGACGATCCGGCACTCTTGCTCACCCACCTGCTGGACGACCCCACGGTGCTGGTCGTCCCCGCAGACTCACCCCTGCGCACACATCCCTCCGTGAGTCTCGGCGACCTCGCCGACCAGGAGTGGATCATCCGCGCCGACAACCACCCCGTCGCCGACGTCCTGCGCCGAAGCTGTCGCCAGGCGGGATTCGAACCGCGCATCGCCTACTCCTCGCACGACTACCAGGAGGCGCAGGCCATGGTCGCCGCCGGCCTCGGAATCGCGCTCGCACCCCGCCTGGCCCTCACCAGCCGACGCAGCGACGTACGCCTCCTGCCGTTCGCCTCCGACGTCCCGGCCCCCACCCGCCGCATCCTCCTCGCGAGCGCCGCGGCACGCCCCGCCACCCCACCCGCCCAGGCGATGGCCCGCGTCCTGCGCACGGTGGCACAGCGATTCACCGCCCCAGGCCTGCACCGTGCCCAGCTCGGGGCGGTCCGGCGGGGCTGACGGCGCGGCTCCCTCGGGCCGCCCTCAGCAGGGGACCAGGTGTGGTGCCCTCACTGGTTCGCATGCGCTTGCTGGATCTGCGAGCCGTCCATGCCGGGGTGGGACGTGCAGGCGAGCCACCCCGGGCCTGGCCCTATCGGATGTGCTTCGCCGGCTTGGTGGCGGCGTTGAGCAGAAACTCCAGGGGACCGCGGCGGAAGAAGCGGGACCAGATCGTGGCGAACACGATCGCCCCGAGGACGAACATGAGCAGCGGCCCCCAGGACTGCACCGAACTGGTCCCGGTGGGTATGGCCAGCGCGGACTGTACGAGGAAGTGGCCGACGTAGGCCGTCAGGGACATGGTGCCCACGGCGACGACCGGTTTCGCCAGGCGGCGCAGTCGCGGCAGGCGGTCCATCGCCACCGTCGCGCCCACGATCACGAGGATCGCGACCCCCACGCTGCCGATGATGCCGAACGTGGTGCCGCTGTGCGGCCCGGCCGTCAGGAGCGACGAGGCCTGGGGCTCGAAGGATCCGCCGTCGGGGGGCATCGACCCGGAGCTGCCGGACATCGACCCGGAGGCACCGGACGACGGCCCGCCTTCCGCCAGGCTGTCCAACGCGTGCTTGCCGGCCAGCAGCAAGGACATGCCGTACGCGGCCGCGGTGAGGCCGGCGCCGAGCGCGGCCAGGCGCCACTGGACGACGGCCCGGGACAGGTCGAGGCGGGCCAGCGCCATACCGGCGATCACGAACGATATCCATGTGATCGTCGGGTAGAAGCCGGTGAACAGGAGATCGAGCACTCCCACGTCGCTGAGCCGGTGGAGCGGGTCGTAGGCGTTGATGCTCTGCCGGATCGGCTCGGTCAGCAGCGAGTTCAGGGCGAACGACAGCTGTGGTGTGACGAGGGCGAGGGCGGCCGCGGTGATCGCGAGTGTCCTGGCACGCAGTCGCACGAGGGGCAGGGCCAGCAGGAAGTAGACCCCGTAGAAGCCGAGGATGATCACTCCGCCGTATTCCATCGCCATCGCGGTACCCAGCGCCAGCAGGACCACGGCGCGGATCGCGATCCTGGCCTTCGCCTTCCGGCCGGCCAGGCCGGTCTTCGGCTCCCGGCGACCGGCGAGCAGCATCAGTGAGAACCCGGCGAGGGTGGCGAACAGGACCGACGAGTGTCCGTCCGCCATGTACCGGACCCAGCTGGCGACGCCGTCCGTGGCCGACAGCGGGGGACCGATGTGCACGACGTACATGCCGAACACCGCCAGCGCGCGGGCCAGGTCCACCCCGACGAGGCGTCCCATCGAGGGATCGGGCGAGGCCGGCACGGCGGATTCGGGGGAAGTTCGGGGCTGCGGAGGCGAGTTCTCCTGCGGAGCTGACGTCTCCTGCAGCGGCTGTGACTTTGTCATGCGGAGAATCTCGCGTGGACGTCAGGAGGCGGACCATCCGGCAGGCTTCGGTAACGGCCCCGCCGGTCGGCGGGTACCGCCCCGCCGACCGGCGGAGTCACGTCCCGACCGGTCCGGCACGACCGGCCGGCGGTCCTGTCCAGCCACTTGGCGGGGGTGGACCCGACAGCTGCCGGATGGGCGCGAGGCGGCCAGGCTTCGAGGCTGGAGTCATGACACACCGTGCGCGACACAAGGAGCCCGACTGCTTCCTCGGATCATCGGCCGACGTACCGGGCCATGACGCCATCCCTGGCAGGGGCGAGTCTCTGGAACTCCTCGGCATGACGCTTGCGGTCGGCGCCTTCGTCCTGTTCGTCGTCCGTCCTGAAGCAGCCGAGACGTTGGCGCACTCCCTCGCCACGGGGACAGCCGGACTCGTCCCCTGACCGCACATTCTCACGCCCTGGTGCGCCTGACCGCTGATGCGGTGCCCGGCAGACCACAGAACAAAGGAACCTCGTGAACACCGCATCCGCCCCGATGACGGATGAAACCTCCCTGTCGGCCCGAGAGACGGTCAAGGCGCTGTACGCGTATGTCAGGCCGCACCGGTGGGCCGTCGCCCTCGGCCTGCTGTGCGCCCTGGTCGGGGCCGCCGGGGGACTGCTGCAGCCGCTGGCCACCAAGACACTGGTGGACCGGCTCGCGACAGGTGAGACCATCGCCGGCATCCTGATCGCGCTCACCGCCGTGGTGGTGCTGGGCACGGCCGTCGAGGCGTACGGCGCGTACGTGCTGGAGCGGACGGCGGAGTCGGTGGTCCTGGCAGCGCGGCGCACCCTTGTGGGGCGGCTGCTGCGCCTGCGGATCGCGGAGTGGGAGCGGATCCCACCGGGTGACCTGATGTCCCGGGTCACCTCGGACACCACACTGCTGCGGGCTGTCAGCACCCAGGCGGTCGTCGCCGCGGCCAGTGGCGCGGTGGCCCTGGTGGCGGCGATCGTGATGATGGCGTTCCTGGACGTCGTGCTGCTGAGTGTGACACTCGGCGTGGTCGTGCTGGTCGGCGGAGCCGCCGCGCTGGTGATGCCGAGAATCGCCCGCGCCACCGAACGCTCGCAGCAGGCGGTCGGAGAGATCTCCACCGCGCTGGAGCGGGCCTTCGGGGCGTTCCGAACGGTGAAGGCATCCGGTGCCGAGGAGCGGGAGACCGCCCGGGTGGATGCGGCGGCACGGCGGGCGTGGCGGCACGGCGTGACCAGCGCGAAGTGGGAGTCCGTGGCAGGCTCGGCGGACGAACTCGCCGTACAGCTGGCCTTCCTGGCGGTACTCGCGGTCGGCGGGGTGCGCGTGGCGTCCGGGGAGATCCCCGTATCCACCCTCATTGCCTTCCTGCTGTACCTCTTCTACCTGATCGAGCCGGTGGCCAAGCTGGTCGACGCCGTCTCCCACTATCAGGAGGGGGCAGCCGCAATCTCCCGGATCGCGCACGTGGAATGCCTGTCGACGGAGCCACTCGCCCGGCAGACGGATGCCGTGCCCAGGCAGCGGGCAGCGGTGCCGGGTCCGGCGTCGGTCCGCTTCGAGGACGTGTCCTTCCGCTACCGTCCGGGCCTGCCCTCCACCCATCAGCAGGTGAGCTTCGAGGTACCGGGCGCCGGGATGACGGCCTTCGTCGGTCCCTCCGGTGCGGGCAAGTCGACAGTCTTCGCGCTCATCCAGCGGTTCTACGAGGCCACCGGCGGCCGCATCCTGGTCGACGGCAAGGACGTACGGGACTGGTCCCTGCCCGAGCTGCGGTCTGCCATCGGGTACGTGGAGCAGGACGCTCCTGTGCTGGCCGGCACGCTGCGCGAGAACCTGGTGTTCGCGACACCCGGTGCAACGGACGACGACATCCGCGACGTCCTGGCCCGGACGAAGCTCGACACCCTCGTCGAGCGCCTGCACCACGGCCTGGACACCCCGGTCGGACACCGCGGCTCGCAGCTGTCGGGTGGCGAGCGGCAGCGCGTCGCCATCGCCCGCGCCCTGCTGCGGCGGCCCCGGCTGCTGCTGTTGGACGAGGCGACCTCGCAGCTCGACGCCGTCAACGAACTGGCGCTGCGGGACGTCGTCGCGGAGCTGGCCCGTGAGACCACCGTGCTGGTGGTGGCCCACCGCCTGTCGACGGTGACAGGCGCCGACCGGATCGTGGTCATGGAGACCGGCCGGGTCCGGTCAGTAGGCACCCATGAGGAACTGGTGGCCCAGGACCGGCTGTACGCGCAGCTGGCGGCCACTCAGCTCCTCACCCCCGCGCGATAATCACCGCACGCAGGGCCGTCCGGACGTCCACTGCCGCATCGCCCACCGCGATACGCAGACCATCCGGCCTACGGGGTGTGGTGCGCGCCGTGACCATAGTCGAGGGTCGGCCGGCCGCCGGCGGATGCCATTCTCATCCCTGATCCGGCTCTTGATGTGAGCCTGGAGCGCTGGGGCCCTCGGAGAGATGGTGTGCTTTGTCGACGTCACTGCCCTGTGCAGCCCAGGGCAGGCGGGACCGAAGGTGAGGCAGCCTGGGGGCGGCCCACAGCCCGGCGGAGCCGAGCAGGATGAGGCAGACGCCGAAGAACCGCCTCGGTGTCTCCACTTCGGAGCACGCCTCTTGCCCGTCGGCGGACCGCCGGTCCTCGTTTTCACCAGCTGTGAACGCGGTCCCGCAGTCAAGTCTGACCATCGACACGAGGCCGTCCTGCCCGCCGCTGTCGTCGTCTTCGAAGAGCCCACCCGGCAGGATCATGGCCTGGTCCCTCGTGTCCCAGGAGTACATGACGCTCATGTCGTACGGGTGGCCTTCGTCATCCACGAAGTACGCGGCCGTGCGGGGGACCAGGACCAGCCATCCAGCCCCCAGGAGCGCGGCAACGGACACGAGTCGCACCCAGAACTTCGGCCTGCGAAGGATGTTCATGGCCGGGACAGTAGGGGATACCGCCCGGGACCGGTCCCGGCAGGTCACCGCCCTGCTGGGCAGCGTGGGTCGGGTCAGACCTCGGCCAGGCGCTGACGGAGGCCGGGGCCGTCAGCCAGCCCGCGGGCGAGATCGACGCTGCTCAGGACGAGGCCTTGGTCGGTCAGTCCGCGTTGAGCGGAATCCGCAGCCGCACCCGGTAGCCGCCCTCCACGGTCGGGCCCGCCTCCAGAGTGCCGTGCAGGATGTCGGCCCGTTCCCGCAGACCGACCAAGCCCTGCTGTGAACCGGGCAGGGACAGGGAGGGGCGCGTGGGCGGGGTGTTGGCGACAGTCACTCCGACGTGGTCGCCGTTCTGCCACAGCTCGACGCAGGCCGTGGCGCCGGGGGCGTGCTTGCGTACGTTGGTCAGCGCCTCCTGGACCGTGCGGTAGAGAGCCCGTTGGGCCGGTGTGCCCACGGTGGGCGGGAGTTCACCCTTCAGCTGTGCGTGGGCGCCGCTGGATTCCACGAGTTTGTGCAGGTCGGCCAGGGTGGGCTGAGGCGTCAGCTCGGTGGCGTGGCCGCCGGAGGCGCGCAGCAGCGTGACCATGGTGCGCAGTTCGTCGAGTGTGGTGACGCTCAGGGAACGGATCGTGCGAGCGGCCTCTTTGGCGTTCGGGTCCTGGGCGGCGACCTGCATGGCTCCGGCCTGTACGGCGATCAGGCTGACCTGGTGGGAGACCACGTCGTGCATCTCGCGGGCCAGCTGGGCGCGTTCGCGGGCGAGCACGGCCTGCGCGTGCAGGGCCCGCTCGTGCTCCCTGGCCTCCTCGATCTCGGTCAGCCGCCGCGCCAAGTCCCGGTGCGCCTGGAGGAGTTGTCCGAAGAGGACCGGGGCGGCAGCGGTGGCCAGGCTGTACACGAAGTCGATCAGCGTCATGGTCCGGCCGACCTCGGCAAAACTGGCCGGGGACCACGGAACGCTGCTCACCACGGCGGCCAGGGCGACACATACCGCGAGGAGAGGGCGGTTCCGTGAGCGTTCGGCCAGGGTGAACAGCGCCACGAGCGGAGCGACGGCGACCGGCTGCGTCAGCGCGATCGGCAGGGTGAGCAGGAAGACGCCGAGGGGGAACCTGCGCCGGAAGGCCAGCGCGCCACAGCCGAGCGCGGCCAGCGCGACACCCGGCCGCGTGTCCTCCCACAGGGTCAACCACAGGTCCATGGCTGCCACCGCCACCAGGACGAGGTCGACGACCGGTGCCGGAACCCGCTGCCACGCGGCGCGTGCACGGCTCATCGTCTGGCCTCCGGCTGCGGGCGCTCGTCGAGCAGTCCGGCCCGCTGCGCCAGCAGCGCGGCCTGCACCCGACTGGTCACCCGCAGCTTCGTGAAGATCGCGCTGACGTGGTCCTTGACCGTACCGGCACTCAGGTGGATGCGCGCCCCGATGTCGGCGTTCGACAGGCCCTCCGCCACCAGGACGAGGACGTCACGCTCGCGGGCGGTGAGCAGCCGGACGCGGCCCGCCTCCACGTCGACGGCCGCCTCGGTGCCGGGGTGGCTGTGCAGCAGCGTCCGGGACGCCTTGGGGGAGAGCACCACACCCCCCGCGGCCAAAGTGCGCACCAAGTGGGCCAGCTGCTCCGGCTCGGTGTCCTTGAGCAGGAAACCGGCCGCACCGGAGTGCAGCGCGGTCAGGATGTACTCGTCGGCGTCGAACGTGGTCAGCATCGCCACCACCGGAGCGTCCGGCATCGTCCGCAGCTCGCGCAGGACGGTGAGGCCGTCGACATCCGGCATCCGGATGTCCAGCAGCACCACGTCGGGCCGCTCCCGGCGGACGGTCTCAACGGCGTCGCCCCCGCCAGCGGTCGCGACGACCTCGATGTCCTCGGCCGCGCCCAGGATGAGCCCGAAGCCCGAGCGCACCAAAGCCTCGTCGTCCACCACCACTACCCGGATCACGTGCGCTCCGCCTCACCTTCGTCCCTACCGCCCGGCTCATACCGCCTCGACCCTAAAGCCCCGGAGCGTCCCTGAAGCGTCTCGGGTGCCGGCTCCAGCCACCCGGCGGGGTACCGCCCTCCAGTCGGCAGGGGCAGGGCAGCCTTCTGCGGGATACTCCGCGACTCGCCCGGTCTCCAGTCTGAGAGCCATGACACAGCACACAGACTCCCCGGCGACCGACGCACCGCCTCCCGAACACAAGCGCGGTGAGCCCACGCCGGGCTCGCCCGGCGTGGGCCGGCTCGTCGGACTGGACCTGGCCCGGGGCCTGGCCGTCTTCGGCATGTACGCGGTCCATGTGGGCCCCGCTCCGGGCCAGGACGGTGTCATCGGCTACCTGATGGAGCTGGCGCAAGGCCGCTCCTCCGCCCTGTTCGCCGTGTTGGCCGGCTTCGCGGTGGCCCTCATCACCGGGCGCCGCACACCGAAGACCGGCCTGGCCGGCCGTCAGGCCGTCGCCAAGGTGATCATCCGGGCCGTGATCCTGATTGCCCTGGGCACCGCCCTGACCTTGACCGGCACCCCGGTCGTGCCGATCCTCGCCTTCTACGGCCTGTTCTTCCTGCTCGTGCTGCCGCTGTACCGGCTGGGCACCAAGCCGCTGGCGCTGATCGCGGTGGGCTGGGCCCTGGTGGGCCCGCAGCTGCTGTACGCGCTGAAGCCGGTGGTCGGCGGCCGCGTATTCCTCTCCTACGGCCAGGCCGACGGCCTCGTCTCGCTGTTCTTCACCGGCGGCTATCCGGCCCTGACCTGGGTCCCGTTCGTCATCGCCGGGATGGCTGTCGCCCGCTGCGACCTGGCCGCCACGGCCGTCCGGATACGCCTCGCCCTCACCGGCGTCGCCCTCGCCGTCACCGGCTACGGCGGTTCCTGGCTGGCGGTGCGTCTCGTACCCGGTGCCGCCGAAGCTGTCCGGAAAGCCGAACAGGGTTCGGGCATGTCATCCATGCCGTCCATGTCACCCGGATCGACCATGCCATCCGGACCGTCCATGTCGTCCGTATCGCCCGACAGCATCGGCATCTTCGGCGACACTCCCGCCGGGATGCTGGCCGCCGCCCCTCACAGCGAGGCGACTCTGTCCATCGTGGCCGCCACAGGTGTGGCGATCCTGGTGATTACCGCGTGCCTGGCCGCCATGGACGCCTTCCCTGGGCTGCGTCGCCTGGCCAAGCCCGTCATCGCGGTCGGCTCGATGTCGCTGACGGCGTACGTCTACCACATCGTCGCCATCTGGCTCCTGAACACCGAAGGCCAGACCGCCTCGCGCCTGTACATCCTGCTCGGCTTCATCGGGTCCGTCACCGTCCTCGCCACCATCTGGTCCCGCTTCTTCCAACGAGGGCCGCTCGAATGGCTGATGGGCAGGGCGACCGGGATCGTCCGACGCATGCAATGAGACGACGCGGCGACCTCCACGAACGTTTCTGCCGGCTCTTCTTGAGGCCACCTGGCCGCCCTCGTCCGCGGCAAGGGTGACTCCCCGCTCGGCTCCATCGGGGACAGACCGGCCGACTGGTGGGTGATCTCGGAGGACGGCACCACGGTGACGCCTACCGACTGTTCTGGATTAAGTCCGTAGAAGCCTTCGGCGCTCGGCTCGCATACTGGTCCGATGCGTCCGATCACACACCATCGGTTCCGGGACCCACGCAGCACGAAGTGCGACTTTCTCGTGTCCGTCCTCGTGCGCTGCCCGGGCTGCGAGAAGGTCGCGCACGTCGGGACAGCACCAGACCCAACCGGAGTGCGGGACCAGAGCCTCTTCGCGCCCAGGCGTCTCGTCTGCCGGAACTGCGGGCTGGCGAAGGAATGGAACCGTGGATCTGTGGTCTTGCACAGGGACCGGCACAAATCGGCCACAGATCCGTACTTCGACATCCGCCTGTGGTTGCAGACCGAGACCCGGCACGGGTGGGTATGGGCTTACAACCTGGAACACCTGGACCTGATCAGACGATTCGTGCAGGCGCCCCTACGTGAAGGGATCCCCTGGCACGAACAGGGCCGAAGGATGACCGTGGTGGCCCGCCTGCCCGCATGGATCCAGCAAGCCAAGAACCGCGACGAGGTACTGCGGGCCATCGCCCGTATCCACACCTCACTGCTCCGCACCTGATCCAGGAACACTGAGTCTGTCGCCTGTCGCCTGTCCCGTGACGGGTCTGGGCTTGGTGCCCTTCTTGTGTTGGCTGGTTGGTCGCCCCGGTCGTCGTCTGCCGGACCGGGGCGCGGTCGCGTGTGTCGCGGGATCTGCTCGCCGCAGCAGGCCGTGTCGGCGTCCGTCCACGGCCCGATCCGGCAGGCGCACGGGTCTTGCGCCTGCCGGGCCCGGACCGTTCGGTCAGATCTTCGTCTTCTCGCGGACCCAGGCGCCGATCTGCGCGATGGCGGTGTCGGTTTCCGGAATCCGGCCGGCGCCGTATACGTATGAGTGCTGACCGCCGGGGACCACTACGGTCGCCGTGTCGATTCCGGCGTCCTTGACGCGGGTGGCGAACTCCTCGTCCTCGCCGGCCAGGACCTCGTACGTTCCCCAGGAGACGAGGGTCGGGGGCAGACCGCTCAGGTCTGCCCGGTTCAGATTGATCCGGGTGTCCGTGAACTCGATGCCCGTGCCGCCGATCCAGGCATCCCGGAAGAACTCCAGCAGTTCCTTGCTGAGTATCTTGTCCGTCTCGGCGTTGGTCGCGATGGTCTCGTTGGCGATCTCGAGGTCGCACCAGGGGGAGATCGACACGATGGCTCCGGGCAGTGGCTGCTTCTTGTCTCGGAGGCGAAGCGCCAGGGCGACGGCGATGAACCCGCCGATCGAGTGGCCGATCGTGATGATGTTCCCCGGCTCATACCCTTCGGACAGCAGCCAGTTGAAGGCCGCCTCCGCGTCGTCCACCTGAGCCGGGTACTTGTGTTCCGGTGCTCGCCGGAAGTCCAGGACCAGTACGGGGGCCCCTGCGGCCTTGGCGATATGGCCCGCGAGCTTTCGGTCGACGTGTGCTGACGCCAGAACGGAGCCCCCGGCGTGAGTGTGCAGGAGGACGTAGTCGGCGTTGGCATCGACGGGTTCGCACCAGATTCCCAGCACGCCACCCGCGTCCACCTCCCGGTAGGTGACGCCTTCCGGCTCCCGGGCCGCGAGATGGACCTGCTCGGCCTGGATGCGTGCCGCATCCAACTCGGACGGGGGATTCTGGCCTGTGGCCAGCCATTCCGCGAATGCGATCGCTTCCGGGCTCAGTTCAACTACAGCGTGCTCGGACACGTGGTACCTCCATGGGGTGATCTGGGCATACCGGCCCGTCAGGACCGGAATGGCCGGGGTTTGTCAGGCGGTGTGAAAGGTGGGCAGAAGTTCGCCGCCGTGGCCGATGTGCAGGTGGCCGATGTGCAGGTGGGCGAGGTCGAGCGGGGCGAGGGTTCGCGCGAGTGCCGGGTACAGCTCGTGGGTGTCGCTCTCCGTGATGTCGTTGAACGGGGTTTCGGGAGAGATCCGGAAGCGGTGCGGCCGGCGCCGATCTCGTCTGCCGGAGTGGTGGCGACCTCGACGGCGAAGCGGATGCGGTTGTCGAGGGAGCCGCCGAACCCTTTCGACCAGGCGGTCCCCGTGATCGACACGTGGATGGCGACTCAGTTGTGATGCTCGGCATCCAGCAGTGCGAGGGCGTTGCGGATGCCCTGTTCGAGGAGTTGGTCGGCGAGTTGCCGGTCGGTGAGGGCACGGGAGAGCTGCAGCGTCCCGGCCATCATGCCGAGGAGGCTGAGTGACTTCAGACGCGCCGACGGCGGATCGTGGGGTGCCAGGCGGGCGGCGAAGCCGTCGACGAGGACGAGCGCGCCGTCGGTGTACGCCTGTCTGGTGGGATCCGTGGAGCGTCCGATCTCGTCGAGCAGGGCGGCGTTGGGGCAGCCGTCCTCGATGTTGTCGCGCTGTTCGGGGGAGAAGTACCAGCGCACGAGCTGCTCGAGTCCGGCCCGGCCGGGCGCCGCCTGCGCGACGATGTTCGCGTGCTGTGCGCGCATTTGGTCGGCGACCGCGGTGGCGACGAGTTCGTCCTTGGACGCGAAGTAGGCGTAGAAGGTGCCGTTGGTCAGCCCCGCGTCCTTCATGAGCGTGGCGACTCCGGAGCCGTCGATGCCGTTGCGCTTGAGCCGGCGACCGGCTGTCGCAATGATCCGCTGCCTTGTCTCCTGTTTGTGTTCCTTGGTGTACCGCACCATGCGTTCCTCCAATGCGGCCGGGGCTTGTGCTCCGGATACCGCCTGGGTCGAGTCAGTGTGCCGCGTTGGCATGGAGAGCAGCGAAGTTGATCCTCGCGGTCTGGAGTTTGGCGTCGTGGGGCTCGGGGACCCCGCCGTCGGTGATGTACAGCCGGTCGCCGCGAACCGCGGTCGCGGAGGGCGAGGCGAGACCGTCCGCGCTGGTCAGGACGGGCCTGTAGGTGCCGTTCGGGTAGATCACCACGACTCTGTCCGGGCCGTTCTGCGAGGAGGAGCCGTTCTGTGCCGCGAACGCCACGTCGGAGCGGGGGGTCAGGAAGCTGAGATCGTCGATGTTGGGCAGGCCGCCCGTGACAAGGCGGACGGGACCGGCCGCGCCGGTGCCGGTGACCGGTACCCGCTCCTGGCCGCGTTGCCGGGGGCCCACAAGCTGTAGTAGACGGTGCCGTCATTGCCACGGGTGTTGCCGCTGATTGCCTCACCCACCGGCCCGGTCACGAGCACCGTGCGGTGTCCGGACGCGGATATGTGCATCAGTTGCGGCCCATGGGTGCGCTGGCACACCGCGCAACTGCCGAGCATGGACAGGGTCGTTGAGCCGTCGGGGTTGACGGTGATGTTCTCGGGGATCTCGCCGGCGGCGAAGTCGAACTTCTCCGTGGTCCGTACGTCGGTGACAACGGATCCGCGATACGAGTGTCCCGTCTGGCCCGTCCCTGCGGACGCGGACGGCGCCGAGCCCAGAACGGCCGCCGTCGCGGTGACCGCCAGCGCGATGCCGACGTTCCTCTTCGGAAAACGTCTTGTGCTCGATGCACCATGCCGGGCCGTTTGCTGACGTTGCTGCTGCATGACTCTCCTCGGCAGATCAACGAGTGACTCATCAATGGACTTTCGGAGACATCAGAGATGCCGGGCACACCGGAGACATTCGGTCGGGATCAGTGCCCTTGAAGCCGGACCGGGATGTCAGGTGGGCATGCGGTTGTTCTTGCGGATCTGCTTGTCGAACGCTCCGGCGGGGACGAGGCGTCGCGCCTTGGTGACGCGTGATGCCAGCGGGCCGGCGGTGTAGCGCAGCTTCGGCTTGTCGTCGGTGGCCGCGGTGACGATCACTTTAGCGACGACGGCGGGGTCGTCGCCGTCCTTCATCGCCACCGCCATCACCTCGTCGAAGACGCGCCGTCGCTCCGCGTACAGAGCCAGTGGGGTGTCGGGCTGCGCGGCGTTGGTGTCGAAGCTGGTCCTGGTATAGGCGGGCTGGACGAGGAGGACCCGGACGCCGTGCTCGCGGACCTCGTGGTCCAGCGACTCGGAGTAGCCCTCGATGGCGTGCTTCGACGCGACGTAGAGGGCCATGAAGGGCTGGGGGGCGACCCCGAGGACGGACGAGATGTTGATGAAGCGTCCGCCTCCCTGGGCGCGCATGTGCGGCAGGACGGCCTTCGTCATACGGATGACACCGAGGACGTTGATGTTCAGGACGTTCTGGGCCTGGGCGACGGAGTTCTCCTCGACGGCGCCCGCCGAGCCGAGGCCCGCGTTGTTGACCAGGACGTCGATGCGTCCGAACCGTTCGATCACCTCTCCGACCGCGGAGGTGGCCGAGTCGTCGCTGGCCACGTCGAGATCGAGGTATGTCACACCGGCGGGCGGAGTGAGTCCGGAGGTCTTGCGGCCGGTTCCGACCACCTCGAAACCCGCCGCGACGAAGGCGCGGGCCGTTTCCTTGCCGATCCCCGATGACGCACCTGTCACAAGCGCCACCGGCCGAGTTGTCGCCATCAGGACTCCCTGGGTTTTGGCTTACGTTCGTATGCCTTACGTTCGTACGACCATAAGGTGACCGTCGGCCGATGGCAAGTGGTCACGGCCGACGATCTGGAAAGGATCCGAAAACGGATGAGCGCACTGAACCCCGCTGACCGTGGGGCACGACAGGGCTGGATATGGGCGGGGAGCGGCAGGTGGTGACGCGGGAGAGTGGCCGATCGGCCCAAATGAACGCCACGCCTGTGATCGGTGTGAGGGATGGCTGATCGGCCGAGGCGCGGAGCGGGCGCGAGCGGCGAGAGCGCTCATGTCGGCCCGGAACGATCCGGCAGCCTCTCGCGCCGCGCCGCAGCCCGCCGGACAGAGGTGTTCGCCAGACCCGTCGGTGGGAGGCATTTCGCGCTCCCTGCCCGCCGGCCGCCGCCTTCGCCCTCATCGGCGTACGCGGCATCAGGTGATCGACCGAGGCGCGCTCCCGCAGGAGAACCCGAGAGACAGGACACGCGCCATGGCCGATTCGACTGCGACGCGCGCCGGAGCCCTGGTCCTGTGCGGCATCACTGGCGACCTCGCCAGGAAGATGCTGTTGCCCGCTCTCTACCAGCTCGTACGGCAGGGCGCGTTGACCGAGCGACGGCGGCCGAGCTGCGGGATCGCTGTCAGTCCAGGCGTGTCAGGGGTGCGTCCGCGGCGCTGGAAGGGTCCCGCAGAACCGGGCGTCCTGGAATGAGACAGGTGCCAGCTGACTCTCCGCCCAGCCGGCCCATCCCCCGACCCTCATGGCTAGGCCGCACCTCTCAGAATTCCTCGTGCACATCCGGATCTCCGCCCATGCGCTCGTGGGCACGGTCGGCGATCGCGTGCATCTGCGCCGGGCTCAGCTCGAAGCCGAAGACGTCGAGATTCGCGCGCTGTCGCCCCGGATCCGACGACTTCGGGATCGGCACTGCCCCGAGCTGCGTGTGCCAGCGCAGGACCACCTGGCCCGGCGTCACCCCGTGCGCCTCGGCGGTGCTGACGACCACGGGGTCGTCCAAGAGGCCGGAACCGCGGCCCAGCGGGCTCCAGCTCTCGGTCAGGACGCCCTTGGCGGTGTGGAAGGCCCGCAGTTCGTCCTGCGGGAAGTGCGGGTGCAGTTCGATCTGGTTGACGGAGGGAAGGACGCCGGTCTCCTTCTCCAGCCTCTCGATGTGCTCCGGCGTGAAGTTGGAGACGCCGATCGACCGCACGAGACCCTCCTCGCGCAGCTTGATCATGGCCCGCCAGGAGTCGACGTACTTGCCGACGCGGGGCAGCGGCCAGTGGATGAGATACAGGTCGACGTAGTCCAGGCCGAGCCGGGCGCGGGACTCCTCGAAGGAGGCCAGGGTCTCCTCGTACCCGTGGTGCCGGCCCGGAAGCTTGGTCGTCACCACGACCTCCTCACGGGGGACGCCGCTGCGGGCGACGCCCAGCCCGACACCGGCCTCGTTGCGATAGTTCGTCGCCGTGTCGACCAGGCGGTAGCCCAGACGCAGGCCCTCCGCCACCGCCCCTTCCGCCTCCGTGTCGCTCATGGGCCAGGTGCCCAGACCGATCGCCGGGAACCTGGTGCCGTCGTTGAGCGTGTGTACCGGAATGCTGATCACTACCGGACCTTCCCTTCGACTGTGTCGTCCACCCAGCGTCACGGATAGGGTGAGCAGTGATCAAGCGGGCGGGCGGGGAACCGGCGGGGGATGAAGGCAGCGGACGGCATGGGCAGCAGCGAGGAGAAGCAGCCGGCAGGTCATGGACGCCCCACGTCCCGGGACGTCGCGCGGCTCGCCGGCGTGTCGCACACCGCGGTCTCCTTCGTGTTCAACGGCCGGGCCGAGGGCAACCTCTCGCCCGCCACCCAGGAACGCATCCGCCAGGCCGCCGCCCAGCTCGGATACCGCCCCGACCCCGTCGCACGCGGGCTGCGCCGCCGTCGTACGGCCGTGATCGGCCTGGTCACCGACGAGATCGCCTCCTCGCCCTTCGCCGGCCGGCTGCTGCGCGGCGCGATGGACACCGCCTGGGACAACGAGCACCTCGTCCTGACCGTCGACTCCGGAGGCGACCGTGCCAAGGAGGACGCCGCGGTCGCCGAGCTCCTCGACCGACGTGTGGACGGCATCATCTACGCCGCCTTCTCCCTGCGCCGCGTCCGCGTCCCCGAGGGCCTGCACCGCACCCACTCCGTCCTCGCCAACTGCATTCCCGAGGACGACTCGCTGCCTGCCGTCATCCCCGCCGAACGCGCCGGAGGCCGTACGGCCGCCCGCCTTCTCCTCGACGAGGGGCACCGCAGGATCGCCCACGTCGGCGGCCTCGACGACATCGCCTCGGTCGAGCGGCTGCGCGGCTTGCGTGACGCGCTGCGCGTGGAGGGGATCACCGTTCCCAAGGAGTGGGTCGTGCGGACCGGCGGCGAGATCTCCGCCGGCTACGAGGGAGCGCTGCGGCTGCTCGACGGCGTGCCCGCCGGCCGCCGCCCCACCGCGATCTTCTGCTACAACGACCGTGTCGCCGCGGGCGCACTGCACGCCGCTGCCCGGCTCGGTATCACCGTCCCCGAAGAGCTGTCCGTGGTCGGGTACGACGACCAGGAGCACATGGCCGCCTTCCTGTCCCCGCCCCTGACCACCGTCGCCCTCCCGCACTGGGCGATGGGCGAGGCGGCCACCCGGCTCCTCCTCGACGCCATCGAGACAGGCAAGACGCCGCCCGCGACAGTACGGCGCCTCGCCGGTCCGGTGATCAGCCGCTCGTCGGTGGGACCTGCTCCCATCCGATGACGGTGGCCCCGGCCCCGGTCACGACGAGCTCGGGCACGTCGTTGGGACGTCGGTAGATCCGTTCGGTGACGGTGGCGCGATCGTCGGCGAACAGCTCGAACAGGGAGCCGTCGACGAGGATGCGCACCTCCCGCGCGGGCGCCCGCACGACCAGGGGCGCCGACCCCTCGCTCCGGGGCTGCGGCCAGTCGCTGCGATCCAGGGTCACGGTGCCTTCGTCCGGGTCGAGGCGGATCGTCAGCTCGGCGCCGGAGGCGGAGCGCAGCAGGCTGACGGTGGTCGGTGTGCTGGCGGTGACCGTCAGGTCGTACGACTGCGGCAGCGGGGTGCGTTCCGGTGCGGTGGTGAACGGCTCGGCCGCGCGCAGGAGTTGCAGCTCCGGAGCCGGTACGACGTTCAGCGCGCCGTCCGGATGGACGTCCACGACCCTCGGCGCGGTGAGGACACCGGCCCAGCCCGCGGCGTCCACCTCGCCCTGCTCACGGGCCTCCCAGGACCAGCCCCACATCAGGGCCCGGTTTGCCTCCTGGAGGACTGCGGGTGCGTAGAAGTCCCGCCCGTGGTCGAGTCGGCCGCCGGTGCGGGTCCCGAACCGCAGCCCACCGTCGCCGTCCGGCTCCAGACGGCCTGTCAGGAAGCCCGTGCCCATCGGGTCGCCGTCCCACAGTGACACCACGAGCACCCACTCCCCGCCCGCAGTCGCGAACAGCTGCGGGCACTCCCAGCCCGCCGCCTTGTCGCCGAACACGTCCGTCGCCACAGGGTCGTTGCCGTCGAGCAGCACACCGGCCAACCGCCAGTGGGCCAGGTCGTCGCAGTCGTAGAGCAGGACCGACGGTGTGCCGTCGGAGTGGCCCGCCCCGATCAGTGCCCAGCGCCGCCCACCGCTGCGGAAGACGAACGGGTCGCGGAACATCACGACGTCCAGGCCGGTCGGCGGGCCGGTCACGACCGGTGTGGGCAGGGGCTTCCAGTCGGTGAGGGTCTCGTCGTCCGGGACGACCGCCCGGGCCAGGCAGATGGTGCCGAGGCCGGCGTGGTGGCGGTCGATACCGGTGTAGACGGCGGTCGGTATGCCGTCGTCGTCGACCACGCACCCGGACCAGCAGCCCGCCTCGTCGGGGCCGCCGGGTGTCGGGGTGAGCGCGATGGGGTGGTGTTCCCAGTGGGCGAGGTCGGGACTGGAGGCATGGCCCCAGTGGACGTTCGCGTGGCGCGGGGCATCGGGGTTGTGCTGGTAGAAGAGGTGGTAGCGGTCGCGCCAACGGAAGGGCCCGTTCGGGTCGTTGAGCCAGTGGGCGGGCGGACGGACCCGAAAACGGGGGGCGTCGCGGTCGTGCTTCAACGGTTGACTCCTGCGGACGTGATGCCCTCGCGCAGAGGGCGCTGGCCGACGACGAACACGGCGACGGCGGGGATCATGGAAAGGACGACACCGGCGAGGACGACCGAGATGGAGCCGGTGCCGAGATTGCCCTGGAGGGAGACGAGGCCCAGCGGCAGGGTGTAGTTCTGGCCGGAGGTCTCCAGGATCAGCGGCCGGAAGAACTCGTTCCAGTGGTAGTTGAAGGCCAGCACTCCGACGATCGCGAGGCCGGGCGCGGCCAGCGGGGCGTAGACCGAGCGGAAGATCCGCCAGGGCCCGCAGCCGTCCAGCATCGCCGCCTCGCCCAGGTCCTTCGGCATGCCGAGGAAGTACTGGCGCATCAGGAAGGTGCCGAACGCGGTCGGAAACGCCGGGATGATCAGACCGAGCAGTGTGTCGGTCAGACTCATCGACTTGAGCACCAGGAACACCGGAACGATCGTGACCTGCAAGGGGACCATCATGGTCGCGAGGACCAGTGCGAACAGCGACTTCTTGAAACGGAACTCGAGACGGGCGAACGCGTAGCCGGCGAGACCCGCGGTGATCATCTGGCCGACCGCGATCAAAGCGGTCACGAGTGTGGAGTTGAGGGCGAGCAGCCACACATCGATCTGGTCGAAGACCCCGCGGTAGGACTCCACGGTCGGGCTGGTCGGAATGATCCTCGGCGGCAGGTCGAAGGACTCGGCCGGCGTGCGCAGCGAGGTGGAGACGGTCCAGATGACCGGACCGAGCGTCAGCAGGGCGCACACCGCCAGTGCGGTGATCCGCGCCCACGGAGCGAGCGAGTGGCGGGCCCGGCTCACGGTGGAAATCGCTTGGGTCATAGGGGGTTCACCCGGCTCACTGGTAGTGGACGAAACGCCGGCTGAGCCGGAACTGGAGGGCGGTGACCGCCATGATCAGAACGAACAGCAGCACGCCCACCGCGGACGCCTCGCCGAAGCGGAGCTGCTCGAACGCGCTCTCGTAGATGACCATCACGACGGTGCGGGTGGAGTCGCCGGGTCCGCCGTTGGTGAGGACGTACGGCTGCTCGAAGACCTGCAGGGCGTTGATGATGCCGACCACCGACGCGACCAGCAGGGTGGGTGACAGCAGCGGCAGGGTGACGTTGAGGTGCTTGCGCAGACCGGTCGCGCCGTCGAGGGAGGCGGCCTCGTGGATCTCCTTGGGGATGTTGTTCAGGCCCCCGACGAAGAGCAGAAAGGAGAAGCCGAACTGCTGCCAGACGTAGACGAGTATGACCGCCGCCATCGCCGAGTTCTCGGAGGTGAGCCATGGCACCGGAGCGATGCCGATCAGCCCGAGCAGCCAGTTGACGACACCGAAGTCCTGGTTGAACAGGTACTTCATCACCACCGAGATCGATGCGGCGGACAGCACCAGCGGGAAGAAGAACGCCGAACGGAACACCGAGCGCAGCCACACCGGCATCCGTCCGTTCACCGCGAGCGCCAGCACCAGCGCGATCAGCAGTTGGAGGGCGACCGCGAGCACCATGAACACGAGCGTGTTGCGGAAGGACACCAGGACGGTCGAATCGGTCAGCGTCTCGCGGTAGTTGGCGGCGCCCGCGAAGCTGGGGTCGTCGATCACGTTCCAGTGGAAGAGGCTGAGCACCACCGAGCCGACGATCGGGACGACCGTGAAGACGACGATGCCGACGATCGTCGGGGCCAGGAACAGCGTGGCCAGCAGGCGGGTGCCGCGGTCGCGGGCGGACGGCGGCGTGGCTGGCACGGGCGGGGGAGTCGCCGTCCTTGTCCGGGCGGGGGTCCGGGTGGTCGTCATACGTCACGCTCCATGGCCTTCTCCAGATCGCCCTGCATCCGGCGCAGGGCGGGACCCACCGAGCGCCGGGCGGAGAGCGCGGTTCCGGTGTGCTTGAGCAGCACCTGCTCGACCTCGGCGACCTGCGGCGGGGCGGGGATCGGCCCGGTGTCGGGGAACTTGTCGAGGGTGTCGTAGAAGGTCTGCCAGTGGTTCGGGCCGGTCTCCCGGTAGCGGTCGGCGGTCAGCATCGAACGGCGGGCCGGGGTGGTCTGGTTGGTCTTGAACAGCCGCATCAGGGTGTCCCTCCGGGCGGCGTACTTGATGAACTCCCAGGCCTCCTCCTGCCGCTTCGACGTGCGCAGCAGGGCGTAGCCGGCGGCGCCGAACTGCATGCGCTGGGTGCGCCAGCGCGGGAAGTACTGCACGTCGTAGTCGTCGCCCTGCATGCCCGCGAGATGCAGACCGCCCGCCCAGAAGCCGCCGGCCGGCGTGACGCCGACCCGGCCGGTGGAGAACACGCCGACGAGGTTCTGGCCGTTGCCGCCCTCGGGGCGGGTGCACAGGTCCTCCTGGATGAGGGAGGCGAGGTAGTCGTAGACCTCCTCCACGCGGTCGTGTGTGGCCTGCGGGGCCGTCCACCGGAAGCCGCCCCCGCGGCCCTGCCGTTCGGCGGCCGGGTAGAAGGAGTCCCACAGCCAGGCACCGCCGGGCGCCTTGGTCTCGGTGAGCAGGTTCGTGTCGTTGGCGAAGAGCCAGGGCACCACACCGCCCCACAGGCGGTTGGTCCAGAAGTACGGGGTGAACCGGCTGCCGCTGGACTTCTTCATGTCCCGCAGCAGCGCGGTGAAGTCGTCACGGGTCCAGTCGGCCGCGGGGAAGCTGGCGCCCGCCCGCTTCAGCACCTGGTTGTTGAGGTACATGTCGGCCGCGTTGAATTCGACCGGCAGCTGGTAGAGGCTGCCCTCGTACATCATCGACTCCACCAGTGAGGGGTGGACGTCGGCGAAGTACTCGCGCAGTTCGGCCGCGTCCCGCTTCACCCACTGGTCCAGCGCGACGCCGAGGCGCTGGGCGAAGAGCTGAACGCCCTCGGTGGCGACATAGACGAGGTCGGGGGCGGTGCCCGCCGCGATCTGGGTGAGGATCTTCGCGAAGAAGTCCGACCAGTCGACGGCCTGCACCGCGTTGATCCGGAGCTTGATGTCGGGGTGCACCTCGCCGAAGCCTTCGGTGAGGGTGCGGATGGCCTCTGGTCCGTAGGCGGGGCCGAGGGTGGCGACGACGAGGGAACCGTCGTCGCGGCCGGGGATGTCGGCTCCGGTGAGCCGGTCCCAGCTCGCTGCGGTGCCGGTCAGGGCGGCGGCACCCGCGCCGTAGGCGCCGTACCGCAGCAGCGTGCGGCGGGAGACGTGCGAGTCGGTCATCAACGGGCCTAACTCGTGTTAGTTGAGGGTTGATGCCCCAGATGATGGAAAGTGCACGACGGTGCTGTCAAGAGTCGTGCACCCCTTGACCTTTAACGAGTTAGGTCGCAAAGTCCTGACCCCATGAGCCGCCGTTCCGAGCTCAACGAGCTCAGTGACGAGAGGAAACGATGAGTGATGCGTGGGATGTCCAGGAGAGCGCTCTTCGCCGGATCGGCCGCGGGCGCGGCAGCCGTGCTGCTGCCGGCCGCGCCCCCGGCCGCCGCGAAACCCAAGTCCGCAGCTGATTGCGCCAGTTACCGCGCCGCGTACCACTTCACGGTCCCCGACCAGTGGATGAACGATCCGCAGCGACCGGTGTGGATCGACGGCGAGTACCACTACTACTACCTCTACAACGCTGACTACCTGACGGGCGGCACGACCGCGGGCACCGCCTGGCGGCTGGCCACCAGCACCGACCTGGTCGCGTTCACCGACCGCGGGATCGCCGTGCCGAAGGACACCGCCAATGGCGACGTCTGGTCGGGCTCGGCGGTGGTCGACACCGACAACACCGCCGGCTTCGGCGCGGGCGCGGTGATCGTCATCGCCACCATGGCGCCCGACGAGGTCACTCAGGCGCAGTACCTGTACTACTCCACCGACGGCGGCCGCACCTTCCGCAACCACGGCACCGACCCGGTGCTGGCCAACCCCGGCGTGCACGACTTCCGCGATCCCAAGGTCGTCCGTGACGAGGAACGCGGTCGCTGGGTGATGACCCTCGCCGAGAACAACAAGATCGGCTTCTACCACTCGGCGGACCTGAAGTCGTGGACGTACGTCGGCGGTTTCATCAAGGACGGCATCGGCGTCCTGGAGTGCCCCGACCTGTTCCGCATCACCGCGGACGACGGCACGGCGAAGTGGGTGCTGGGCGCGAGCGCCAACGGCAAGGCGGCCGGGCTGCCCAACACGTACGCGTACTGGACCGGTTCCTTCGACGGCACCACGTTCACCGCCGACGCGAGCGATCCGAAGTGGCTCGACCACGGGTGGGACTGGTACGGGGCCGTCACGTTCGAGAAGCACCGGGACGACGGTTCGGTGGATCCGTCCGTCCGGCACGCGATCGGCTGGCTCAACAACTGGGACTACGCCAACACCACCCCCACCATCGACTGCGACGGTTTCAACGGCACCGACTCGATCGTCCGCGAGGTCACCCTGAAGCGGGCCTCGAACGGGACGTACTACCTGGCCTCGCGGCCGGTCCCCGCCCTGGACGACCACGTCTCGCGCACCGTGGACCTGGGCGACCTGGAGGTCGACGGCACCCGCGTCCTCGACTACACCGGCACGTCCTACGAGGTGACGACCGAGATCACCTGGAACACGCTGACCGGCGCCGGCCTCCAGCTGCGCCGTTCCCCCGACGGAGGGCGGCACATCGACGCCGGGATCTACGACGACTACGCGTTCGTCAACCGCCGCACCACCGTCAACCCCGACACCTCCGGCAGGTGGCAGGAGAGTCACAGCCCCTTTGACCCGTCGGCCCGCACGGTGCGGCTGCGGATCCTGGTCGACCGCACGTCCGTCGAGATGTTCGTCGACGACGGCCGGTACGTGCACTCGTCGCAGGCGTTCCCGTATCTGATCGACACGGGGCTCGCGCTGTTCTCGATCGGGGGTACGGCGGTGTTCCGGAACACAGTGATACGGGAGTTCACCGTGTGAGATCCACGGACGGGCTGATCGCCAGGCTCGACGACCCCGACGCCCGGGTGCGGGCGGCAGCCCTGCACGCCTTTTCCTGTCTGCGGTGCAAGCCGGACGCGGATGCCTGCCGTCCCGACCGCGTCCGGCTGCTGCCGCGCGCCGTCCGTCCCCTGGAGGTATGGCTGGCCTGGGCGCTGTGCTTGCGCGAGGTGGTCGTCGTCGGGGGGAGGGGCCATCGGCTGGCTGGCGGCGGTGCCGTAGCGACGACCGCATCCCTGCGGCCGGGTTCTCGGGCCGGCCGAGCCGGCTGGGGTATGTGCAGCGTTCGCACACGTGGCGCCGTCCGCTGTCCAGCGACGCCCGGCTCAGTCGTCGGCGTCGGCCATCGGCTGGGCGCGGGCCCCGGCGGGGGTGCACGTGATGTCGTAGGCGAGGTCGTCGACGCCGTCGGCGGTGGGCTCTGCCTCCAGGCGGGCAACCGGGGCCGGGCCGCGTTGTACGTCCTCGTCGATCGCGTATCCGTCGTCCGGGCTCCAGGAGAGGAGGTAGACGGTCCCGTCGGCACGGCATTCGACGGTTGCGGTACCGCCCGTGAAGCGGAGGGTTTCCCTGCCGGGTGGGGTGGAGACGTTCGGCGAGGACGGGGGCCGTGAGGAACTCGTCGGGCGCTGGTGGGAGCGGGAGCCGCTGGGCTCGGGGGAGGTGGAGCCGGTCGGTGTCGCCTGTGCCAAGGCGCGACGTACCGCCGCGTCGTCCAGCGCACGTCCGTGCGCGGGCGTGTCCGCGTCGGCGCTGGCGAGCTGCCACGCGGCCAGTCCGCCCGCGCCCGTACCGAGGGCCACCCAGGCCGCGGTCGCCAGGGCCCTGCGCCACTTCACGGAACCACCTCTCCACCTCATCGGGACGCCACCTCGGACTGGCAGGGAGACCTTCTCGCAGCCTTCCCTAACGCCCGGTTAAGACACGGACAAAGGAACGGCCCACCGAGGAGCCTTACTTCACCCGCAGTACACCCTGCATCAATCCTGTGGCTACCGTGTCGTCATGGCTCACCTGCTGGTTGTGGAGGACGACCCCGCTCTGCGCAGCGCACTCGTGCGTGCTCTGCGGGACAAAGGTCACGCGGTCGCGACAGCGCCCAGCGGCATGGCAGGGCTCGACGCGGCCGTGACCAGTCCGCCGGACCTGGTCGTGCTGGACCTGGGGCTGCCGGACGTGGACGGCGGGCAGGTGCTGCGGATGCTGCGGGCCGTCAGCGACGTACCGGTGATCGTGGCGACCGCGCGGGACGAGGAGCCGCAGATGGTCGCCCTGCTGGAGGGCGGCGCCGACGACTACATCGTGAAGCCGTTCGGGGCGGCCCAGCTCGACGCGCGGATCAAGGCGGTGCTGCGGCGCCTGGGCCAGGCCGAGGCGGAAGAGCCGCTGCGGGTGGGTGGACTCGTCGTGCACCCGGCCGCCCGTGAGGTCACCCTCGATGGCCTCCCTCTCGACCTCACGCCCCGGGAGTTCGACCTGCTCGCCCATCTGGCCCGCCGCGCCGGTCAGGTCGTGCCCCGCCGCGAGCTCCTCGCTGAGGTCTGGCAGCAGCCGCTGGGCGGCGCCGACAAGACGGTGGACGTCCATCTGTCGTGGCTGCGGCGGAAGTTGGGGGAGACCGCCCAGGACCCGCGCTACCTGCACACGGTGCGCACCGTGGGGGTGAAACTGGCGGCGCCCACGCCTGGCACAGCGGACGCGGTCGACGTGACGGGCAAGTCCTAGTGCGGCGCCGGCTCCTGCTGCTGACCGGTTCCACCACTGCCCTCGTTCTGGCCGCTCTGCTGGTGCCCCTCACCCTGCTCACGCGGACGCACGCCGCCGACCGGGCCATCGCCGAGGCGACTGCGCGGGCACAGTGGGTGGCAGCGACGGTGGGGCCATCACTGGCAGGCGGGATGCGGGGAGCCAAGGCCGGCGACCAGATGGAACAAACCCTGCGGAGCGTCAACGGCCCCGCTCTGCCCAGGACCTCGCTCATCCTTGCCGACGGCACCGTCGTCGGTTCTCCCGCCCGGCTCACCGAGGCGGTCCGGCTGGCGCGCACCGGACGAGCGTTCACCTACGAGCCGCCGAACGGCGGGCGGGTCGTACTGGTCCCGGTGCACGGGGCCCCCGAGGGCACCGCGGTGGTGCACGTGGCGGTGAGCCGAGGGCAGTTGCACGACGGCGTCCTCACCTCGTGGCTCGTCCTGGCCGGAATCGGTGCCGCGCTCGTCCTTCTCGGCCTCGTTCTCGCCGACCGACTGGGCACCCGGATCGTGGGCGCGACACGCTCGCTCGCCGCGACGGCGAACCGGCTGTCCGCGGGCGACCTGACGGCCCGCGCAGAGCCGCAGGGCCCACCGGAACTGCGCCTGGTCGCAGACCAGTTGAACCGGCTCGCCGCCCGCATCGACGAACTCCTGGCCGCCGAACGCGAGAACGCCGCCGATCTCGCCCACCGTCTGCGCACCCCCGTCGCCGCCCTCCGGCTGGACGCCGAGACCCTGCGCGATCCCGCAGAAGGGGAACGGATCGCGGCGAGCGTGGCCGTACTGGAACACGGCGTCGACGAGGTCATCCGGCGGGCACGGCGCCCCCTGCGCGAGGCCGAGCCCACCGCCGACCTGCCGGCCGCAGCCCGCGAACGGGCCGCGTTCTGGCTCCCCTTGGCCGAGGACCAGAACCGCGCAGTCGACATCGACACCCCCGCCGGCCCCCTTGCGGTACCTGTACCGCCCGACGAACTCACCGCCGCGCTCGACGCATTGATCGGCAATGTGCTGGACCACACCCCCCAGGGCACAGGCTTTCGCGTCACGGTCCGAACGACGGGCGACATGGCGGAGCTCCTGGTGGAAGACGAGGGCCCCGGCTTCCCGGACCCTGGCGACGGCCCGTACCTCACCACCCGCGGAACCAGCGGCGCGGGGTCCACGGGACTCGGCCTGGACATAGCCCGCCGCACGGCGGAGGAGGCCGGCGGTGCCTTCGAGGCAGCCAACTCACCGGGGGCGAAAGTGACACTCTCCTTCCCGACCGCCGCCGACTGATCGCCTCACACCCGCACCGCCTGGGGAAACACGGTCCGTACCGCCCGTGCCCACGCGTTCGCACCCAACTGCGGCCTCACGGCGGCGAGTCCGGCGCTGTACTTGGTGAACCCGGCCGGCCGCACCCCGTAGGCGTGCAGCAGCCGGTCCGCCTCCGTCAGGTGACCGCGCGTCTTCGTCTCGACGAGCACCACCGAGCCGTCGGCCGAGGCCGCCCGGCCCGTTGCCTCGTCCCGCACGATCAGCCCCGCGTCACAGGTCACCCGCTGTCCCTCGGCCACGAACGTGACCCGCCGATAGTCCGTACGCAAGGACGGCACGAGGTCTTCCGGGACGTCGAGCATGCCGTACGCCTTCCGCAGCACCCCGGCCAGGAACCGGCGCCGCGCTCCGTCCAGTGGACGGTCGCCCTCGGACATCCGCTGCCGGTGCTTCACCGTTTCACCTCGACCGCTCTTGAGCTTGACCTCGAACTGCCGCTCCCCGCTGTCCTCGTAGACCCGCTCCCTGATCCGGAAACGGCGCCGGCGTTGCTGACGGTGATCGTGGAAGGTGCGCAGCGTGGGGGTGTCGTAGTACGTGGAGCGGTACCGGAAGCAGCGCCGGCCGTCGATGTCGAGAACCCGGAAAAAGGGCGGGCCGCCCGGCCGACGCCGGTCGGTCAGCCGGACCGCGAATTCCTCGAAGAGCCAGGCCGGCACGACGTAACTGTTGTCGTGCCGGGCCAGCAGTTCGGCGTGAGCGTTGAGTTCGGCCAGCGACACCGGGTGCGCGGCGGCCGCGGCACTTTCCAGGACGTTGAGGGCATCCGACGTGTCCCTCACCACGAGGCCGGCTCCTTCGTCGCGGCGCGCGGCACCGAAATCCGAGAAGCAGCCGTGCGGGTGGCCCCCACGCTTCCCGCCTGCCGGTATCGCACCTCCACCACGGTCAGGTCCCGCACATAGTCCACCTCGCGCACCGTCCACCCGTACGGTTCCCCGAGCCGTCGCCGCAGCTCCCCGCGGAGTGCGTCCTCGTCCTCGTACACCGCGTCCAGTGTGACGACCGTGCGACGCTCCCGCGCGTACAGGCGCGGATGATCGGCCGCATACAGAACGAGCAGCAGCACACCCGCGAGCCCTGCAGCCACATCAAGTCCCAGCCCCGGAAGCCCGCACAGCAAGCCCAGAACCAGTGTCGTGAAGTAGTACGCCACCTCCTGATGCCGCACCGCGTCGGAGCGCAGCCGGACGATCGACAGCACTCCGAAGAGCCCGAACCCCAGGGCCGACCCGCCGGTGTTCCCTACACGGCCCAGCGCGGCAACGACCGCGAACAGGGAGACGTTCAACGCGAGGTACGCGGGCACGAGCTCCCGCCTGCGGTGCCGGGGGTGGAAGACACCGCACGTCAGCAATGTCACCGCGATGAGGTCGAGCCCGAGATGGGCCGCCAACTCTCCAAGATTGCCTGTACTGTCCATGCCGCAAACGCTAGGGAGCACCCGGTTAAGCCGGCCGCCATCGGCGGTTAAGGCCCGCCCTCGGCTGAGGCAGGGAGACCTCCATCCTGGTGGGGATGGCTCAACTCGCCAGGGTTTCGGGAGGCGCCCAACGGCGGTTCGTGGAGCGCGGGTTCGCTCATCTCCTCCCGTTCCGCCAACGGCCGGGGCGGATCGTCCCGGCCGTCACGTTCAGCAGCGTCGACTTGCCGCAACCGGAAGGCCTGAGGAACGTGCGAGTTCCTGTACGGCCAACCGCGCCCGCTCTTCGAGGGCTGTGCGTTCATCGATGCCCCTGCCGAAGCCCAAGGCCGGTGCTGAGCAGACCACCACCGTCTGATGCCGACACGGCCCGCAACGATCGTGTACGCCGTGCTGTCGAAGCCGAACAAGTTGGTCATCGGGCGGGCTAGGCATTGACCCAGCTCCTGACCAGGGTCACGAAGGCTTCCTCCTTGGCTTTGGCGTCGTCCAGGTCCTGGAAGATGACCGTGGCCCTGGCACTGCTGATCCAATCGAGCAGACCACTTTCATCACTGAACCTGAAGTCCGCCCGGTCGTACTTCACCTTGGCACCTCGATGGAAGATGGCTTGGACGCCCTTCTTGGCCCGGAGCTGGAAGGTCACCCGGTCCTCGCCTCCACGGAGAAAGCTGGGCGCCTTCCACTTCACGTGTTCGGTGACGCCAGGATCCGATCCCAGGACAGCGGCTCGCAGATACTCGATCGTCTCTTTCTGGGGTGATCGAGGGCAGCCATGAACTGGTCCACTTCCACGTTCTTGTTCGCCATCTTGTCCATTCCGGGTGTCGAAACGTGCCGCCGGTGCATCGGCGGCGCACATACGGATCAGCTTGCCCGAACCCGCACCGCGTGTCGGTGATGAGAAAACCTCTTCAGTGATCAGTGAGATGGGGGAATGGATGCAGTTTGGCCGGGTGTGATGGGTCAGGAACTCCGCCGGGGCGTCAGTGCTTCGCGAAGTCCAGGAGGGTGGGCTGAGCCGGGCGCAGCGGCGCCGGCGGTCAGCGGTCGATGCTGGCCATGTTCGCCTCGTCGTGGCGTTCACCCGCGGCCGGCGTGAGGTTGTTCAGCCGGGAGAGCTGAGCGGCGCTGAGTTCGACGCTTTCGGCGGCGGTGTTCTCTTCGACGCGCGCGACCCGGCGGGTTCCGGGGATGGGGGCGATGTCGTCGCCGCGTGTCAGCAGCCACGCCAGTGCGGTCTGGGCCGGGGTGGCGCCGATCTCGGCGCCGATGGCCTGTACTTCGTCGACGATGCGCAGGTTGCGCTGGAAGTTCTCGCCGGTGAAGCGCGGGTTGGTCTTGCGCCAGTCGTCGTCGGCGAAGTCGTCGACGGTGCGGATCTGCCCGGTCAGCAGGCCGTGGCCGAGCGGGGAGTAGGGCACGAACCCGATGCCCAGCTCACGCAGCAGCGGGAGGATCTCGGCCTCGACGTCGCGGGTCCACAGCGAGTATTCGGTCTGCAGCGCGGCCACCGGATGCACGGCGTGTGCCCGGCGGATCGTGTCGGGGCCGGCCTCGGAGAGTCCGATGTGGCGGACCTTGCCTTCGGCGACCAGCTCGGCCAGCGCGCCGATGGTCTCCTCGATGGGTGTGTTGGGGGCGACGCGGTGCTGGTAGTAGAGGTCGATGTGGTCGGTGCCCAGCCGCTTGAGTGAGCCCTCGACCGCCGCCTTCACGTTGCCGGCGCTGCTGTCGATGACGCCGGGGCCGTCGCCGGCGTGGGAGACGAGGCCGAACTTCGTCGCCACGACGACGTTGTCCCGCCGGCCCTTGATGGCCTTACCGACGATTTCCTCGCTGTGGAAGGGGCCGTAGATCTCGGCGGTGTCGATGTGGGTGACCCCGAGGTCCAGGGCCCGGTGGATGGTGCGGATCGACTCGGCGTCATCGAGCCCTCCGCCGGTGGTGTACGTGCCGGCCATGGTCATGGCTCCCAGGCCGATGCGGGAGACATCGAGCCCGCCCAGTGATACGTGCTTCATCAGGTACTCCTTGTGCAGCGGTGTAGTGGCCGTCAGGCCCGGTCGGTGGTCATGGCCGGTGAGTGCCATGACCGCGTGGCCAGCTGGCGGCTCGTTTCGGGGACTGCGCAGCCGGCCTCGACACCGAAGTCGGTGAGGCACATGGCTTCGTCTGGCTTCGCCGTCCCGGCGACCGGGGGCGCAGTGGCCGTCCAGGGGGATATTCGAGCCGGCGGCTGTGGGCCGGGGCGCCGCTGGTGTCGCCAGGGACAGGCGGCGGAGATCCGTGGGCTGAATCGACTGCGCCAGATCAGTGCTCCTGGGCCGTCGACTCCAGAACGAGGACCGGGATATCACGGTCCGTGTTCTTCTGATGCTCCGCGTAGTCGGATCTTGCCGCTCTTGGCACCCAGGGTGGTCAGGATGACGACGGGCAGGTCCCGTAGCCTCTCGTGGTCTTCTCGTGCGACCAGGACACCCAGCGTCGTTCCTTGCGTACCGCCGGAGCTTTCGTACAGCTCCACCTGGTCCCGAACAAACTGCGCCCTGCTCGGCTCGTACTCGCCTTTGAGCGGCATGCTGCCTCTCTCCACGCTGTCGAAAAGTCACCCGCCAGCGGTCCTGTGTCGCGGCCGGGGTGCGGGTCGTGTGGCTCAGACGTGGGCGTCGTCGTATGCCAGGGCGCCGCCCAGGTCGCGGGAGGCGTGAGCCTGGGCGAGGAGTTCGTTCGCCTTGGCCTCGGCGGCTTCGATGGCGTCCGCGCCGGCGACGAAGCGCTGCAGGGGCTTGTCCTGTCCGGCGATGGTGAGCAGCGCGCGGGCGAGTTTGGCAGGGTCGCCAGGCTGCCGGCCGTTCATGCTCTTCATCCCCGCGATCCTCGCGGCGGTGCGCGGGGCGTAGTCGTCGATCGAGAGCTCGGGCCAGGCGGTGGAGCCGTCGACGAGGAACTCGGTGCGGAAGTAGCCGGGCTCCACGATGGTTGTGTGGATGTTGTACGGCTCCACGTCGTAGCGCAGCGACTCCATCCAGCCCTCTTCCGCGAACTTGGAGGCGGCATAGGCGGAGGTGAATTCCATGCCGACCAGGCCGGCGGTCGAGGTGATGGTGATGACATGGCCGGCACGCTGCCGCCGCATGATCGGCAGGACGGCGCGGGTGACGCTCATCGGGCCGAAGAGATTGGTCTCGAACTGCTGGCGCATCTGCGCGGGCGAGATCTCCTCGAAGTAGCCGGTGAAGAGGCTCCCGGCGTTGTTGATCAGGACGTCGACGCGGCCGAAGCGGTCGACGGCGGCCTGCGCGGCGACCTCGGCGTCCTCCGGGCTGGTGACGTCCAGCTGGGTGACCAGGAGGTTGTCCTGCGGCCCGCCCAGCGTTTTCTCGACCTCCTCGGGGCGGCGGCCGGTGGCGACGACCCGGTGGCCGGCCGCGAGGGCCTCGCGGGCGATGTCCGTTCCCAGACCGCGTCCGGCACCGGTGACGAGAATGACCTTGCTCATGAGGGGATTCCTTTCAGGCGCCGTGATCCGGCACCTGGTGTGTGCGGGGGATGTTTGCGGCGCCGACAGCGCCACCGGGGGACCTGGAGACCGGCGGCGCGAGCGCCTCCCTGTCCGGGCCGTTCACACCGCCGGGGCGGTGCACCACCAACAAAACCCGCTGTCACGCGGGTGTGGGAGTCCCTGATGAGGGGGTCACTGACAGGGACCCCCAGCCGGGCGGAAGCGCTCGTAGAGTGAAGTGCATGGCAGGCAGAAACGACCCGCAAGGCGGCAACCGCGACATCCGTGATGATTTCCGTGCGGAGATCCGGGAATTCCTCGGCACGCGGCGTGCCAGGGTCACCCCGGAACAGGTCGGACTGCCCGTGTACGGGGGAGAGCGCCGACGGGTCACCGGCCTGCGCCGCGAGGAGGTCGCCCTGCTCGCGGGCATCTCCAGCGAGTACTACACGCGGATGGAGCGCGGCAACGCCACCGGTGTCTCAGAGAGCGTCATCGAAGGCATCGCGCAAGCACTGCAGCTCGACGAGGCCGAACGCATCCACCTGCTCGACCTTCTGCGCGGCGCCGGCACGACCCGTCCACCGCGCCGCCGCCCGGCCCAGCATCGTGTACGGCCTGCCGTGCAGCGCGTCCTCGACTCGATGGCCGGCACGCCCGCGTTCATTCTCAGCGGACGCGGGGACATCCTGGCCGCCAACGACCTCGGGCGCGCCCTGTTCTCCCCCGTCTACGCCGACTCGGCACGGCCGCCGAACAACGCCCGGTTCGTCTTCCTCAGCCCGCACGCGACCGAGTTCTTCCGCCACTGGGACGAAGTCGCCAACGACGCGGTCGCCATGCTGCGCGCGGAGGCCGGCCGTGATCTCTACGACCGGCGGCTGACGGACCTGATCGGGGAGCTGTCCACCCGCAGCGAGGAATTCCGTCGCCGCTGGGCGGCCCACAACGTCCGGATGCACACCACCGGCGTGAAGCTCCTCCACCACCCGGTCGTCGGCGACCTCGACCTGCCCTTCGAAACCTTCCCGCTCCCCGACGGCCCCAGCCAGTTCCTCCTCACCTACACCGCCGAGCCCCACTCACCCTCGCAGGACGCCCTGAACCTGCTGGCCAGCTGGGCCGCGACCAACCACGACATCGAGCGGTCCGCCCTGAACAACGACTCCGAGTCGGCCGACTCGGCCGAGACACCCGACTGAACGACGAGTCACGCGAGTCGATCCGCGGCAACGTTTGCGGCGTAGCGGCACCATCCGCCGTCAATGCATCAATGCATCAATGCATCAATGCATCAGGGCAAGGACAGCACAGCCGTCTGCACGGGATCCCTGGGGTGACGCTGCGCTCCCGCTCGCGGCACTGTCAGCAGGAATTACCGGATCCAACGGTGTGCCTTCCCTCCCGGGCACCAGCAGCCCGGCAAACCGCGCACCTCTCATCGGACAGGTCGCTCCGGGATCCTCGCGAGAACCTTGCCGGCGATGTCGAGGAGAACGCCGTCGTTCGGGAGTGCTCCGGACTTGCTCCACACAGTGATTTCGCAGTAGCCGCCCCGGTCTTTGCGGTCCATGGCCACGGACAGCGTTCTGGCCAGGGGGCCTTGTTCGACCGGTCCGCCGGATCCGCCACTCCCGAGATTGATCTCGATCTTCATGGTGTGAGCCGAGGAGAGGACCGCGGGCCGACCGAGAACCGCAAGCGTCTTGATGTCCTGCTCGTCCCCGAACTTCATCAGCTTCACGTACTGGTCGATCGACAGCTCGTTGTAAGTGGCCGAGACATTCACGCTGTACGTGTCGAACGCGACCTCGGCCTCCGGCTGGGCGACCTTCCCATCAGTCAGAGGAGCGGTGTTGCTGGTGCCGGAAGCAGTGGTCGTGGTCTCTCCCGGCGTTTCCAGGAGCTTGGCCAGGTCTGGCCGGTTGAGCGCCTTGCACAGCTCTTCACCGGTCACAGGCTGGGGCGTCTGTCTGTAGGCCCTCGGCAGCTCCTCGCGTGCCTCGCCCGAACACGAGGCGGGCTGCGAGGCAATGTCGTCCGACGGCATCACACTGGGGGCCACCCACAGGGCGGCCCCCAGTGCCCCGACCACGGCCACGGCCGCAACGGCCTGGCCCCATGCGTTGTGCTCCTTCTCCGGGGTGGCCGGGCCGGGCCGCGGCCCGGCTCCGCCCTGGGCCTGGGCCTGGGCGGCAGTATCGACCGCCGTCCCGTCTGCGGAGGCTGCCGGACGCGGGTTCCGGCGCGCGCGCAGGGCCCGGACCACCGCGTGGATGCGTACTGCGGTGAACACGAGAAACACCACGCCAAGACCCGCCGCGACCCGATCGTGATCGTGGACGGCGAGATACATGATGCGTACGCCGAGAACGGACCCGACCGCGATGAGCAGGGGCTCGCGGACCCAGAACGGCAGGAGGCGGAGAAGGAAACCGAGCATCCGGCGATCTCACCACGCCAAGATCACATTCGCCGTGGTGGAAGCCACAGTTCCGGGTACGTGCAGGGCCTGCCGAAGCAAGAGACAAGCCGATGATCCCCAGATCGCGATGGGGACGGCAACGGGTGCAGACGCTTGCAGCCAGATCCACGCCTTCGCCGTTGTCGGTGGCGGCTGGAAAGCTGGTCGGATGAACGGCGATGAGCAGCTGCTGCGCGGCCGGGTGTACGGCCACGACCACGACGACCCCGACCCCGGCCCGCGGCCGCACCATACGTACGCGGCGCTCATAGGCGGGCCGCTGGACGGACTGCTGCTGGACATCACGGGATGGCGACCGGAGGAGGTCGACGACGGCGCCGCCCTGTCCACCGAGCTGTCGCGGTGGCCCGGCGGCCGTGCGCTGTACGACCCGCACCCTGGCGAACCCCGTATCCCCGGCCCGGGTGTGATGTGCCGCTTCCACTACTCCGGCGACACGCCCTGAGCCTCGCCCTGAACACGACCCCGAGCACCCCGATTACAGGTCAGACCCCGGCTGGTCAGCGCGATGCCGACGAACGCGAACTGCGGCTCGCCCTGGACGAGATGCTGGACCTGATCGTGCGTGAGACCCGCCACCGGCACCGGGACGGGGCCACGGCCGAACAGAGCACGGGGGTGGAGCAGCCCTCTTCCTGACCGGCCGCCACCCTGTTGCGCCAGAGCGTTGTGCCGGGATCGCGGAACGCTGCCTCTGTGAACTCCGCGAAGTCCATATTGCTGATCGACAGATTTGCGTGCACGCCGTGGACGCCGACCGGAACGCTCCGGAATTCGCGAGGTGGCGGAAAGTCGATGAACTCCTGGTAGTACATCGGGTCGAGGTTCGCTGAAGAGGCTCGCCGGGCAACGGAGTTCGTGCATCCGTCGCCGGGCGAGCCTCGGTCTCAGTCGTGGGTTCTGCCGGCTGCCGTCGAGGATGCGGACAGCGGTCAGGGCAGGGGAGTCACTGGCACTTGCGGCCGGTGTTGATGCACTGGACCATCTCGGTCATCAGCTGCTCGTCGAAGACGTTGACGAAGTCACCGTGATCCGTGATGGGCTTGTGCATCTGCTCCGGGAAGCCGTCCACCGCGTAGAACGGGCTGGACTGGCCGTTGTCGTCGAGGCTGGGCGCGTCCACGTCGTAGACCAGCCGCTGCACGAGCTGAGGAATGGCTTTGAAGCCACTGGGACAGGCGCCCGACTTCGGATCGGCGAACGCGACGTGGGCGCGGTGGTTGGCGCTGTCGATGTTCTGGCCGTCCCAGCAGCTCTGGAACTTGGACGTCCTCACCAGGCTGCTGCCCTCGGGGCACACCGGGTACTTGTCCGTGAGCTGGCGGTCCTCGAAACCGGTGCAGCTCCAGGCCGCGTTGGCGTTCGTGGTGCCGTTGGTGAACGCCTTGGCGTCGCCGGTGATGATCCGCAGGAACTTGGGCATGGCCACGACCTTGTTGCTCGCGTTGCCCACGTAGTCCAGAGTCACCTCTGATGCGGTGAGGATCTTGCCGGTATTGCCCTCGGCGCCGCCGCCCTGTTGCTTGGCGTCGAATTCCTCGGTGCCGTCCTGCAGTCGGAGGACCGGCCAGTAGTAGGAGGACTTGTCACCCGGGTTCTGGCATGTCGTCTCGCCGCCGGCGAAGTCGTCGTTGTCGGCGAACGCGTCGTTCGCCTGGTTGCCGACGTAGTCGTGCGTGTGGTGAGCACCGTTGTCCACACCGGGTGCGACGATGACGTTGTCGCTGTTGTACAGCTTGTTCTCGTTCACGCCGCACTGGGTCGTGAAGGTCCCCCGGGAAGCCTGCTTCGAACGGCGGGGTGTTGCCACGTTGGGCTGGACAGCGGTGATGTCGACGAAGTCCGCTGCGACAGGCCCGTTGCCTGTCTGTCCGCCGTCGGCGGGCTGCCCCTGCCCGTTGCCCTGCTCTTCCCCCTGACCGTTCCCCTGGCCCTGCTCCTGGCCGTTCTGACCGTCGGCAGCGCGCAGCGAACAGGCGGCCAGTGACTCAAGGCCCTGCGGCTTGTTCCCCACTCGGCCGATGGAAAGGGCGATCCGGTCGATCGTCGCGACTCGCTTGTCCTTGAGGGGACCCATGATGGCGTTGTTCGCGAAGCCGCTGTCCTGCTGCATGGCCCGGGTCGAACTCTGCAGCCTCTGGTACGCCTCGGAGATCTGGTTGTCCAGTGAAGCGAGTTCCCTGTCGACCTCCGCCCGGGCCTGTTCCGGCACCTGCTGCAGCCGGTCACCGACATCAGGGCAGTCAATGGTCGAGGCCTCCGACGCCGCAGCTTGGCCGGTCCCACCTTGAGACGATCGTTTGAGGGTGTCGGCGTCCGACGTCTCATGGGCGGAGGCGTACACGTTCACGACCACCAGTCCGCCTGCTCCCAGAGTGAGAGCCGCAGCGGCAGCCATGAGTTTGCCACCAGTGGTCTTCGAGCGTTTGCGCGCGTTGCGCCGCATGGTTTCCTCCGAACTCTTCTGGGCGAAACGCCACTTCGGGAAGGGCGAGGTCGGGCCAGAAGTAAGTGATGTGTTGCCAGTTGGCCCCGTTGAGGGACCCATTGATGACGAAGGTCAGTCGGCCGTCGTGCGAAGCATCCTGACGAGCCGACGCGTGATGGACGCTGTCCGTGTTCGCAGCGCTGTCAGGGGGAGCACCAGCGTCCCGGCGATCGTGACTTCCGGAGCTGGCCCGCATGGGAACGAACTGTCGGGCTTGCTTGGTCCGTTCACTCGCGGCTCCTGCGGCTGTCGATGCTTTCCGTCCAGCTGTCGTTCAGGAGCCAGAGTTGTTCATGGGGCTGCTGAGACGAAGGAGTTGGGCCGTCGTGTCAGGTTCTCGTAAGAACTGGCCGCACCGAACGATGAGTTCGGGGAGCTCTGGTCGAGGGCATCCGCGATGCGGGAAGCACCTCATGACGGCGTGCGACTGCGGCAGAGTGTGACGCTACTGGGACGCTCGCACCAGGAAACCGGCGCGACGGCACGGTCAGGTCACCGACCGTGCTCCCCAGCTGGCGGCAGGCGTGAGGACGTCGACGAGTCGACCCGAGGATAAGACGGGCTGGGCATCTCGCAGCGCGGCGCGGAAGAACGGGCTGCCCCAACAGCCTCTAGAGAGCCGTGGCGCCTGCAAGCCGGTAGGCAGCCGGAATCCAGGAGGAGACGGCCCAACGCGCCTGCCAGGTCAGGCGAGCCGGGTGATCTTCCGTAGGAGGGACCGCGGTTGGAGGCCGCGTTGCACCGACAGCAGGTAGGCGGCGGGATTCCCGGCTTTGAGGTCTTTGACCTGCTGTCCGTGTGTGTGGCGGGCGTTCAGGACGGCGAGCGCGGCACCGACCGCTGCACCCGCCGCGGGCTGGCCGAGGAAGCCACCGGCGGCCGCAGGGGCGAGCGCGCTCACCACGGAAGGCAGTTCGAACTTCACGTTGGCCAGGCCGTACACCGTGCCGATGCCCTGCGCTTTCATCGCGTCGCGCAGTTTCCTCAAGGGTTCATCGAAGCGCTGCTCGACCGCCATCCGCACATAGCTCTCGCGCGCTACCGCCAATGTCACCCCGGTCAGCTCCTGCCGCAGTTCGTCCACGGTCTGCGACACGGTGGCGTTGAACGCGGCGAACTCGTCGCGGTGGTTCTCCCGCAGCTTGACGATCTTCTCGACCGGTACGTTGTCCAGTCCGGCCGGTACGGCCAGGCGGACGGCCAGCAGGCCGACCGCGTCGGCGAAGCCGTCCGGCTGGGCAGTCCCTGTCATACCCGCGCTGCCGAGGAGGGTCTCGGCAACCCGGTCGGCATCCCAGCCGTCCGACGCCAGGTGCGCGTCGGGCTGGTCCGTCGTGGGGGTGTACCGGCCCTGGCGGGAGAGTACTTCGACGAACGCACACTTGTAGACCCAGGCGAGCCCGGCATCCATCGCCATCCAGCGGCCGTTCGCGAGGGAGCGTCGCTCCCGAAGTCCAGGACTGCGCCGAACATCGGCTGCCAACCCTGATTCCAGGAATGCCTCTCGCAGTTGAGGGGTGAACTCCTCCCAGTAGACCGCTGCGATGCCAGGACGTGCCGTTCCCGTGCTGTGGGTGTGCCTCGACCCATGCCCGAACGAGGGCGGAGCCACTGGGTCGAAGGGATGCCTCGCACGGCGGTCCCAGTCGTCCCACGCCGGCTGCACACCGAATCCCGCTGCGCGTAAGGCCTCCCCGTGACGGGTGAGGACTTCGAGGAACATGGGTGCCACCTGCCGAGCGGGTTCCGCCGGATCCACCTGCCTGATGAAGTCGAGGTCCTCACGCAGGACACGGGCGGTCCGCGAGTCGGACAGCCGGTAGCCGTCCGGCACGACTCGCGCCAGCTCTCGCCAGTAGAGCGCGGCCGTCTTCAGCCATCGCTCGTCGCGGAAGTGGATGAACGGGTAGTACAGACCGACGTGTGGAAGCATGACGACTCCTGATCGACGACCACCCTCTCGGCAGTCTCGCCAGGAAACCGTAGTGGACCCAGAACCAGGCCCCCGGGCCAGGTGGCCGAGGCGATTCCACCGGCTGTCGGTTCGGCGTGCAAGGGTTGTGGATCGCCGCAAAGAGCCCATGATTCAAACGGCGCCGGAGGGGCTCGCGGGATCACAGACTCACCTCCCGCTTGCCCTCAAAAGTCGACGCCGAGCTGTGCCGCCCGGCAGGCCGGACTGACCGTCACCGCCCGCACCCTGCGTGCCTGGCAGACCGGCACCTGCACGCTCTCCAGGAAGAACCTGGACCGCATCGAGCAGGCATACCGGACCGTGCTCTGTCTCACCGAGGACCGAGGTCCCCATGGGTCACACGGATCTTGGACTGGCCATGCGGGAGTTCCTCCCAGTCGTCCATGAAGCGCGCCCGCAGACCGTGTCGTTCGGCCAGGGCCGTGAGCGTCTCGGTGCGGTAATAGAAGTCCTCCCGCAGGACATGGTGTTCCTCCCCCTCGGTGCGGTCGAAGGTGAAGTCGAACCAGCCGCCCGGCACGAGCACCCGGCCGACGTGGGCCAGGCATTCGTCGATGACGGAGAGCGGCGAGTGCGAGAAGACGCTGTGCGCGTGCACCACGTCGAAGTGGGCGTCGGGCAGGAACCGCAGCGTCAGGTCGCGGACCGGGGTCAGTGTGGGGAGCTGCTGTTGCAGGCCCATCTCCACGACGGTGTCCTGGGCGGCGACGAGGATGTCGGGCGAGATGTCGATGCCGTGGTAGTGCCCGGGCTCCAGGTGCCGGATGAACCGCCAGCCGCCCCGCAGGTTGCCGCAGCCGATCTCCAGCATGCGGTGTTCGCGGCGCAGGCCGTGGCCGAGCAGGTAGTCGAACTGCATCGCCCCCAGCGCGAGCCATCGCTCACGGCTGCGGCTGCCGACCGCCGCGTCCGGGTCGGCCCGGGTGTCGGAGCGCATCACGGCACGGTAGTAGGAGACGTGGTCGGCGTGACGGTGGCGCAGCCACAGGTCCCGGGCGGCGCGGGTCAGATGGCGGGGCACCCGGTCCGGGTGGCGCAGGGCGTAACCGATGCGGTGGCCGAGGGCGGCGCGGTTGGCGGTGAGGTTCTTCGAGGACATGCGCTCGCTGCCTTTCCGAGGGGTACAAGGTGTGGTTTCAGCCTCGGTGCGGGAGCGGTGCGGTCGGCTCGGTCAACAGGCTGCGGTCCTGCGGAGGATCGGGGGACGGCCGCGTCAGCCGATCGGCTGACGCGGTGCCGCGCCCGACGCGTTAGACACGGAGGATGAGGATGAGACACAGTGATCCGGACGAGCGCTGGCTGGGCGCGGTCGTGCACGCCGCGTTCTTCCTGCTGCTCGGCTCCTCGTTCGTCCGCTTCCTGACCCGCGACGCCGGCGGAGCGCGCACCGGGTGGGTGGTGGCGCTGTTCGCGGTCTTCTGTCTGCTGTACGTCCTCGGTCGCTTCCTGGCTCCGGCGCCGCCCTCCGGCTCGCCGCCGACCAGGCGTCATCTGGTCTGGTTGGGCTCGGTGTCCGCGGTCTGGGTCGTGCTCCTGGCCCTCGCGCCGAGCGCCACGTGGTGCGCGATGCCGCTGCTGTTCGCGGGTCTGCACGCGCTGCCCCCGCGGATCGCGGTGCCGGTGGCGGCCGTGCTCACCGTGCTGGTCGTGGCCTCCCAAGTACGCGTCGCCGAGGGCGCATTGAACCCCAACATGGTCATCGCCCCGCCCGCTGTCGCCGCGGTCGCCACCGCCGTGATGGTGCATCTGCAGCGGCAGGGAGCCCGGCAACGCGTCCTGATCGAGGACCTGGTCCATACGCGTCACAACCTTGCTGTCACCGAACGGCGGGCGGGTGTCCTGGCGGAGCGCCAGCGGCTGGCCGCGGAGATCCACGACACGGTCGCGCAGGGCCTGTCGAGTCAGAGGATGCTGCTCCAGGCCGCCGGGCGCGTCTGGCTGACCGACCCGGACGCGGCCCGCGAGCACGTTCACAGAGCGGCGGAGATCACCTCCCGCAGCCTCGCGGAGGCCCGTCGGTTCGTGCACGACCTGGCGCCGGCCGACCTCGCCGACGACACCCTGCCGGGCGCGCTCGCCGTACTCGCCGAACGGGAGAGCGGTCCTGGGCTGACCGTGGAGTTCCGGCTCGACGGCGAGCCGGGCAGGCTGCCGGAACGGGTCGAGGCGGCGCTGCTGCGGATCGCACAGGGGGCGCTGGCCAACGTGCGCGAACACGCGGCGGCGACCCGGGCCGCGCTGACCCTGACCTGCCTGGACGACCAGATCTCGCTGGACGTCGCCGACAACGGGCGCGGATTCGAGGCGGACTCCTCGCGCGCTTCGTCCGGCCCCCCGGACAGCGCGCGCGGGCACGGGCTGCCCGCCATGGGTATCCGGGCCGCACAGGTGGGCGGCACACTCACTGTGGAGTCCACCCCGGGCGAGGGCACCGTCGTGTCGGCGGCGATCCCCCTGGCACCCCTGGCGTCCGTGCCACTGCTCCCCTCGACCACCCCCAAGGAGCCCGTCCTGTGACGCCCGTCCGACTGTTGTTGTGCGACGATCACGCCGTGGTACGTGCGGGGCTGCGCGCCCTCCTGTCCAGCGCCGACGGCATCGAAGTGGTCGGTGAGGCGGCCACCGGCGAGGAGGCACTCGCGATGGCTGCCCGGCTGAGTCCGGACGTTGTGCTGATGGACCTCCAGCTCGACGGCGGAATGGACGGTGTGACAGCCACCCGTCGCCTGACCTCCGAGTGTGGTGGGACGGGCCCCCGGGTCCTGGTGCTCACGATGTTCGACACCGACGCCGACATCACCCGGGCCATCGAGGCGGGTGCCACCGGCTATCTGCTCAAGGCCGAACACCCTGATGAACTGTTCACGGCGATCCGCCACGCGGCGTCCGGTCGCACGGCTCTGTCGGCCCCGGTGGCCGACCGGTTGATGACCCGGCTGCGCAGCCCGAGTCCCACCCTGTCCCCGCGCGAGCACGAGATCCTCGGACAACTCGCCCGTGGCTTGGGCAACCGCGAGATCGCCCGAGCCCTGTTCATCAGCGAGGCGACGGTCAAGACCCATCTCGGGCGGATCTACGGCAAGTTGGGGGTGGAGACGCGGGCGGGGGCCGTGGCGGTCGCCAAGGAGAGGCGGCTGCTGGAGTGAGCAATTTCAGCGCCCTCGCCGCCTACGACGACGTCGCACCTGTGGCAGTCGCCGCGATGCGCCCCATCGGGCTGCGGGCACCCAAGAGCTCGCCGTCATTGGGGCTCTCCTTCGTGGATACCCCCGGCTTCAGCCGGGGGGAAACGAAGCTCCTGCGGAGCAGGAGCAGGAAAAGCCGGTTCGCCGCCAGGGCGGACCGGCGTCCACCCCCAACTACCGGCCTTCACAAACTGATCCAGTAATATGTGAACCGTGAAGACCACTCGCGTGAAGCGGGCGTTCAAGTACCGCTTCTATCCGACGGATACGCAGGCAGCGGAGCTGTCGCGCACGTTCGGGTGCGTGCGGAAGGTCTACAACCTGGCCCTTGCGGCGCGTACGGAGGCGTGGACGCGGCAGGAGCGGGTGAACTACAACCAGACGTCGGCGATGCTGACGGCCTGGAAGAAGACCGAGGAACTCGTGTACCTCAACGACGTCTCCTCCGTCCCGCTCCAGCAGGCTCTCCGGCACCTCCAGGTGGCGTTCACCAACTTCTTCGGCAAGCGGGCCAAGTACCCTCGCTTCAAGTCGCGGAAGAAGTCGCGCAAGTCGGCGGAGTACACCACCAGCGCGTTCCGGTTCCGGGACGGCAAGCTGACGCTGGCGAAGATGGCGGAGCCGCTCGACATCGTGTGGTCGCGCCCGCTCCCGGAGGGTGCGGCGCCGTCCACGGTGACCGTGTCCAAGGACGCGGCCGGACGCTGGTACGTGTCCATGCTGTGCGAAGACCCGTCCGTCAAGCCGCTCCCTGCCACCGACGCGGCCATCGGTATCGACGTCGGACTCGACCACTTGCTGACTCTCTCGAACGGGGAGAAGGTCTCCAACCCCCGGCACGAGCGCCGTGACCGCGCGCGCCTGGCCAAGGCCCAGCGGCAGCTTGCCCGTAAGGCCAAGGGCGACGGCGCGAACCGGGCCAAGGCCCGCCGGAAGGCCGCCAAGGTCTACGCCCGCATCACCGACCGCAGGCGTGACCACCTGCACAAGCTGACCACTCGACTCGTCCGTGAAAACCAAACGATCGTGATCGAGGACCTCACCGTTCGGAACATGGTGAAGAACGGCAGCCTGGCCCGGGCTATCAGCGATGCGGCCTGGTCGGATTTCCGGAGCATGCTGGAATACAAGGCCCAGTGGTACGGCCGCGAAGTGATCGCGATCGACCGCTGGTTCCCCTCCTCCAAGCTGTGCTCCACCTGCGGCACGTTGCAGGACAAGATGCCGCTCAACGTCCGCACCTGGACGTGCGACTGCGGGACGACCCACGACAGGGACGTGAACGCGGCGAAGAACATCCTGGCCGTCGGGCTGACGGCGTCTGTCTGTGGAGCTGGTGTAAGACCTCAACGGAGAACTCCGGGCGGGCAGTCTGCGATGAAGCAGAAACCCCTACGGCGCGAGCCGTAGGAATCCCCCTCCTTCAGGACTCCGTTGGGAAAGTCGTGATTCGAGCGGGGCTGTGTCGTTCGTCTTGCTGATGGTTATGGTCGTTGGCGGGATGGGGGAGCGGGATGTCGCTGGAGTCGCGGTCGGATGATGGGGTGCCTGAGCTGACGGCCCGGGTGGTGCGGGCCTCGTTCCCCAAGGGGACCTTGGCCATCCGGATCCGGGAAGTCCTCGGTGAGCTGTTCACGGACGAGGATTTCTCCGGGGCCTTTCCTGATCGGGGCCGGCCCGCGATCTCGCCAGGGGCTCTGGCGCTGGTGTCGGTGCTGCAGTATGCCGAGGGACTGTCCGACCGTCAGGCCGCTGACCAGGTGCGAGCGCGCATGGACTGGAAGTTCTTGTTGGGGCTGGAGCTGGATGATCCGGGGTTCGACTTCACCGTCCTGGGAGACTTCCGCTCCCGTTTGATCGCGCACGGGCTGGAAGAGCGGGTCCTGGAGGTGGTGCTGGCCAGGCTGTCGGACGCCGCACTGCTGCGGGCCGGCGGTCGGCAGCGGACCGATTCCACGCACGTGCTGGCCGCGGTGCGCACGCTGAACCGCATGGAGTTCGTCGGCGAGACACTGCGGGCGGCGCTGGAGGCGCTGGCCGCGGCCGCCCCGGACTGGCTGACGCCGTTGATCAGCCCCGGCTGGGTGGAGCGCTACGGGGCCAGGGTCGACAACTACCGCTTCCCCAAGGGGGAGGACGTCCGCCGGGAATGGGCCGAGCAGGTCGGCCGGGACGGGTTCGCTCTCCTGGACGCCATCGATCGGCCGGCCGCTCCGGCCTGGCTGCGCGAGGTCCCCGCGGTGCGCATCCTGCGCCGGGCCTGGGCGGAGCAGTATCACCGGGATGGACAGGGGGTGCGCTGGCGGGAGGGCAAGGACCTCCCGCCGGCCAGAGACCGGCTGTCCTCGCCGTATGACACGGACGCCCACTACGGCATCAAGCGCGGGTCGGGCTGGTGCGGTTACAAGGTCCACCTGAGTGAGACCTGCGAGCCGGACGCACCGCATCTGATCACGAACGTGGAGACCACGAATGCCACCGTCAACGACACCGAGGTCACCGCGACAATCCACCAGCGTCTGGCCGAGCGGGAATTGACACCGCGCGAGCATGTGGTGGACGCCGGATATGTCACCGCCGCCCACATCCTGGCCGCCCGCGAGGACCACGGCATCGACCTGGTCGGCCCCGTCGGGATCGACACCCACCACAGCGGACAGGACGCGCAGGCGCCGGACCTGACCCAGGCCGCCTTCACGACGGACTGGGAGGCCAGGAAGGTCATCTGCCCCCAGGGTGCGTCCAGTGTCAGCTGGTCCCAGCAGCGCAAGGCCAGTGGGACCCCGCTCGTCCGGGTGCACTTCGCGCTCGCCGACTGCGACGCATGCCCGCTGAGACCGCGGTGCACCAAGGCAGCCAATGGCAAGTGGGGCCGCAGCCTGACCCTGCTGCCCCGCGAGCAACAGCAGATCCTCGAAGAACGACGCACCGAGCAGCACACCGACGCGTGGAAGGAACGCTACGACGTGCGCGCCGGGGTGGAGGGCACCATCTCCCAGGCCGTCCGCCGCACCCACCTACGACGCACTCCCTACCGAGGCCAGAGCAAAACCCACCTCGCGAACGTCCTCTCCGTCACCGCCCTCAACATCACCCGCGCCGACGCCTGGCTGAACGACACCCCGCTCGGCACCACTCGCGCCTCCCACCTCGCACGCCTCACCCTCACGGCATGACCCGCTCCCGAGAGCCGCTTTGTGGATTTCCCAACGGAGTCCTTCAGGAGGGGGAGGAAGTCAACGGATTCGACGACACCCCGCACGGAGCACTGTTCCGGCCCGCCCCGACCACCGTGCCCATCGACGCGGAGGCCATCGGCCACATCGCCGCACTCAGGGCCCTGAACCTGCCGGTTGCCGACGCCACCTCAGCTTGCAGGAACCTTCGTAGCAGCAGGTCAGCGGGCCGCCGTGGCCCGGCTGAATGGCGGCGTCTTCACGGAGCTGGATGTGCTGCGCTCCGGTCATCCGGTGGACCGGGGAGGACGCCGGACGAACAGCCGAACTCCCGACTGGATGGACGGCACGTCAACTGTCAGTGAGTGCACCTAGTCTTTGGCACCTCGTCACAGCGGGGTGGGTCGTTTCGGGCCGCCGGTCGCGCTGTGCCGGTTTCCGAACGGTGAAAGAGGCAGAGAAGACCAATGGGCTGGCTTGCGGTGGACGACACCTATGAGATCGCTCTGGTGGAGGGGCAGGTGGTGGCCCGGTCCGCGTCGGAGGCATCCCCGGCAGGGCGGTTGAGAGCGCTGCCGGGGGAGTTACGGGACCGTCCCGAAGTGGTCGAGTTGCAGCGGTTCGCCGAGTGGCTGGAGCGGCACGCGGTGGAGTGTGCGGCGCAGGTCGACACCTGGATGGTGTCCTCGCTGCCGGTGCCGGCCGGCCTGTTGGCGCGGGTGTGGCCCGATGAGGCGTGGCGGTCGGCACTGCGTGATGTGGTCGTGGTCGGCGAGGGCCCCGGTGAGGTCGGTTTTCTGCGGGACGCGGACGATTCGGGTGAGCTTCGGGTGGTGGACCTGGACGGTGAGACCGTCCGCCTTTGCGCCCGCACGGTGACCATGCCCCACCCGGTTCTGCTTCCGGAGCTGGAGGAACTGCGGGTGTTCGCGGCGGAGTTGGGTGTGGTCCAGGGTGTCGAGCAGATCCACCGTGCCACCTGGCGCAGGCCGGGTGACATCGACGCTGACGCCGAGAGGGTCAGTGAGTTCTCCGGTGCCGAGTACGGCTCGTGGTTCCATCTCTCCGCCCGTGCCGCCTCGCTCGGCTACAAGGTCGCCGACGGCTGTGTCACCGGCCGGATCCGGGACGGCGGGCGGATCTTCACCGCGTCGGTCGGCATCGGCAATCCGTACTACGACGAAGGGGGCCGGACCGGCGATCTGAGCTGGTGCCATGGGCGGGACCGGTTGCGGCTGTCCGAGGTCGGCCCGGTGGCCTGGTCGGAGGGTATGCGCATGGCCGCGGCCCTGCACGCCGGCCGCACCGTGGCCGCGGACCACACCGCGTGAGCGACACGGCGGCACGGACGGCGGCACACCCCCCGGCCCCGGCCGTGGCCGGGGCACCGCACACACCAGAGACCGACGGGCGCGCACGGACGAGCATCGCCCCGGGTACCGGCCGCACGGCCGCGAAAGGCACGGAATCATGAACGACACGGTGGCCAACGGCGCGGTGGCCCGGGGCGATGCGACGGCGGTGGCCGAGGCTGAGGAACTGCTGCGAGCCGGTGCGGTACTGCCGCCGGGGACGACCGGGGGCGGTGATCGGGCGGTGCCCGTGTTCACGCAGGCCTACCGGCATCCGGGCCTGGACGGCCGGATCGTCGTACGGCTGGTCGCCGCCGAGCAGGGAGGCGGGTTAGGCACCGGTTTCCTCGGGCTGGAACCCCAGGGTGGGCCGGTGGAGGTCGGTCTGGGGCAGCCGCGGGCGCTGGGCTTCCCGGAGTGGGTGCTGGTTCATCATCCCTCGGACGGCCACCTGGCCATGTCCCTGGTCGAGGAGATGAACAAGGTGGCGCGGACGGCGAAATCCCGGCCGAAGAAGGCGCGGGCCGCCTACGAGTCGATCGGCGAGCGGCTGGCGGGTTCCGTGCCGCATTTCCTGCCGGCCTTCTACGAGCAGGCGGGCCGGGTGTTCCTGGCCGCCGACGAGAGGGCCTACGCGTCCCAGATGTTCGTCAACGCGCGCAAGGCCGAGACGGCGCACGCGCTGCCGTTCGACGAGGCACGCATGGACGCCGTGTTCCTCGAGTTCGCCCTGGCCCAGGCCGTGCCGACGAAGGTACTTTCCAGCTATGCCAAGGGACTGTCCTCCCGGGTACCGGCCGCCACGGCGTTCCGGCACGTACGCGACCTCTTTATACGCCTGGCCGCCAACGGGCTGGCTCCGTCGAGTCCGGGCGCGGGTGATCTGCGCAGACTGGCGAAGGCGGCCGCGGGCAGGAACGCGCTCGCGCAGGAGATCGCCTATCTGCGCGAGATGCTGTCCCAGCCCGGTACCGTCAAGGCACCGCCCACCTGGTGGAAGACCCACCGGCCGGCCCTGCTGGAACTCACCCGGCAGGAACCCGCCTTCCTCGCCACCCTGCTGGCACTGATGCCCTCGGGATGGGAACGGGAAGAACTGCCCCAGTGGCTCGACCTGTTGGAGAAGTCCGGTGCCACCGCCGGCCTCTGCGACACCACCCTGCCCGCCGAAGTGCGTCCCGCCGACGGCACGGCAGGCTGGACCCGCAGATTCCTGAAACTGTGCGAGATCGACTACCGCCACCTCGCTCCGGCGGAACTGTATCCGCTCGTCGACCGCATGGCCGGCACTCTGCGCACCGAACTCACCACATCCGAGGGCACGTTGCCGCCCCCGTGCGGTGATGTGAACCTCCTCGACCAGCTGCTGGCCTTCGGCATTCCGCTGGCGGATCCGTGGGAGGGCGCTGCACTGGATCTGAGGGCGTGGGCGGGCTGCGATCAACGGCGCGATCTCGTCGCCCTCGAAGCCGACGCCCGCTTCCATGCGGCGTTCCGCAATGGCTGCCCCCAGGAGGAAGGACGGGATGGCATGCGGACCGTCCGCGCCCTGGCCGAGTGCCCTGGTGCGCGGCCGATGCTCGCCGCGTGGGTGGGCGAGGTCAGCCGGTGGTACGTCGCCGCGGAGCTTCCCGCGAACGCCGGTCACGCCGGTGCTCTCAGGACGCTGGGCTGGCTGCCGGGCGAGGTACTGGCGGTCGCCGAGAAAGCGGTACGAGAAGCGCTGAGCACCGGCATCGCCCCGGCACTGGCCCGCTCTCTGCGGACGGGGATCCTCGACGAACTCGGCTGGCCCGCCTGGGAAGAGGCGGTCGCGGCGGCGCCCGAAAAGCTGGATTCGATGCAGAATTTCGAGGTCTCGGATGCCTGGCCGCACCTCATCGTGCGGCTCGGCCTGAAGATCCGCGTGATCGGCGCGGAGGGCACCCTGCTCACGCACGAGCTGAACCTCCCCGAGAAGCTGACGCGCTACCCCAGCTATGCCAACTGTCACTATGTGGACGGCGAGTTGTTCGTCTGGTGGAGTTCGTACGACTCGCAGGACAAGGAGGGTTACTGGCACCAGAACCCTTCCCAGGTGATGCCGGTCGAGTACGCCGGCTACTCCCGTGCCTCCCGTGTGGGAGACGACCTGGGCCGCGTCTCCCTCCCGCTCCCCAAGGGCGGCCGGGCCACCGGTGGCGGCGTACTGCGCCGAGGAGACACCGTCGTGCCACCGGCTCGGCAGGTGATCAGCGACGGGACGTCGTACTGGGTGTGGGACCGCGTGGGGCCCGAGCGGCGGGACCACACCTGGTTCGAGTACGACCCGGTCAGCAACGCACAGGGCGAACCCGGGCTGCCGGACTGGTTCAGGGAGGGTGTGCGCGCCGCGCCGGAGGGAAGCACCCTGGAGGCGGGCTGGCTGCTGCCCGACCCCTCCGCCGTACCCGGTCCGATGTGTTCCCCGGTGGACGGGCTGCTCGGCTGGCGGGTGGTGACGCTGCCCGACGGCTCGCGGCGGGGCGAGGACCTGGCCGGGCGCTCGGTCGTCGTACCGCCCGGGACCGGCCAGAGCCCGCGGTGGGCACTGGAGTTCCCCGGCACCGACCGGCCGCTGGCGGTGATCAGGCAGTACAGCGAGATCCGTCTGCTCAACGCGGACGGCGTGGAGATGGCCGGGATCCCCCGGGACCAGACCGCCGGACCCTTCACCGCGGGCACTCGCCTGCTGCCGCCCCTGCGCTTCTGGCACTTGCTCCAGCCCCGCGACCCGCTGGGCTCCGCGACGCTCCGCCAGGTCGACGAGAACACCGCGACGGCCCTGCTGACGGCCGCCGTGGCCGAGTCCGTGAACACCAAGGACGCCGAGAGCGTCGAGAACACGACCGGCCAGGACGAGGAGCGCGCGGGAGCGGACGGCCGGGACCGGCTGGCCGGAGTGGTCCGTACCCTGCTGCCGCAGGTCTCCCATGAGGCACTGCGCACGGGCATCGCCGGGGTGCTGCGGTTCGCCGCCGACCAGCAGCGCATCCTGGACGTGGCGCGCACCCGGCTCGACGCGGCGGTCACGGGCAGTGTCCGGGAGGAGCGCCGGGCCGAGCCCGACGACGGCACGCTCACCGCGGCACTGCAGGGCCTCGGCGTCAACGGCGACCGGTGGTGGTCGTACCGCAGGTCGTACCACTACTACGGCGGTGACGACATCTTCCGGCTGCTGCGGCTGTTCGGGGAGGCCCTGCGGGGCATCACCGAACCGGTCCCGGCAGGTCGTCTGCACCTCGCTCTGCCCGAACAGGGTTGTCTGCGCGTCATGGGCTGGGAGGACCTGCCTACACTGTCCGCGCTGGTGGCTCTCCGGGCCGGTACGGCGGGCACCGGGGACCACCACCGGGAGGCGCTGGACGCGCTCCTCGCCGAACTCGACGCCCGGGAACTCGCGGTGCTGGACCCGGACCACTGGCGCCGGGTCGAACTGCGCCTGGACCAAAGCATCTTCGAGGGGCCCGGCGCAGGGAATTACACGTCCACGGGGAACGTGTTCCCGCTGCACGGCGGCGCGTTCGTCGTCTTCCCCTTCGGCACGGATCAGCACGTCGACGGGGGCCGGGTGTATGGGGCGCTCTTCCACGATCCGTCCGGGCGGTTCGAGGCGCCCGCTCCGTACACCCTGGTGTCCGCCAAGCCGTTCGTCACAGGGCGGACATGGGCGCCCGGCTGGTTCACGGCCTTCCGGTCCGAGCTCGCCGCGCGCGGTCCGGCGCCCTGGTTCCCGGCCGCTGCCGAGGAGTTCGCCCGGCTCACCGGTATCACTCCGACCATGGCCCGGCTGGTGGTGGCCGGAGTACCGATGACCGACGACGGGAAAAGGCCCGTGCCCGCCGAGACGCTGAAGGCCATCGGAGTGAAGGCGGCCGATGTGGGGGTGGCGCGAGCGGCTCTGGGCTGCGACTCCGTGCAGTTCGCGAACTCCGGCGTCTGGCAGGCCGTCCTTTCGGCGCTGCTGCCCGCCGAGCCGTCCGGGCTGTGGACGGACGGCCCGGACGTGGCCGCGGCGGCGGAGGTCTTCAACCGGCGGGTGGGCCGGCTGACGCCCCTGCCCGAGGACGTGCTCCACGACGCGTTCCGCTCGCTGCAGCACACCGCGTGGTGGAAACCGTCCGACGCGCTGCGTGGGTTCCTGGACGTGGCGGCGGAACCGCGGTTGACCCGTGATCTGAACTGGTCGATCGCCAATGGCTATTACCTCCGCTCCGACGGGGACGGGCCCGGCTTCGGCACCGACGTCCTGAACGGTTCGGTGGCCCTGGCTGCCTGGCTTGCCCACCGCCTTCCGGCCGGCGATCCGATTCGCGCCGTCCTGCCCACGGTGCTGACCGCGATACGTGAACGGCTGGCCAACCCGCACCTGTTGGTCAGCCTCGGGATACGGGTCGGTCTGGAGTCCTTCCGCCGGGCTGCCGGGGCTCCCACGGAGACCGGCGGCGACTTCGTGCGCTACGGCGCGGTGGTGGTGTCCACCAGGGACGACGATCCCATGCCCGTGGTCGCCCCGGTGCTGCTGGACCCGGCCGGGAGCGACCCCCACCTGGCGGCGCTGTTCGCCGGCAAGCGGCCGAGCCCGGGGGAGACCTCCCTCCGCCTCGTCCACGACCAGCGGTTCGCGGAGTTGCTCGCCGATCCCGGCGACCCGGTGGCCGGCGAGCGCGACGCGGACGGTCTGTGGTGGCCGCAGGACCCGGCCCGGTCGGTGCCCGACCTCGTCGGTGAAGTGGCCGAGCGCTGCGGCATCGGCGAGGACGCCGCCGTCATCTATCTGATGCTGCTGGCCCTGCCGGATCCCACCGATCGCAACACCGCGAGCTGGACGGGCTGGACGAAGCAGCGCGGTGGAACGGCCCGGCTGCGGGCCGCCCGTGCCGAACTCGCCGCCACCGATCTCGTGGTCGAGGGCAGTCGCAGCCGAGCCGGACGCTCACTGTTCCTGCCCGGCGGCTGGGCCCACCTCCCGCAGCCGCACATTCCGACGGAGCGGTGGAAGGTGCCGCTGTACGACCTGTTCGACGGCGAGGAAGCCGCCCTGGGCGTCATCGTGCCGACCGGCCCCGTGGCCGCTCTCTACCGCGAGGCCTGGCGACGCGTCCTGGACGGCGACGAACCCCGCCTGAACGAACTGGAAGTACCGCGACCGAGCAGGGGCCGCCGCTGATCCCAGAGATGGAGGCGGAGGCGGTCACCGTGCAGCGTACGACCGCCTCCGCCGGCCGGGACCGGCTGCCAACTCGTCGCGGCCGACAGGCCCATGGCCGCCCCTCACACCCTCCGGTCTCGGCTGAGGTGTTCGCCTCCGTGGTGCAGTCGCTGACCACCCGACTCCGCGGCATCCTGGGTGCGGTCGTCGAAGCCCGGGCTTCCGAAACCGTCACTGCCCCGGACGGGACTTTCGAAGTCCGCTGCGTCGAGGATGCCCTGGGGACCCTGGCACTGGACTCGTCCGGCACGGTCACGGACACCCACCGAACAGGAACGGGACCCCGGGCACCGGGGATTCCTGTCGCAGGCCAAGCGGTGGACGGTCGCGGACGATCAGGAGGGACTGCCCGTCGAAGGACTGTGCAGTGCAGGACCAACTGCGTTCCTCCGCGATCCGCTGCGCGTCGTTGTCCGGCCGTGGACCGCAGGGCATGGCGATCCGGCTGGCGTCCGGCGCCGCTCGGCTGGCTTTCAGCATGCCGCGTCCTACGACGCCGCGGCCTCCTCTGAGCTGGAAGCAGGTGTTCCCCAACGCTGCTGCCATTGTGCGGAACCTGAGCCTGGACAGCGTCATCGTCACCCTCACGGGCGAAACCAGGGACGAGCAGGAATGGTTCCGCCGGGGAACAGCACGATGCGACCGCGCCGGTCTCCGTCGACCCGTTGGTGGTCAGGCCAGAACCCCGCGTGGCAGCGATGGTCTGGCCACTGGCGGCCGAGTCGGGTAACTCCCGGGTGCACTCCCTGCCGCCTCATGCGTGGCACCAGAGGTGGCAAGACCGATCAGGATTGAAGAAGCGCCGGTCACCGAGCCGCCGCTAGCGTGAATCTCATGACCTCCATCGATTGCCTCACCCTCGAGGTGGCCGACCCCACGGCCGCCGAGCGTTTCTACACGGATGCCTTCGGCCTGGGCAAACAGGTACGTCTGCGGGCCTCGGAGGAGCCAACGTCCGGCTTCCGCGGGTTCACGGTGTCCCTCGTGGTTTCCCAGCCGTCGATCGTCGACGGATTCTTCGGCGCAGCCCTGGCCGCCGGCGCCACCGAGCTGAAGCCCGCCAAGAAGTCGTTGTGGGGCTACGGCGGCGTCGTACAGGCCCCGGACGGGACGATCTGGCAGCTCGCAAGTTCGTCGAAGAAGGACACCGGCCCGGACAGCCGACACATCGATGAGATCGTTGTCCTGCTTGGCGTCTCGGACATGGCCGCGACCAAGCGGTTCTACGTCGACCGCGGCCTCAAGGTCGCGAAGAGCTTCGGCAGCAAGTACGTCGAGTTCGACGGTTCGTCGAGTCCCATCAAGCTGTCGTTGTACGGACGCCGCGGTCTCGCCAAGGTCGCCGGAGTCCCGCCGGAGGGCAGCGGGTCACACCGTCTGACCATCGGCGGCGGCACCGAGACCTTCACCGACCCGGACGGGTTCTTGTGGGCGCCCGCGGCGGCATGAGGCTCCGTCCGGTGGAACCGCGGGGGCGGGGCACGACGTGTGTTCGCTCTGCCTTGACGCGTCGGTTCGTGAACGACCGTCGCGGAACCGGACGTCAGTCCTCCTGAACCGCTCCAGCGAGAGCCGCTCGTGCCCGCGCGGCGCGAACGGCCGTGTGCTGAGCTCCTCGCGCACGTCCAACGGGCGGTGCAGCCGAACACCGGCTGCACCGGATCCCGTGTCGTACGGTCCGACGTCGCGGTCGCCCACCGTCCGCAACGGATCTCACCGAACCCGGCGATGCCGCCGGTACGGCCGGGAGATCCGAACCAATATCGGGAATCAGGCGGCGACGAGCTCCTGCTCGCGGTCCGGCGTTTTGACCTTGGGCTTCTTGTTCGGCAGTGAGAGCCGGAAGACCTTGTGCCACGCGGAGAACACCTGCTTGGGCAGCGGGCCGGTGACGTACTCCAGCTCGTACTTCTCGAACAGCGCGCGCACCTTCACCGCGACCTCGGCGTACCGGTTGCTCGGCAGGTCCGGGAACAGGTGGTGCTCGATCTGGTGCGACAGGTTGCCGGTCATGAAGTGCATGGCCTTGCTGCCGCTGATGTTCGCCGAGCCCATCATCTGGCGCAGGTACCACTGGCCGCGCGTCTCGCCCTTGATCGACCGGCGCTCGAAGACCTGTACGCCCTCGGGGAAGTGCCCGCACATGATCACCGAGTGGGTCCAGACGTTGCGGACCAGGTTCGCGGTGAACGTGGCGGCGAGTGTGGGGAGGAACGACGGGCCCGACAGCAGCGGGTGGATCACGTAGTCCTTGAGCACCTGCTTGCGGATCTTGCGGCCCACGGCCTTGGCCCGCGCGCGGAACTCCGGGTTCTTGCGGCGGCGCTTCTGCAGGTTCTTGCCGAGCTCCAGGTCGTACGCCGCGATGCCGTACTCGAAGAAGCAGGCGTTGAGGAAGTTCCACAGCGGCTGACCGAGGTGGAACGGGTGCCACCTCTGGTCCTCGTCGACGCGCATGATGCCGTAACCGAGGTCGTTGTCCTTGCCGATCACGTTGGTGTACGTGTGGTGCAGCTCGTTGTGCGAGTGCTTCCACTGCTCGGACGGCGAGACGTGATCCCACTCCCAGGTGGTGGAGTGGATCTTCGGGTCCCGCATCCAGTCCCACTGGCCGTGAAGGATGTTGTGGCCGATCTCCATGTTGTCCATGATCTTCGCCACGGACAGCCCGGCGGTGCCGATCAGCCACGCTGGCGGGAAGATCGAGAACAGCAGCACGCCCCTGCTGACCAGCTCGAGCTTGCGCTGCGCCGAGATGACCTTACGGATGTAGGCGGCGTCTTTCTCGCCGCGGTCGGCGATCACCTCGTCGCGGATCGCGTCCAGCTCGCGGCCAAGCTCCTCGATCTGCTCCGCGGTCAGGTGGGCGGTGGGGTCGATGGCGGTCAAGGTGCTCCTACCGTTCGATGTCGCAGGGGCCCGCCGCGGCGGACACGCAGGTCTGGATGAGGACGCCCGGTTCGGCCTCGGTGATCTCGCCGGTGCGCAGGTCGCGGACGGCGCCCGCCTTGAGCGGTGTGACGCAGCCGAAGCAGATGCCCATGCGGCACCCCGAGGGCATGAGCACGCCGGCCTCCTCACCGATGTCCAGCAACGGCGTGGCGCCGTCCGCGTCGGCGGTCTTGCCGGTGGCGCTGAACGTGACCTCGCCGCCGTCGCCGGTGACGACGATGCTGGGGCGGAAGCGTTCGGTGTGCAGGCGCTCGTGGATGCCGTGCTCGGTCCAGTGCTCTTCGGCGGCGTCGAGCAGGCCGGCGGGCCCGCAGGCCCAGGTCTCGCGCTCGGCCCAGTCGGGCACGAGTTCGTCGAGACGGGTGATGTCGAGCATGCCGTCCGTGTCGGTGTGCACCTCGGTGAGGCGCAGCTTCTTGTCCGCGGCCAGGTCGTGCAGTTCGTTGCGGAAGATCACGTCCTGCGGCCGTGGCGCGGAGTGGACCATGACGACGTCGTCGAACTCGGTGTCGCGGAGCATGCCCATCACGGGCGTGATGCCGCTGCCGGCCGTCAGGTAGAGCACCTTGGCGGGCTTGGCCTGCGGCAGCACGAAGTCACCGGTCGGCTGGTCGAGCTGGATCAGTGTGCCCGGTTTCGTCCTGCGGACCAGGTGGTTGCTGACCTTGCCGTCCGGGATCGCCTTCACGGTGATCGTGAAGCGGCCGTCCTGGCGGTTCGTCGGCGAGGTGAGGGAGTAGGCACGCCACAGGCGCACCCCGTCGACGTCGACCCCGATCCGCACGTACTGACCGGCTGTGTGGCCGCGCCAGCCCCGTCCCGGCCTGATCACGATCGTCGCGGCGTCACCCGTCTCGGGGTGCACGGCCTCGATGCGCCCACGCAGGTCAGCGCCCGCACGCAGCGGGCTGACCAGGTCGAGGTAGTCCGACGGCAGCAGCGGCGTCGTGACCATCTCCAGCATTTTCCACGCCCTGCTGCGGAGGGCTGCACTCGTCATGACTCCAGCTTGCTGCGCCTCAAGGGGTAAAGTCCTGACCACAGGACGTAAATCTGGTCGACCGAATTGTTCGCAGGGAACAAAAACATGAGTCATGCAACCCGGAGGGCCAGCGAACTGACCCTGGATGAGACGACGGTCACCGCACTTCGGGGCGCGTTGACGGGCACCGCCGACGAGGTCGTCCAGGCGATCATCGACGAGGTCCCTCCCTACGCCAACGCCCTTTCGGGCCGTATGGGCGCCACCATCCGCCGAGCCGTCCGCACCGCCCTGGGGCACTACCTGGACCTCGCGAGCGGGAACGCCACAGGCGGCGACGCCGGTGACGCAGCCTACGAGCTGGGCCGCGGCGAGGTCCGCGACGGCCGTTCGATGGACGCCCTGCTCAGCGCCTACCGCGTCGGCGCCCGCGTGGCCTGGCGATGCCTGGCAGCGGGTGCCGTACCCGCAGGTCTGCCCGCCGCCGAGGTCGCCAAGTTCGCCGAGCTGACCTTCGCCTACATCGACGAGCTCTCCGCCGCGAGCGCCGCGGGCCACGCCGACGAGCTGGCCGCCCGGGGCAGGGACCACGAGCGCCACCTGGAACACCTGGCCCGCGACCTCCTCGCCGACGCGAGCCCGGACGTGCTGCTGGCCTCTGCTCACCGGGCCGGGTGGCAGCCTCCGGTTTCGCTGACCGCGGTCCTGCTGCCCGCCGCCCAGGCCCGGCCTGCCTACCGCGCGCTCGACCCGAGCACCCTCGTCCTCGACGATCTGCCGGATTCCACCGGTGTGCTGCTCGTCCCCGATGCCGACCGATCACATCTCTTGCGGCAGCTGACCGACCGCACCGCCGTGGTCGGCCCGGCCCGGCCGTGGACTCGAGCGTCCGCCTCGTACGCACGAGCCGTACGCGCCCGCTCCCTCTCCTCCGATATTCACGACACCGAGGACCACCTGCCCGAGCTGGTGCTGAGCGCCGACGTGGACGCGTACGCAGACCTGCGTGCCCGAGCCCTCGCACCGTTGCGGACGTTGCCAGTCGCGACCGCACGGCGGCTGGAGGAGACGTTGCGGGCGTGGCTGCTGCACCAGGGCAGGCGGGACGAGGTGGCGGCGGCGTTGTTCGTCCATCCCCAGACAGTCCGGTACCGGATGTCGCAGCTGCGGGAGCTGTTTCCGGATCTCGCATCGCCACACCGGGTCCTTGAACTGACGCTGGCGGTCGGTCTTCGGGGCAGCTGAGGCGTAGGTCGACCGTCCACGACCGGGTCCGCGAGCGCTCCAGGAGTCGTGCCTCGGTCTCGGTGCCGTCAGCCGGCTCGTGCGGCCCGGGGAAGAGGGCCGGGCCGTTCGCGCCCGGGGACCACCGTGGTCCTGTGACGGCCCTGTGCCTCCCTACCGACAGGACAGCCGGACGACCGACCGTGCCGGCCCGGCTCACCGCGCAAGGGATGATGGGGCGGAATGACGGAGCGCGAGGTCAGGAGCTTCCATGGCGCAGCGGGTTCACCGACCCCGTGAGGACGCGGAGTTCGATTTCATCCTCGGGATGAGCAAAGTTCCGGTTCTCGCGTACTTCACCGGGACATGGCCCAAGGCGATCGAGCCCTGCCGGGTGATGGACCTCGTCGTGGGTGGCATCGCCGACGACTGCACGGGTCGCCTGACGGCCGTCCGCACCGACATCACGCGTTGTCCGGCCGCAACCGAGCGATACGGGATCACCGGAGCCCCGTCCTACGTCCTGCTGAAGGAGGGGGAGGCGGTGGCGCACGGCTCGGGGCCTATGACCATCGCCGAGCTACGGGAGTTCCTGGACGGCCACCTCTGAGCGGCCGCTGCGGCACGTGTCCGCGACGCCCGTCACGTCTCGTCTCGTCTATGGGAACCGCGCCTGCCCGCTGGAGCGGATCGCCACGCCCGCGACCGTGAAGCCGTGCGGGTTGAGCTGCGCGGCTGCCTTGTCGGCGCCCGTGCGTCCGGTGTCCGCGAGCCAGCGCGAGCCGCTCGTGACGAGCACCAGCGGGACGGGCCGCCCGAGCCGTGGGATGTAGAGGTCGAGCAAGTGGCCCCGGGTGTCCGGTGGTTGGGCGGGACCGGGCGTCAGCTGTCCGACGTGCCGACGCCGACGGAGGCCGTCGCGACGGATGCCGGTGCGGGGGAGTCGCTCCGGCCGATCCGCCGCGCGAGCGGTACGAGGGCGATGGCGAGCGCGCCCAGCAGTCCGGCCAGGGCGAAGGTGGTGAAGCCCCAGCTCTGGTTGCCGCTGTTGGCGAGCGCTCCGATCAGCCAGGGGCCGATGACGGCGCCGGTGCGGCCTACTCCGGTGACCCAGCCGAGGCCCGCGGCGCGCTCGCTGTCGCGGTAGACGGTGTTGGTGGCGGCGTAGACCATGACCTGTGCGCTGAACAGGAACACTCCGGTGACGGCCACCACGACGTAGGTGGCGCCCAGCGGGAGGTGGGACTTGAGCAGCAGGGCGCCGACGGCGGTCAGCACGAACCAGACCGCCGACACGCGTACCGCGCCGAACCGGTCGGCGGTGCGGCCCGCGATCAGCAGGCCGACGATGCCACCCGCGTTGATCACCATGAGGAAGCTGACCGACGAGGTCAGTCCGTAGCCGGAGGCCCTCATCATCTGTGGCAGCCAGGTGCTCACGCCGTACACGAGCAGCAGGCCCGAGAAGGAGGCGAGCCACAGCAGTGGAGTCGCCCAGCGGGAGTCCTGGTCGAAGAGGGCCCGTACGGCGGCCAGTCGTCCCTTGGCTCCGGCGACCGGCGCCGCCACGGGGGAGGGCCGGGGCAGACCGTAGCGGTCGGCGACGGCGTACGCCTCGCCCGTGCAGCCACGGGCGAGCAGTACGCCGGGTGACTCGGGCAGCAGCTTCAGCAGCAGCGGTACGGCGATCACGGCCGGCAGGACACCCGCCCAGAACACCCAGCGCCAGCCCGCGTCCGGAGCAACCGTCAGGCCGAGGCCCGTCGCGGCCATGCCCCCGAAGTGGTACGAGGTCATCAGCAGGCCGGTCGTGAGGGCCGCGCGGCGGGGCGGGGCGAACTCCATCACCATGGCCAGGCACAGGGGCATCAGCCCTCCGAGACCGAGCCCGGCGACGAACCGTCCGGCTCCGAAGATCCCGACGCCTCCGGCCACGGCGCAGATCGCCGAGCCGAGGGAGAACAGCGTCACACTGGCCACCAGCATCATCCGCCGGCCGAGCCAGTCTGTGAGGTTGCCCGCCGTGAGTGCGCCGATGAGCATGCCGAACGTGGTCCAGCTGCCGATGGTGCCCGCGGTGGCCGGGGTCAGTCCGAGTCCTGAATCGTCGAGCATGTGCGGCATGACCGCGCCGTAGATGTTGACATCCATGCCGTCGAAGAAGACGGCCAGCCAGCACAGGGCCAGGACCGGAAACACTGTGCGGAACGTGTGCGGGCGACGGGATGCGGCAGATGTGGTGGGGGAGTTCATCTTCGTCCTTGAAGAGGGGGACGCCCAGGAACATGTGCGATATGTTCGCCAGGTGAAGTGGGGTTCACTGGAGGCTGGCCACGAGTCTCGGGTCGCGGCGGGTGGGTGTCAATGGGGTGGAGTGAGGTATTCCGCGGGACTCCCGTCTCTCGGACATCTAATTGATAGTTCAAGGATGTAGAGGCAGGATGGCCGCGCCGAGGCGAGCGGCCTCGCTCGCCGAACGGCCGTCCTGGCTGTTGCACGACAGGGATCTGATCCCGCGTACGGACCGGAGCCGCCGACTGGCGGCCACTTGAGGAGCCATCATGAGCAGTGCCGAGTTTCCAGAGGTCACGACCCTGGCGGGTGCGGTGCGCGGCCGTCGCGAGGAGGGCCTGGCGGTCTTCCGTGGTATCCCGTACGCACGGCCCCCGGTGGGTGAGGCGCGCTTCGCGGCGCCGCGACCGGTTCGGTACTGGGACGGTGTGCGGGAGGCGTTCGCGTTCGGTCCGCCGCCCCCGCAGGAGCCGCTCGGGCCCGGCACCGCGCCCGCCGGTGGGGTCCCGACCGGTGACGACTGGCTGACGGTCAACGTCTGGACACCGGACGCGGACAGCGCGGCCCGCCGACCCGTGATGGTGTGGATCTACGGCGGTGCCTACAAGTTCGGCTCCACCGACGACCCGGCCTATGACGGCAGCCGCCTCTCCCGCGACGGCGACCTGGTCGTCGTCACCCTCAACTACCGGGTCGGCATCGAGGGGTTCGCCCGGATCGAGGGAGCCCCTGCCAACCGCGGTCTCCTCGACCAGGTCGCGGCTCTGGAGTGGGTGCGGGACAACGTCACCGCTTTCGGTGGTGACCCCGACCGGGTCACCGTCTTCGGCGAGTCGGCAGGTGCCGGGTCCATCGCCGCGTTGATGGCCATGCCGTCCGCCCGGGGACTGTTCCGACGGGCCATCGCCCAGAGTGTGCCGGGCACGTTCTTCTCGGACGAGCTGGCCGTGGACATCGCCGGGGCCATCGCGGGTGAGCTGGGGCTGCGGCCGACGGCGGCCGACCTGTCCGGTGTCGACCCGCGCAAGTTGACCGAGGCCGGAGCCGCGGTGAGCGCCCGGATGCGTGAGTACGTGCACCGGTGGGGCCCGGTCGCCCTCACTCCGACGCCGTTCTCGCCGGTCGTCGACGGCGAGGTTCTGCCCACCACGCCGTGGGAGGCGTTGGCGAGCGGTGAGGCCCGGGACATCGAGCTGATCGTCGGGCACAACCGGGACGAGTACCGGCTCTTCCTCCTGCTGGGCGGGCTGCTCGGCCAGGTGGACGACAGCCTCGCGTCGACGGCCCTGAGCCTCTTCGGCCCGACACCGGACGCCGGCCATGCCTACCGGTCCGCGTTCCCGGAAGCCTCCGCGGAGCACCTGTTCGAACTCGTCCAGTCCGACTGGCTGTTCCGCATGCCCTCGCTGCACCTCGCTCAGGCACACGCGGTGGGCGGTGGCCGGGCGCATCTGTACGAACTCACCTGGTCCGCACCGGCGAGCGGCGGAGCCCTGGGCGCCTGCCACGGCCTGGACGTGCCCCTGACCTTCGGCGTGTACGGCGGCCTCGGCGCCCTGCTCATCGGCCCCACACCCTCACCCGAGACCGAGGCGCTCTCCGCCCGCTTCCGCTCCGCCTGGACCGCTTTCGCCACCACCGGCGACCCTGGCTGGCCCGCCTACGACACCGAGCAACGCCTCACCCAACTCCTCGACTCCGTCCCCACGGTGGCCGCCTACCCCGAGGAGGCCTCCCGCCGCCTCTGGGAGCGGCACACGTTCGCCCCGCTGCCCCTGGCGACCACCTGACGGCTTCCCGTATCGGGTGGGCGTGCTGCCGGGCCGGGCCGGTCACTCACTTCGGTACGCGCGTCTTCGCCGGCCTCGGTCGCGGCCTCCCGGCGCCGGTTGCGGCGCTTGACGACGAGGAGGACGACGCCCGCGGCCGGGGCGCGGACGGCGACCAGGACTTCGTCGCCCTCGACCACCACGCCGCCAGCCAGGAGCACCCGGACTCGGTCACCAGTCCAGGCGCAGGCCCTCCGCCACCGCCCCTTCTGCCTCCGTGTCGCTCAGGGGCCAGGTGCCCAGTGGTCCGTCCCGCATGTTCGACGCCCGACGGTCAGGCAATCAACTTCGGCCCAGACTGGACTGTTTGAGCCATCGAAAGATCAATAACCTGTCCCTCGACGGCACGCATCTACTTACGAGGAGTACCGTGTCCACTGCCCAGCAGGTGCCCGACATCCTCTCGCCCGAGTTCGCTGCGGATCCCTATCCCGCGTACGTGGCGATGCGGGAGAAAAACCCCCTGATCTGGCACGAGGCCACCCAGAGTTACATCATCTCCCGCTACGACGACGTCGAGCGGGTCTTCAAGGACAAGAAGTCCGAGTTCACGACCGACAACTACAACTGGCAGCTGGAGCCGGTCCACGGCAAGACGATTCTCCAGCTCAGCGGTCGGGAGCACGCGGTGCGGCGCGCACTCGTCGCCCCCGCGTTCCGTGGCAGCGATCTGCAGGAGAGGTTCCTGCCGGTCATCGAGCGCAACTCGCGCGAACTCATCGACGCCTTCCGGCACTCCGGCTCGGCCGACATCGTCAGCGACTACGCGACCCGGTTCCCGGTCAACGTCATCGCGGACATGCTGGGCCTGGACAAAGCCGACCACACCCGCTTCCACGGTTGGTACACCGCCGTCATCGCCTTCCTCGGCAACCTCTCCGGTGATCCCGAGGTGACCGCCGCCGGCGAGCGCACCCGTGTGGAGTTCGCCGAGTACATGATTCCGCTCATCCGCGAGCGGCGCGACCACCTCGGCGACGACCTGCTGTCCTCGCTCTGTGCCGCCGAGGTCGACGGTGTCCGGATGAGCGACGAGGACATCAAGGCGTTCTGCAGCCTGCTGCTCGCTGCCGGCGGGGAGACCACTGACAAGGCGATCGCCAGTATCCTCGCCAACCTGCTCCTGCACCCCGAGCAGTTGGCGGCGGTCCGCGAGGACCGGAGTCTGATCTCCGCGGCCTTCGCCGAGACGCTGCGCTACACGCCTCCGGTCCACATGATCATGCGACAGTCGGCCACCGAGGTCGAGGTCTCCGGCGGCACCATCCCGCAGGGAGCCACGGTGACGTGTCTCATCGGAGCTGCCAACCGGGACGAGCGCCGCTACCGCGACCCCGACCGGTTCGACATCTTCCGAGACGACCTCGCCACGACCTCTGCGTTCTCGGCCGCTGCCGACCACCTCGCATTCGCGCTGGGCCGACACTTCTGCGTCGGCGCGCTGCTCGCCAAGGCAGAGGTCGAAGTGGGTGTGAACCAACTGCTCGACGCGATGCCCGATCTGCGTTTCGCCGACGGCTACGAGCCCGTCGAGCAGGGCGTCTTCACCCGCGGCCCGCAGTCACTGCCGGTGCGCTTCACCCCGGTCACCACCTGAGCGATGGCCCGGTGGCGATCCACGTTCTCCGCGTGCCAGGGGCCCCGGGGATCCCTGCTCGGCTCGCGGAGGACGTGGCTACCGCGACGCCGGAGTGAACTGCACCGGCAGGGACGTCAGTCCGCGCATCCAGATGGACGGACGCCAGGTCAGCTCCGCCATTTCGATGCCCAGCACCAGGTCGGGCAGCCGCTCCAGAAGAGTCTCCACCGCCGTGCGTGCCATCACGTCGGCGAGCAGCGGAGCCGGATAGGGGCAGCGGTGCTCGCCGTTGCTGAAGGACAGGTGCGCGGAGTTCTCGGCGCCGACATGTGCGTCGGGCCAGATCTGAGGGTCCGTGTTGGCCGCCGCGAGGCCGAGGACCAGGCAGTCGCCCTCGCGGATGAGCCGCCCGCCGAGCTGTGTGTCGCGCACGGCCCAGCGGCCGATGAAGTTCTGGGTCGGCGTGTCCAGCCACAGCACTTCGTTCAGCGCGTCGCCGACGCTGACCCGGCCGCCCGAGACGTTGATCGCGAAGCGCTCATCGGTCAGCAGCAGACGCAGGGTGTTGCAGATCCAGTTGGCGGTCGGCTGCTGTGCCGCGGCGATGACGGAGATCAGGTCCTGCACGATCTCCTCGTCGCTGAGACCCGCCGGATCCAGCAGCATCCGGGAGGTGACGTCGGGACCGGGGCGCTCCCGCTTCTCCTTCACCAGCTGCATGATGCGTTCCCCGACACGCATGTACGCCGCCACCGGATCGTCGCCCTCACCGGCGTCCAGCGAGATCCGCAGATCGTCGACGAGTTGCTCCGTATCCGCACTGCCCTGCGGCATGCCGCACATCCACAGCACCGCACGGGCCGGCAGGGCATGCGCGTACGCGCTCATCAGCTCGGCCTGACCGCTGCCGGCGAACGAGGTGATCAGTTGCTCGGCGATCGACTGGCATTCGCGGGCCAGTTCGAACTGGTCGACCCCCTCCAGCGCCTGGGTGATGACGCCCGCCCGGCGCTGATGCTCCTGGCCCTCGGTGAACAGCACGGACGGCTGATAGCCGACGAACGGCAGCAGGGGCCAGTCCTCCGGGATGTTCGGCCACTGGTTCCACCGCCGGGAGTCCCGCGCGAACAGCTCGTCATGGCTGGTCACAAAGCTGACCTCGGGATAGCCGAGCACGAGCCAGGCCGGGATGTCGCCGTCGAGCAGGACCGGCGCCACCGCCCCGTGTTCCCGGCGCATGGTGCGGTACAGCTGCGAGGGCGTCTGCTGGTACTCCAGACCGCCCAGGGGTACGGCGGAGGCATGTGCCGGGCAGCCCGGCGGAGGCGTGCCCGGGGACGGGGAGCCGGTGGAGTCGCTCACGAGGTCCCCTCCTGGGACAGTGCCAGTGCGTAGAGATGGTCCACGAGAGTGATCAGGACCTCTTTGCCCGACGACCTGACCCGTGCGTCGCAGTCGACCATGGGTACGTGTTCGCCCAAGGCGAGTGCCTGCCGGATCTCGTCGAGCGAGAGCCGGCGCTTGTCGTCGTCGAAACGATTGACGGCCACCACGAACGGCGTCTCGTGGTGTTCGAGCCTGTCGATCGCGTACCAGGAGTCCTCCATACGCCGGGTGTCGACAAGGACGATCGCGCCCAGAGTGCCGGAGAACAGACGGTCCCACAGGAACCAGAAGCGTTCCTGGCCCGGTGCGCCGAACAGGTAGAGCACCATGCGCCTGCTGAGGCTGATACGCCCGAAGTCGAACGCGACGGTCGTCGTGGTCTTTCGCTCCACACCCGTCGTCTCGTCGACGCCCTGCCCCGCCTGCGTCATCACCTCTTCGGTGTTCAGCGGCCGGATCTCGCTGACCGAGCGGACCAGGGTGGTCTTGCCGACACCGAAACCGCCCACGACGACGATCTTCAGGCCGGTTTCGGCGGCATCGGCCAGCGGTGTGCGCTGGGCGGGCAGCTCAGAGGTTGCGGAGCCCATGGAGCACCTCCTGCAGCAGGGCGGTTTCGGGGAGGGCCGCGACGGACTCGGCCGCGCGGGGGTGACGGGCGCTCACCTTGCCCATGGCATGGAGGTCGCCGAGGAGGATCCGTACGACGGTGATGGGCAGCTTGAGTTCGGCCGAGATCTCGACCAGTGCCGTCGGGTGCCGGCACATCTCGAGGATCCGGGTGTGCTCGGACTGCATCCCGGCGGTGGGCTCGCACTCACTGACGATCAGTGTGACCAGGTCGAAGGCGTCGTCGGCCTCACTGCGTCCACCCGTGACCATGTAGAGCCGGTCGGGGTCGCCGACGTCCACGGGTTTGTGGATCACGCCGAGGCACCCCCGGTGACGGAGGCGCGGGGCTCGGCCCGCAGATGGTCACCGATCTGATCCACCAGCTCGGTCATCTGATGGCCGACGACACCCGGGTCGGCGCTCTCCTCGGCGACGACCGCGAGATGCGCGCCCTGGCCGGCGTCCACGATGAACAGGAGACCCCCGTGGAACTCGGTCATGGAGTGCCGCACGCCGCCCGTTCCGTCGCCGAACTCCACGGACGCGCCCTGCGCGAGAGCCTGGATGCCGGAGCAGATCGCCGCCAGCTGATCGGCCTGGTCGAGGGTCAGGTGGTCCGTCCAGCACAGCTTCAGGCCGTCCCGTGACAGGACGAGTGCGTGGCGGGTGCCCGGGGTGCGCTCCATGAGGTTCATCAAGAGCCAGGTGAGGCTGTTGTCAGTGGTCTCCATGATGGGCGGGACGGGTCATGACCTCTTGGTGGTCACCCGGCCCGTTCCTCCAATCCAACGGGGTGCGGCGAATCAATGCGGAGGGGGCTTGCGGTGCCCCTGAGGTGTGCGAAGGGCCCGGATCTAGTCGTCCGCCTCGGCCCCGGTCTCGTGCCCGGCCTCATCGCCGGGACCGGCGGGAGAGCCGGCGGAGGACCCTCCGGCCTGTCGGCCGCGGTGGAAGGCACCGAACTGGCTTCCGGCGTCGCGCGCCGGACCGGTTCCGCTGGGCTGCGCCCGGGACGGCTCCGCCGTCGTCTTCGGCCGTCCTCGTTCTGCCTCGGCCATGGTGCGTCCGGGGGCCCGGACCGGCAGCCCGTTGGGAGTGGCAGCGGTGGGCCTGACGGGAACGTCGGCCCGGGGCGCCTCACCCGCGGGCGCGACCGCCTGAGGCCGCAGGGGGAGTGCTTCCTCGACCGCGAGAGCCGACGCGGGGGTCGGAACTTCCGCGCCACGACGCGTGGGCTCGGGAGTGACCGGCTCGCGCTGCTGCGCCACGAGCTGGGGCGGCAGCAGTACGACGACGCCGGTGCCGCCGCGCGAGGAGGGACGGTAGTTGACGCTGATGCCGTGCTTGGCGGCGAGCCGCCCCACCACGCTCAGACCGAGCCGGGTTCCCTGCAGCGAGGCGAGGTCGGTGACCTGGCCCGACACCGACTCCGCCGCCCGGCGCATGGAGGCGTCGGACATCTTCAGGCCGCTGTCCTCGATGGTGATGACGAGACCGGCGCTGCGCTCCTCCACGTATACATGGACCTCGTCGATCGGCGGCGAGAAGTTGGCGGCGTTGTCCATGAGTTCGGCCAGCAGGTGCATCACACCCTCCGCCGCGAAGCCCGCGATGGCGACCTTGCTGGAGTTGTGCAGACGGACGCGCCGGTACGCGGCGATCCGGCCGACGGAGCCGCGCAGGATGCTCTCCATGACGATCGGCTTGTTCCAGACGCGGCTGGAGCGGCCGCCCATCAGCAGGGCGAGCCGGTCGGTCATGAGGCCCAGCTGGGAGGTGCTGTGATCCAGTCGCAGCAGATCGCCGAAGATCTCCCCGGCGTGGCGGTCCTGCATGTCCCGCAGGTCGGCGAGCATGCCGACGGTCTTGGCCTGGACCCGGCTCAGCGCCTTCGCGGAGGCGGCCTGGGCGGCGGCGGAACGGCGCTCCGCGTACGCGAGTTCACGGATGAACGACTCCGCGGGGGAGCGCAACAGGGGGATGCTCGGCCAGTCCAACTTCGCGAGGACGGTGTCGGCCGAGCTGCCCTCGCGCAGCAGGGCCACCGCGGCCGGCAGCGTGTCGTTGGTGAGGCGTTCGAGTTCCTCTGTCCCCCGGGCCAGTTCACGACGCATCATGTCGAGGTCCGACTGAGCCTCGGCGGTTCGCCGGACCGACGCGGCGACCTCGGTGGTGAAGACGTGCAGCATCCGGCGCAGGTACGGGTCGGAGGGGGTGGGCAGCCCGGACAGGACCCCGTCGGCGCCGACGCCCTCGTTGAGCTGCTTGGCTATCGCCGGCAGGGTCACATTGACCAGCTGGTCCGTCTCGGCGCCGTGCTGCATCCAGTTGTTCTTGGTCATCTCCAGCTCACCGGTACGTGACACCGTCTCACGGTGGGCCTGACGCAACCGGGCGGAGGCGAGGGCGACAACGGCCGCGATGCAGCCCCAGGCTGCGATCGCCGTGCCTGCCACCCACGGGCGGGCTCCCTCGGGGGCGAGGCCGACGGCCGCTCCGGCTCCCGCGGCCGTGACGACCAGGAGTGCGGAGAGCACGGCTGGGGAGGAACCCGTCGTCTGCGCGGATCGGCGCTGGCGGGGGCGAGCAGGCACTGGCATTCCGCGGTCCCTCGGTCCGTGTGAGCAGGGGGTGCGTCCATGGCTGAGACGTCGCCGAGAACCCGGAAGACGGTAGGGCATCTTCCGGATCAAGCACGTCGCTCATGCTAGTCACCACACCAGGCACACGGGCCCCGCCGAAGGGCCGACTTCACTTCGTCGGAAAATGGCTACCGCGGCACAACTGTGTGGTACCCGAACTGACTTGCCGCCGCTGATCCATGGCATGCGGCATCCGGCGTTTTCAGGCGATTTACCGGCGCCTCGCCGCGTTCGAGATTTCGTGACACTCGGCTTGGAGTGCGTATTTTCGGCCAATCGAGCTCCAGCGGTGGCCGATGAATCGGACAGTCATGAAGAAGGATGGCGCGGACGTTGTGAGGATCCACCGGTGGCCGGCGGGGTGCGGGTTGCGGCTGAGGTCGGCGGCGGACGGGCTTGGTACGCCTGCATCGTTGAGGGCGCGGGTGATGCGGGCGATGCTGTGCCGTCCTCCTGGCCGACGGTCTGCAGGTCGACGGTTCCGCCCGGTTCGGCACGCACATCTCATCCCCCTGGTGCTCGCAGAGCGGGGCCATGGTGGCGAACTGGTCGCAGTGGATCAATGATCGGGCGCGTTGCCCCGGCCTCGCTGCCCGGAGGTGTGCGAGGCGGGAGTTGAGGGCCGTCAGTGGTGTCCGGCCCGGCGGCAGGGACTCCTCACTCATCGCTCTTGCGCACGGGCTGCCCGCTTGCTGCTCCAGCTCCTCCACGGTCGCCGGCGCGAGAACGGCGCACACCCGGTCGTACGCACCTTCCCCGAGGGCCCGCTCGAACACGGCCGTCGTGTCGCGTACGTCGTCCCGTCGTTCCGCCACCGTTCCGCATCCGCTGACGCCGCAGGCACCCAGGAGAACGGCAACAGCCACCCCCACGCTCGCCCGGCCCTCCGCCCACCTCCAACAGCAGTACAACGCAAGGCGCCCCACGCGAGCGGCTACTGCGCCCCGCCGGATCCCCACCCGGCCGAACGGCCGGGTGGGGATCCGGCGGGGATGAGGAAGTCGGACCGCCACAGGGCGCGTCCGCGACGTGCGCGGTTGGTGACGAGTGCCATCACGGTCAGGAGGTGCGTCTCGCCCCTGGCGTGGCACTTGATGTGCCATGGAGTGGACTCGTATGGCGATACGGGCTGTCCGACGCTGTGTTGGGGCTGCCGCACCGACAGTGCGGCGGGCGTGGGCCGGCCCGGGACGGGAGCGGGATCTGGCGGCTCAGGCCGCCAAGGCGGCCCTGGCCGCTTGGGTGGCGTGGGCGGTGGCGGGCTGGTGGCTCGCGGCCCCGATGGCGTTCGTCGCGCCGTGGGTGGCGGTCGTGCTGGTGGAGTCGACCGTGTACCGATCGGTCGCGCACGGTCTGCAGCAACTCGCGGCGATCGCGGTGGGTACGGCGGTGGCGACAGCGGTGGCGCTGATGCTGGACAGCACGATGGCCGCGATGGCCCTGGTCCTCCCGGCAGTGCTGCTGATGGGACAGTGGCGGCGACTGGGAAGCCAGGGTGTCTACGCTGCCACCGGGGCGCTTTTCGTGTTGACCAGTGGCCAGGTGACCGTCGCTTCGTCGGCCGCCCGTATCGCGGAGGCGGTCTTCGGCGCGGTGGTCGGCGTGGTGGTCAACGCGCTGATTCGGCCCCCGGTGTACTTGCGCGACTCCCGCTCCGCGCTGGAGGACGCGGCCTGTGAGGCGCAGGAGATCCTGGACGCGGTGGCCGACGGTCTGGCCACCGGCCAGTGGGACGGCCATCCCGCCGGGGACTGGCACGAGCGGGCGCTGCATCTGGGCCGCCTGGTCGACCAGGCCAGGTCGGCGATCGGCTGGAGCCACGAAAGCATGCGTGTCAATCCGAGGGGACGCCGCAAGCGGACTCTTGCCACGCCCGGCAAGGCGTACGCCGATGCGCTGGCCGTGCTCGACTACGTCGCCGTCCACACCTCGGGCGTCACGCGGACGGTATGGGAGACCGCGGACGGCGGGAGGGCGGCCCGGCCGCCTGCGGGGATCACCCGCGCCTACGCGGACTTCCTGCGCCAGACGGCGCGCGCCATCCGGCTCTACAGCCAGACCCGGTTCGCCCCGGGCGGCCGCGACGCCTCCGCCGCAGAGGAACTGCGCGAGGCGGTCGGGGAGCTTCACCGCGCGCTCGACGCATTCCGCCGACGGCTACCGGGAGCCGTGTCCGACGACCCGGATGCGCTGGTGACATACGGAACCCTGCTGGCTCAGGCACATCGCCTGGCCCATCAACTCGTCCAGGACTGAGGCCGCGGCGGGAACTGCTGCGACACGTGGTTGCCGACGCGGCTGAAACCCGCGGGACGGCCGAACACGTCCAGCTCCCCGCTTCCGCTGCCCCGGCACCGGGTCGCCGTGCACGGTGTACGCGGGGGCAGGCGTAGGTCGTCGGCGACCGCCGCCTGGCCGGCGTAGCTCTGGTCGCGGACCAGGGCGGCGTCGTTCAGTGGGTCTGTCCGGTTTGATTACGTGATGCCGAGGCTGGCCAGGGGGAGGGTGGTGTTGCGCGCATGGTGGCTGGTGCAGCACAGGCTGGCCAGGGACGACGGGGCGGCCAGATCGGCCGCCGTCCCGGATCCGTTCACCGGCGTGTCGCGGAACCGCCTTCGACCCGTTTGCGCACCCGACGCACCAGCTCATTCGCGGCCTGTGGCCACTGTGCGTACTGAAAGTCGAAGCCTGCCTGGGTCAGTCGGCCCGGGACGACACGGCGGCTCTTCAGCAGCAGTTCGGTGTCGGAACGCAGAGCGAACGCGCCGACCTCGGCCATCCACTTGGTCGCAGGGAGACCCACCGGTATACCCCACGCGGAGCGCAGGGTATGCATGAATGCGCGCTGCGGAAGGGGGTGGGGAGCCGCCAGGTTCACCGGCCCTGCGATGTCTTCCTTGTCGATCAAGAACTCCACCGCGCGCACGAAGTCGTGTTCGTGGATCCACGACACGTACTGTGCCCCACCGGCGACCGGGCCGCCGAGACCCAGGCGGGCCAGTCCCAGCAGGACGGCGAAGACCCCGCCGGGGTCCGGGCTCATCACCATGGCCGAGCGCAGAGCGACCTTGCGCGTGGCCGGCGTTTCGGCCTGCTGCTGAGCCTGCTCCCAGGCTTTGGCGATCTCGACGCTGTACGCCCAGTAGTCCGGCACGCCCGGTTCGGTACCGCCGATCACACCGGTGGCCTCGTCGTTGGGGGCGTCGATGCGGTGCGCGTACACCGTGGCGGTGCTCATCTGCAGCCAGACCCGGGGCGGTCGGGCAGCGCCCGCGATCGCGGCGCCCACGACCCGGGTGGAGTCGACCCGAGAGTCCATCATTTCCTGCAGATTGGCCGGCGTGTATCGGCAACTCACAGTGCGTCCGGCCAGATTGATGACGATATCGCTGCCGTCCACCGCAGCCGTCCATGGCCCCAGGGTCCGACCGTCCCATCGGACCTCGCCCTCGCGCCTGGGGCGTCTGGTGAGAATCACGACCTCGTGGCCTGCGGCGTCGAGTGCGCGCTTCAGGACCGCGCCGACCTGTCCGGTGCCCCCAGGAATCACAATCTTCATCGGCTTCCCCTCCTTCGTCTCGGGTGAGCCTAGACCAAAGAGTTGAACGCGTTCAAAACTATGTAGCACAATCCACGATTTCAGTCAGCCTTGCCGTGCGGTACAGGGCGCTGAACGTCAGTTGGGAGCGTTGTGCGGTCTGATCACGTGATGCCAAGGGTGGTCAGGGGGCGGCTGGCGTTGCGCACGTGGTGGCGGAGGCCGGCGGCGATACTCCGGTGCCCTGCCAGGAGGAGGGCACCGATGGCGAGGTTGCGCAGGCTGGCCATGGCCCGAGGGGCGATGCCGGTGCGCACACGGGAGGCGTCCTCGGTCCAGGCGGTGTCACGTACGTGGTGGAGCTGGTTCTCGATGGCCCAGTGCCGGCGGATGCGGAGCGCGATGTCGGCAGCGTCTGCTTGGTCGGCCGCGAGGTCGGTGACAGCGAATACGCGCTCGAGGGTGACCGCGCCGGCAGCGATGGTGCGCCGGCGGCGCACGATCTGCACCGCTTGTGCGGCGTGCGGGAAGTCAAGGTCGGCCACGGTGGCGGTTTTGACCCGTCTGATCTCGTCGCGGCCGTGCGCGGTGGCGCGGGTCTTGCCCGGCAGGGGCAGGTCCCGCCAGGGCAGGCGTTTCAGGCGCTGGAGTGGTCACCCGGCAGATATCCCGGCACCTGAACACACCACCGATCCGACGATGCGGGCCTGCCCGGAGACGATCTACCGGGCCCTGTTTGCCGACTCGCTCGGCCGCCGCACGGGCAAGCGGGTTCGAATCAGAGCGTTTTCCTCTGACTGCCTCCGATCACCTCTGCAACTCGTCCTAGCAGGTCACAGCCGTTTCGACCTGTCAACTCACCGCTCGACTGCGCGCCCCGAAAGGCGCCTGAACAGGAATCTTCCCTGTTCAGGCGCCCTTCTCGTATGTCTAGAAGAAGCCCAGCTTCCTCGCCGAATACGACACCAGAAGGTTGCTGGTCTGCTGGCGGTACGGGCGTCACGTGTCGCTGACCTGCGTAAGACGTGGCCAGGCATGGCTCGTTGAAGCGGCCGGCCCGGGAATGGTCCGGATCTTGTCCTCGGTGAGACGGGACTGGTCATCTGCCGACGCCGCATCCCTCTGCTCGTGGACTGCTCCTGGCGGATGTGTTGGCCCGTCCAGTGCTACGGCGAGGTGGGCAGGTCCGGGGAGCGGAGTACGAGCAGGGTGATCTCGCTGGGGGCGAAGATGCGGAACGGCGGGCCCCAGAAGCCGGTGCCGCGGCTGGTGTAGAGGAGGGTGCGGGTGCCGTGGTGGCTGAGTCCGGCGAGAGCGGGCTGGTCGATGCGGACCAGGTGGTGGAAGGGCCAGATCTGGCCGCCGTGGGTGTGGCCGGAGAGCTGGAGGTCGATGCCTGCGTCTGCCGCCCGGTCGACGAACTTGGGCTGGTGTGCCAGGAGCAGGACGGGTAGGTCGGGGTCGGCGCCGTTCAAGGCTCCGGCGAGGTGGGCGCGGTGGCCTGCCAGGCCGGAGGACTCGGCGGTGACGTCGTCCACGCCGGCGACCACGAGGGAGTCGCCTCCGCGTTCGAGCAGCAGATGGCGGTTGCGCAGTGGCTCCCAGCCCAGTTCGTCCATCAGGTCGACCCAGCCCTGGGCTTCGCTGTAGTACTCGTGGTTGCCGGTGACGTAAACACGGGCATGGGTGGCCCGCACGGTGGCGAGTGGGGTGGCCTGGGCGCGGCGGCGTTCGGCCGTGCCGTCAGCGATGTCGCCGGTGTGGCAGACCAGGTCGGCTTCCAGCGTGTTCACCGTCTCGCATACCCGTGCCGACCAGCGGGCGCGATCGAGCGGCCCGTAGTGGGTGTCGGTGATGAGGACGACGCGGGTGCCGTCCAACCCGGCACCCAGCCGGGGGAGTTGTACGTCGAGTCGGCGCACGCGTGGCACGCGGCGGGCTTCGGCGTACCCCCAGGCGAGCAGTACTGCGGTGACGCCGAGGACGGCCCACGTGACGATGCGGGCCCGGTCCTGACTCTCGCCGACGCCGGCCACGGTCAGGGCGAGCCGCAGGAGGACGCCGAGCAGAACGGACCAGGTGAACAGAACCCAGCTGGCGCCCAGCAGGGTGTCACCGACTATCGCCGCCCGGTCCTGCTGGCGTCGGCCGTGGCCGCGCCCCATTGCGACCGGCATACCGACGAGGCCGAGGGCGAACAGGGCGGTACCGACCAGCGTGACGGGCAGCGGCCAGTGCTGACCGGCGTACAGGAGCACCCAGCAGGGCACGGCCCACAACAGGACGGGGGCGATCAGGGGGATATAGCGCATCACTCGGTGCAGCCGGCTCTGCCGCGGAGCTTGCACCTCGCTGTCGGCGGGCCGGGTGTCGCTGGTGTCGGTCACGCTTCCCCTCTCTGACCGTGCTGCCGTCTCGCGCACTGTATCCGGTCGCCCGGGGCTGGCCGGACGGGCGTTCAGGAGGGAGCGGCCCGGTAGGGCGAAGGGTCACTGAACCACCGCGCGGTATATGGGCCGGTCCGAGGGCGCCATGTGCGTCGCCGCCAACCGCGGCCACCGCCGCGTGTGCGAGCGCATCGCCGCCCACGACCCGAACGGTGCAGCCGAGGCGATGTTCACCCACATCACCGCAGCCTGGCTCGTCCGCCGCAGTGCACCAAGCGGCCCGGTGCGCTTGGACTGTTGGTAGGCGCCACAGGCGGCGGCACCGCGTTATGGGATGGCCCTCGGGCTGTGGAGCGTTGCCCTGCCCCGCGCTCCGTCGCCGTATGAGAGCTGACGTTGTCGCGTGACCCGGGCGGGCTCGGCCTTGCGCCGAGCCCGCCACGTCGGCTCCCTCCGGGAGCCGGACCTCGTGTCACGCCGTCAGCGCTGCAGTGTCAGCAGACCCGGACGGTAGGGCAGGAGGCCGTAGTCGCCACCGGAGTTGGGGCTGCGTCCCTGGTAGAGCAACTGCAGATTGCAGGGATCGACGGTCATGGTCTGATCGGCGCTGGTGCGGAGCAGTTCGCCATGGCTGACGTCGTTGGTCCAAGTGGCGCCACTGTTGGCCTTGCCGGCGAAGGGATTGCTCTCGGTCGCGGCCTGGGGTGTCCATGAGCCGTTCAGACTGGTGGCCGTGAACGAGCGGAAGTAGCGGCCCTGTGAGCCGATCGCCTCGACGATCATGAGGTAGCGGTTCTGGCCCTGCAGCTTGTAGACCTGCGGGGCTTCGAACAGGTTGTTCGTCGTGTCGCTCATGATCGTTGTGTAGGTCGAGCCGAAACTGCCCGGGAAGTTCCCGATCGGCATGCTGGCCCGGTAGATCTTGCCGTTGTCTCCGGCGAAGAACAGGTACATGTTCGACCCGTCGGCGATGAGTGTCTGGTCGATGGGGCCTGTACCGGAGCCGGTGATGCTCCCGGAGAAGAGCACCTGCGGTGAGGACCAGCCGTTGGGGTTGGTCGGGTCGCTCGACGTCCGGTAGGAGAACGCGGTACTACCCCACTGGTAGGCGAGCACCCAGATGTTCTTCGGCGCGAAGTAGAAGAGCGTGGGCGCGACGGTGGAAGCCGACATCGTGTTCTGGCTGGCCGAGGCCATCTCCGACCAGTTGGTGAACAGGCCGAAGTTCATCGAACCCCAACTCGTCCCCGTGTCGTGCGTCGTCGCGTAGACGAGTTGCCTGCCGTTGTAGGGGGCGACGGTGAAGTCCTTGAGCGAGACCCATCCCTGCTTGGGCTGCGCCAGCGCGCCCGTTGATGTCCAGCGATATGTCGACGGAAGATCGCACAGGCCGGGATCGTTGCCGCCGACCTTGACGAGCTGCCACTGCTGGTTGGTGCCGCCCCAGTCGTCGTACTGGACGATGTTCGCGTTGTCGGCGGTGGCAGCGCCCTGTACTTCGAGGGCCTTGTTGCTGTGGCGCGAGATGAGCCTCACGTAGCCGTCCGAGCTGTCGGCCAGACGCCACTGCTGGTTGGTGCCGTTCAGGTCGGCCCACTGGACGATCGAGCCGCCGTTCGCGGTGGACTGGTTGTGGACGTCCAGCACCTTGCCCGAGTGGCGGGACTTGATGCGGTAGTAGCCGCCCCCGGAATCGACGAACTGCCACTGCTGCTGGTTCTGATCGTTCCTGGCCCACTGGGTGATGCGGGCGCCGTCGTTGGTCGCCATGTTGTAGACGTCCAGGGCTTTGCCGCTGTTGCGGTTGACCAGCACATACGAGGCGTTGGGGTCTACGGTCGCCGCGTTGGCGGGCTGGGCACCGAGGAAAGTAGCCACGAGCAGCAAGGGCGAGAGGATTGCCAGTAAGCGTCTTGGACGGACCGGGGACGGGCGGCGAAACCACATCAGAAGGCCTCCTTGGGGCGGGGAGAGGTGATGCCGATGAACCGCGGAGCGGCCGTGCTGGGGGCACAGATAGTATCGAAACTTTCGAAGACCTCTCCGAACCTTTGACGCCACAAGCTAGGAATGTGGGGCCCTCTGGTCAAGGTCTGTCGCCGATCTGTCCACAAACAGTTCCTCCCGGCACTCCGGAAGTTCGCGATAAGGCTCGCCAATCCAAGGATCTGTGCGGGGGAGGGGAGTTGAGTAGGCGGTGTCCGGTGCTCGCCGTAATCGGTGTCTGGTGCTCGCCAAGGTTCCGAAAGATTCGGGCGACATGCAGAAACTTTCTCTGCAGTGAGTATTGACGATTCACCGTCAATCCCTCAATCATCCCCTCACTGAGTGACCGAGCGCAGTTCGATATCCCGAACTACGTCGCCCTGAGTGGCTGTGCTGGACGTCAGATCCACGCAAGCCGCACCGCAGATCCGCGCACCGAAGCACCTTCGCCACCCCGTTTCGTTCCGGTGAGGTTCGCACCAGCGCATCCTGGCTTCGCGCAGTTGGAGAGGTACGCGACGCCGCGTGGCGGTCCCCCCGGCTGAGTCGCGATGGAGTACCCCCATGCCTGTGTCGCAACACCGCCACCGCCCGCCGTACGTCACCCGACCGCCGACCGCCGACCGCCGACCGCCGACCGGCTGTCGTCTCGTGCCGGCTGAGATCGTCCCGGTCCCATGACCCCGGTGTCCGGTGATTCCGTGCTGCCCGGGTTCCGGCCCGCCCCGTCCGTCTGCCGAGTGGGAGCGGACGACGCACTTCCCTGCGCTTCAGTCCTTCCGTGATTTCCACCTTGGAGGTACAGCCATGGGCTCGTTTGCCCTTCCCAGACCCGTTATCCCCCGGAAGATCCGCGGACTGCTGCTGGCGCTGGTAGTCGGCGTCCTCGCTGCGGTCACCACACTGGTCGCGCCGCCGACCGCGCACGCCGCCGAGAGCACGCTCGGCGCCGCGGCGGCGCAGAGCGGCCGGTACTTCGGCACCGCCATCGCCTCGGGCAGGCTGGGCGACTCGGCGTACACGACGATCGCGGGCCGTGAGTTCAACTCGGTGACGGCCGAGAACGAGATGAAGATCGACGCCACCGAACCGCAGCGGGGCCAGTTCAACTTCACCGCCGGTGACCGCGTCTACAACTGGGCCGTGCAGAACGGCAAGCAGGTGCGTGGCCACACCCTGGCCTGGCACTCCCAGCAGCCCGGCTGGATGCAGAGCCTCAGCGGCAGCACGCTGCGCCAGGCGATGATCGGCCACATCAACGGCGTGATGGCCCACTACAAGGGCAAGATCGCCCAGTGGGACGTCGTGAACGAGGCCTTCGACGACGGCAGTTCGGGAGCCCGGCGCGACTCCAACCTGCAACGCACCGGCAACGACTGGATCGAGGTCGCCTTCCGTACCGCGCGCGCAGCCGACCCGGCCGCCAAGCTCTGCTACAACGACTACAACGTCGAGAACTGGACCTGGGCCAAGACCCAGGCCATGTACGCCATGGTCCGGGACTTCAAGCAGCGCGGCGTGCCGATCGACTGCGTCGGCTTCCAGTCGCACTTCAACAGCGGCAGCCCCTACAACAGCAACTTCCGCACCACTCTGCAGAACTTCGCCGCCCTCGGCGTCGACGTGGCCATCACCGAACTCGACATCCAGGGCGCCTCGGCCACGACCTACGCCAACGTGACCAACGACTGCCTGGCCGTCCCGCGTTGCCTCGGCATCACCGTCTGGGGTGTGCGCGACAGCGACTCCTGGCGACCGGAGCACACGCCGCTGCTGTTCAACGGCGACGGCAGCAAGAAGCCCGCCTACACCGCGGTCCTCAACGCACTCAACGGCGGCTCCTCCACGCCCCCTTCGGACTCCGGAACGATCAAGGGCGTCGGTTCAGGGCGCTGCCTGGACGTGCCCGGCACCAGTACCACCGACGGCACCCAGCTCCAACTGTGGGACTGCCACAACGGCACCAACCAGCAGTGGACGTACACGACCGCCGGCGAACTCAAGGTCTACGGCAACAAGTGCCTGGACGCCGCCGGCACCGGCAACGGCACCAAGGTCCAGATCTACAGCTGCTGGGGCGGCGACAACCAGAAATGGCGCCTCAACTCCGACGGATCCATCGCCGGCGTCCAGTCCGGCCTCTGCCTCGACGCCGTCGCAGGCGGCACCGCCAACGGCACCCTGATCCAGCTCTCCTCCTGCGCGAACGGCAGCAACCAACGCTGGACCCGCACCTGATGGGACCTGTCACAGACGAAGGGGTGAATCGATGAAGACCTACGGTGCGGCTTCCCCCGCCGCTCCGCGCAGACACCGCTGGTGGTCCCGGGTCGCCGCCGTGGTGGCGGCGACCCTCGCGATCGGCATGCTCACTGCGGTAAATCCGGCGCCCGCCGAGGCGGCGACGGTGGACACCAATGCCTGGTATGTCCTGGTCAATCGCAACAGCGGCAAGGCGTTGGACGTCTCTGGCACGTCCAGCGCTGACGGCGCGCGGGTCAGCCAGTGGGCGCGCAACGACGCAGCCAACCAGCAATGGCAGTTCGTGGACTCCGGCGGCGGCTTCTACCGCCTCAAGGCCCGGCATTCGGGCAAGGTTCTCGACGTGGCCGGCGCCTCGACCGCAGACGGTGCCGCGATCCAGCAGTGGGCCGACCACAACGGGGCCAACCAGCAGTTCCGCCTGGCCGACTCGGACGCGGGCCACGTCCGGCTGATCAACCGCACCAGCAGCAAGGCGGTGGAGGTGCAGGGCGCCTCCACCGCCGACGGCGGCAACGTCGTCCAGTACTCCGACTGGGCCGGCGCCAACCAGCAGTGGCAGATGGTCAAGCTGTCGTCCGGCGGCGGCGGTGGCGGAGGATGCGGCAGCGCCCCGACTCTGGCGAGCGGTACGCACACGATTCAGAGCGGCGGCAAAAGCCGCAGCTTCATCCTCAGGGTTCCCGCCAACTACGACAACAGCCACCCCTACCGGCTGATCTTCGCGTTCCACTGGCGGGGCGGAACCGCCGGCGACGTCGCCTCGGGCGGCACGAGCGGGAACGCCTGGTCCTACTACGGCCAACAGGAACAGTCGAACAACGGCGCCATCCTCGTCGCCCCACAGGGCCTCGGCAACGGCTGGGCCAATTCGGGCGATGAGGACATCACCTTCGTCGACGACATGATCCGGCGAATCGAGGGCGGCCTCTGTGTCAACCCGGCACAGCGCTTCGCCACGGGATTCAGCTGGGGCGGCGGCATGAGCTACGCACTCGCCTGCAGCCGGGCGAACGTCTTCAGGGCCGTCGCTGTCATCTCCGGCGCTCAGATCAGCGGGTGCAGCGGAGGCACCCAGCCCATCGCCTACTTCGGAATCCACGGCATCAGCGACAACGTGCTCAACATCGGGCAAGGACGGTCCCTGCGCGACAAGTTCGTCGCCAACAACGGCTGCACTGCCCAAAGCCCGCGTGAGCCCGCCCCGGGCAGCCGAACGCACATCACCACCACCTACTCGGGCTGCCGTGCCGGATACCCGGTCCAATGGGCCGCGTTCGACGGAGGCCACATACCCGGTCCGGTCGACGGCTCCTCCGGCGAAAGCGGCGTCACCACCTGGACCAAAGCAGAGATCTGGAGGTTCTTCGCACAGTTCCAGTGACACGCCCGCACCACGGGTGGAGCCAGGATCATCCTGGCTCCACTCCGTCGACGTCCAACCCAGGTTGAAGGACGGAGAGGCCTTTTCAGAAGTGCTGAGTAAGCCCGGGGCGCGGTGCCGGGATCACTCCCGGTCCGTTTCCCCGGACTTCTCGCCGAACCCGCCGTGCGCCTCTCAACGCAACGGGCTCTCCACGGAGACACCCATCAGGCTCGAATCTCAGTCCATGGGCTGGGGATGCGGGCTCCTCGCCAGCGGTATCGGGTGACGACCACCGCTGCCATGTCGATGAGCTCGGTCCCCTCCGCCGAGATCGGCCGCCACACCCCACTGGGGGTGACGAACCGTCGGCGGATGTCCTTCCACGTCCAGTGGTGCCGGACCCTCAGCATCCGCATCACTCGCCACCAGATGAAATCGGCGAGTGCGCTGAACTGGTTCTTGGCCACGGCATGCCGGAAGTAGGCGGACCAGCCCCGCACGATCTGGTTGATCCTGATCAGCAGGGACTTGAGATCTTGTTGCGACTGCCTGCGGGTCAGGGCTCGGATCTTCGCCTTCAGCTGCCGGATAGGGCGCTTGGCGATGAACGTGTAGACGTGCCACTGATCCGTCCCCTTCTTGCGGCGCCACTGGATGTGGAACCCCAGGAAGTCGATTCCGTCCTCCAGGTGCGTGACCTGGGTCTTTTCCTGTGACAGGCGAAGACCCAGCGGCTTGAGCAACTGACTGACGTCCTCGCGCACCGCCAGTATGTCTTCGCGGCTGCCGTTGACGAGCACGACGAAGTCGTCCGCGTAGCGGACGACTCGCCAGTTCGGCAGCTGCTTGCGACGGCGGCGGCTTTGGCGCTGCCATGCGGTGGACATCGCCCCACCCGGCTTCCATGGCTCCATCAGGTGCTCGTCGAGCACCGACAGGGCGATGTTGGCCAGCAGCGGGGAGAGGATTCCACCCTGCGGGGTCCCGGTCATGGTTTCCTTGTTCTCGCCGAGCTCCGTCAGAATTCCGGCTTTCAGGAACGCCTTGACCAGGGCCAGAACGCGTTTGTCCTTCACCCGGGCGCGCACGCGGTCCATCAGGGCCACGTGATCGATCCGGTCGAAGCATGCCTCGATGTCCGCGTCCAGCACCCAGCGGTAGCCGTTGGTGCCGAAGTGGTGGATCTCGGCGATCGCGTCCTGGGCCCGCCGGCCGGGCCGGAAACCGTAGGAGACCGGCGTGAAGTCGGCCTCGAAGACGGGCTCCAGCACCAGCTTCAGCGCGGCCTGCACGACCCGGTCCGCGACCGTCGGAATGCCGAGGCTGCGGACTTTCCCCGCCCCGCCCGGTTTCGGGATCTTGCGTTCCCGCACTGGAAGAGGTCGGAACGAGCCGTCCTTGAGAGCGGCCCGCAGGTCGTGCAGGAACCCGGGCGCCCCGATCCGCTCTTCGACCTCGATGACCGTCAGGCCGTCGACGCCGGGAGTGCGGGCACCCTGGTTTCCGGCGACCCGGGCGAACGCCATGGTCAGCGTCGCCGGGTCGTGCACGAGGTTGAACAGGTCATCGAACCGACGGCCCGGATCTGCCGTCGCCCAATGGTGCAGCTTGGTCTGCATCTCCAGTACCCGAGCCCGAGGGCTCAGATCCCCGCTGTTCAGCGAGGTGTCTTCTGGCATTGCAGTCCCTCCTTCCATGTTCTCCGCTGCCGCCCTTCCCCAAGTGACCGGCTTTCCCGGCCTCGGAGTACTACGGCGGCTCCGCCCCGCCCGATCCGTTCGGCTGTCGGTGCGCCTATCCGCAGTCCTCATCAGGGAGATGAGGAGCACGGAGCTGTGACCGGACGGTTCCCGTGTTCACTGTGGTTCGTTTGTCGAAGTAGGAGCCCGACTGTGTCCCAGCGGCCTCGCCATGAGTACGCCGCAGGCTTTCCTCGTGGCCTCCCACGCCCGCTCTTGAATACGGTCGTGGAAGTTCTCGCCGACCCTTCGGACGACGTGATGCACCGCGCCCGGCCCAGATCCACCAGGTTCGAGCCGGTGTCGGGGTTGAAGGACGTAGTTACGCCGGTTCCTCGCGTACTCCTCTTCGTCTCGCTCGCCGGACCCGCACCATCTGGCAGTACTGGTACATCCCGGCTTTGTCAGGGCCGCTCCCGCCTCCCCCGGCACCACCCGGATCAGGCTGCCCTCAGCTACTCTGACCTGCTGCGACAGGCCAGAGGTGATGGTCTTTCACCTCCACTCGAACCACAGCGCCTCACGGCGCAACCAAGATCTCCGACAAGGTCAGGCTGAGGCGGAGTCCCGGTCCGGCCAAACCCGCCGCGAGAAGGAAAAATAGGGCCACGGTAGCAAGCAGTGGGCAACGATAGTGTGCACCCTCGTACGGTCCAAAGGCGCAGGAAGTTGGGGTATGCACCGCTCGCCCAACCAGGGCCAGGATTTGCTGAAGTTCCGGACGACGGATGTGGACGAGGCTCGGCAGGTCATCCAAGAACGCTTCTACGCCAACTTCATCGACGTGCCCGACGGCAGCGCTGAGTTCATGGCCCGGTACGACATCGTCGCACTCGGTCCGCTCACAATCGGACGTCTCGCATTCGGCGCGGAGGTGCGCATCAAGTTCGGGGAACTGGGCTCCTACCACGTGGACATCCCCCTGGGCGGCCACTTGGCCTGGCGTCAGGGAACGCACACCAATGCGGTGGCGACCACCGCGAACGCCGCCGTCTTCCAGCCGCACGGCTACACGGCCCTGGATCGAGTGAGCACCGACTGTTCCATGCTGGCCGTGAAGATCGATCCCAAGGCCCTCAACGATCAACTCGAACGCCTTCTCGGCCGACCGCTGCGCACCCCCGTCGCCCTCATGCCCGAACTCGACGTCGCGCACGGCGCGGGCCTCAGCTGGGTACGGATGATCCGCGCGGTGTTCGAGGATATGCAGGCCGGCGGGCTGCTCACCCGGCCGATGGTCGCCCGCCCGCTCCAGGAGGCACTGCTGACCGGGCTCCTCCTCGCCACCGGCCACCGCTACCGAGACGAGCTCGACCGACCAAACGCCGCCCTGCGCCCGGGCCCCGTCAAGCGTGCTGTCGAGGCCATGCACAGCATGCCGCAACACCCGTTCACGGTAGGGGAGTTGGCTGTGCTCGCCGGGGTGAGCGTGCGGCGACTCCAGGAAGCCTTCCAGCAGTACGTCGGCATGACCCCGCTGGCCTACCTCACCGACGTCCGCCTCACCCGCGCCCACGACGAGCTGCGCCGTGGCACACCGGGCGAAGTGAACGTGAGCGACGTCGCCCATCGTTGGAGCTTCGACCACCTGGGCCGCTTCGCGTCCCGCTACCGAGCGCGCTTCGGCGAGTTGCCTTCGCAGACACTGCGTTCGGGGTGACCACGGCCCACGCCATCGCCCCGCGCTGTGCGGACAACAGCCGCGCTCAGTGGATCGTGCGCGGCTGTTGCCACGCCCTAGATTGCTGGTGTTCGCGCGTCCGCTTCTTCGGTTCGCCGCGCGGACACCGGCCGGCCCATCTCCACCCCTTCGGGCTGGTCACCGCCCGTCGGCACCCCCCCAGTAGCCGCGGGCGGGTCGGCAGCGCACATGCGGCCTGAACCCCGCCACGGTGTACTGCCTGACACCGGAGAAGGCCCGGGCCGGAGTCGGCGCCGGCCCGGACCTTGACCGTACCGAAGGCACACCGACGAGGCAGAACCCCGTGTCCGGTCCTTGGACGGTCCCGGGTTCGCAGTCGCCACAAAGAAGCTACTCAGGTTGAACTCGTGGAGTCCGGCGATCTGATCGCGTCATCGTCCATGGCCCGTGGAACCGCCAAGCCAAGCACGGCTTCTTCCACGGCCCGCCGCGCCTTCGTCTGCAGGCGCAGCCCAGCGGAGGAAGAGACAGCAGCGCCAAGCCGTGTTCGTGACTCAGATTCACAACGAGCCTCCGCCCGTGCGAGTGCAGCGGAAGGTTGGTGAGGGCCACGACGATCTCCCAATTCTCGGCACTTCCGCGGTGCATGATCCGATCTCATCGGCGGCCCCGCGATCACGAATGCCCACAGGCACCGCCGAGATAACGTCGACGCCGCGTGACACGCTGACCCCCGCCATCACAAGCAGGTGTTCGTCGGCTCCCTGCGTGGTGACCGGCTCGGCGGGCGCCTCGTACGGGCGAGGGCGGCGGGCGCGACGTACGGGCGAGCAGGGGCCATTCCGCTTGCTTGGAGTGCACTGCAGAGCCATAGCGTTGAGACAGCTGAACCGAACACCCGACGCGTCGACGCATCATCCCGCACGGCCAACGAGAAAGACGGCAAGTGGTAGACAACCAATTCACAACGCATGCAGAACTTTTCGATCTGCGTGGAAAGCGCGCGCTCGTCACCGGTGGCACCAGAGGCATCGGGATGATGATCGCGCGTGGCCTTCTCCAGGCGGGCGTCCGCGTGGTCATCAGCTCACGCAACGCTGAAGCGTGCGCTCAGGCGCAAAAACAGCTGTCCAAATTCGGTGAGGTGCGGGCCATCCCCGCCGACCTGTCCCGCCATGACGAGTGTCGGCGACTGTCCGACCTCGTCACCGCCGACTCGGAGCGTCTCGATATCCTCGTCAACAACGCGGGCGCCATGTGGGACGAGCCGCTGGCGACGTTCCCGGACGCGGCTTGGGACACGGTCGTCGACCTCAACCTGAAGTCGCCGTTCTGGCTGGTCCAGGCGCTGCTGCCCGCACTTCGCAAGGCGGGCACCGCCGACGATCCCGCGCGGATCATCAACATCGGCAGCATCGCCGCCATCCACATCCCCCAGCGGCCCAACTACTCGTACTCCAGCAGCAAGGCCGCGCTGCATCAACTCACCAGAGTGCTCGCCAGGGAACTAGGACCGCAGCACGTCACCGTGAACGCCGTGGCGCCGGGACCGTTCCCGTCCACGATGATGGCTGCAACGCTCGATGAGTTCGGCGAGGCGATCGCGGCGTCGGCCCCACTACGCCGGATCGGCCGCGACGACGACATGGCGGGTGTCGCCGTGTTCCTCGCCAGCCGGGCTGGCGCATACCTGACGGGCGCCGTGATCCCCGTCGACGGCGGCATCGCCACAACCGCGTAGGCCACCCAGGGTCTGTTGCGAGAGTTGATCTTGATCGTTGAGGGTCATGTCCTGTGGGGCGTGGGGATCTGACGAACGGCCAGTGGGCCCGACTCGAGCCGCTGTTGCCGCGAGGCATCAAGTCGGGCCGTCCGCCGGTATGAACGCGGCGGCAGCTGGTAGACGGCATACGGTGGCGGACCCGGACGGGTGCTCCCTGGCGTGACGTGCCGGACCGCTACGGGCCGTGGACCGGGTCTATGACCTGTTCCGGCGCTGGCAGCGCGATGGCACCTGGGCCCGGATCGTCACTCAGGTGCAGGCCGAGGCGGATGCCAAGGGCCTGATCACCTGGGACGTGAACGTCGACTCCACGGTCTGCCGGGCCCACCAGCATGCGGCTGGGGCGGCGAAGGGGGATCTCCAGAAGGAACCGCCCGGCGGGACCACCGTCGAGCCGGCCGACCACGGGCTCGGACGCTCCCGGGGCGGCCTGACCAGCAAGATCCACCTCGCCGTCGAGCAGGGTCAGAAGCCGCTATCGGTGGTGATCACCGCCGGACAGCGGGGTGATTCGCCTCAGTTCGAGCCGGTCCTGGAAGCGATCTGGGTGCCCCGGCTCGCTGCGGGCGCTCGCTCTGTGGCAGACCGTCGATGGCCAGGTCGTAGGAGTGTTCGACCGCATCGTTGATCAGCTGCTTCGTGATGCCCCTCCCGGGCCCCAGCGAGATCCAGTGCCTCTTGTCGAGATAGCGGCCCGGGGTGATCGAGGCGTAGCCGCGCTCCAGTGCCCGAGCGTGCTCGGGCTCGCACTTGACCGTGATGATCTGTTCCTCCGGGTCGTCGGTGACGATCAGGAACACCTTGCCCGCGACCTTGTACACGTCGAGTCCGGGAGTGAAGGGGCGGCCGTGGCTGACGTCGGGGAGGGCGAGGGCGGCCTTGCGGGCGGTGTCCTGGAGGCGGTCACCGGCCGTGCTCACCGGGGCGCCCGCGTGCTGGTGCCGTAGGTGTGCGGGTCGACGGGCTGCTCGGCCTTGGGCAGGTGGGAGACGACGAGCAGGTAGGAGTCGGTGACGAGTTCCCTGACGAGCTTCTTGTCGACGCCTGTCCCGCCCTCCACTGTGATCCAGTGCTTCTTGTTCATGTGGTAGCCGGGGGTGATGTGGCTGTTGTGTTCCCGGAGGGCCTTGGCCTCGCTGGGGTCCGCCTTGAGGATCACGACGGGGCGCCCGGGGACCTCGGTCATCAGCATGAACACCTTGCCTCGTACCTTGAAGACCTCCCAGTCCGGGCCGAAGGGATGCTCCAGCTGGGCTCCGGGAAGTTCCTCCGCGCACTCGGCGGCGAACGTCTGCAGGGTCGATCCGTTCATGAGCACTTCCTTCCTTGGGGGGTGGCGGGCAGCGTGTCGGCCAAGGGCGCGGACGGTGCACCCCATCCTTTCCAGCGACGTGGGCGAGACGGGCGGTAAACTGCGGACACGTGATGGTCGGCAAGCGACATCCCAGGCGGTCTCCGCGCGTCGGACGCAGCGGGCAGGCCGAGCAGGCCACGGTTCCGCTGTACGGTTTCCAGCCCCCGGTCGGCACTCCGTACGGCCTTGAGGTCAGCACCGTCGAGGACTTCTTCGCCGAGCACGACGACTGGCCGTGGAATCCGCCCCGTCCTGGCCGTGCCACCTTCCACTACCTGATCCTCGTCACCGAGGGTGAGCTGCTCCACGACATCGACCACGTCACGCGGACCGTCGCCTGCGGCCAGTGGCTGTGGGTACGTCCCGGGCACGCGCAGTGCTGGCATCCGCCGGGCGCCGCCCGCGGCCTGTTCATCCTGTTCGAGCCGGACGTGCTGACGTCCGACGCCGCCCGCCTGCTGGCCCCGCTCACCGCGCACGAGGCCCCTGCCGTTCTCAGCCCGCACCCCGATGACGTGGCCTGGCTGCGGCAGACGGCGCTCCAGCTCCTGGACGAGCACCGTGCACTGGGGCGGCGCCGGCTCGATGTCCACCACGCCCTGCGGCGCAGCCTGCTCGAATCGCTGCTGCTGCGCCTTGCCAGTTCCCCGGACGTCACCTCCGACGGCGCGTTGGCGGGCGGCACGGGACGCAGGGATACGTACGCACGGTTCGTGGACGCCCTGGAGCTGCACTTCCGAGAACTGCACCGGGCTGCGGACTATGCCGGGCTGCTCGGCTGTTCGGTTCGCACCCTCAGCCGCGCGGCCAGAGACGTTACCGGCAAGGGGGTGCGTGAGGTCATCGACGAGCGGCGGCTGCTCGAAGCCCGGCGCCTGCTGAGAGGTGGCAGTTGGGACGCCCGGGCTGTGGCCGTCCATCTCGGGTTCACCGATCCCGCGAACTTCGGCCGCTTTTTCCGCGGCCACACCGGTCTCACCCCGGCCGCCTTCACGGCCCGCGAAACCAGGATCGGCATGTGAGGCGGGCGCGGCACAAGCTGGCATCCCCATGGCAGCCTCGGCCTTGATCGCGTCCGGAACGGGGACGGGCCGGGGCCGACCGCCTCCTTCGTTCGCGCTCACTGGCCGGGGGCGCGTCACCTTGAGCCCCGGTCAGGACGCGATCGCGCCTGTCGCGGTCTGGGCGAACGCCCAGTTGGAGTGCACTATGCGCCACTCGCCGTCGATCAGCCGGTACGCCTCGGTGGCGTTCCAGGCGCGAAGTTGCCGCTCGTTGCCGTTGTCGTCGAGCACGTAGGTGTCCAGGTTGTAGGCCAGGAGGGCGAAGTCACCGCCGTCGCTGACGTGCACGATGGGGTTGAGGTACTCGTTGCGCACGATGTGGGGGTTGGAGTAGATCGCCTCGATGTGGGCGACGGTCGCGTCACGGCCGACGACCAGGTCCTTTTCGATCGGGTCGAAGTAGCTGATCTCCTCGGCATAGTTGTCGAGGTAGCCGCGGTTGTCGCCGAGGCTCCACCGCTCGTTGAAGGACTTCTCCAGTTCCAGGATGGTCTTGCTGATTTCTTCCTTGTTGACGCCCATGACAGTTCCTTTCGTGCATGCCGGCTCCGACCGGCGCGGATGGGTGGGTTTCTCAGTCGTCGAGCAGCACGACGTGCTTGCCCGGCGTCGTGCCGGCCTCGACGTCGGCCTGGGCCTCGCGAACCTGCTCCAGGCCGTGGTGGACCTTCGCGACCGGGGCCTTGAGCCGTCCGGCGGCGATGGCTTGCAGGTGCTGCTGGAACACTTGCGGGGGCAGGTCGGTGGCCCCGCCCGCATAGCTGGTCAGCTGTACCCCCATGGGGATCATGAATGGGGTGAAGTCGCGGATCCTCCACTGGCCCGCCAGGGCTCCGGTGAAGCAGACGGTGCCGTGGCGGCGGACGGTGCGGAAGGTGTCGGCGAGGACCGAGCAGCCCACCAGTTCCAGTACGGCGTCGACGCCGTTCGGCATCAGCTCGCGCACCTGGTCGGCGATGGTGCCGTTGTCGACCAGTGGATGGTCGACACCCATGGCCCGCAGTTTTTCGGCCCGGTCCGGGCTGCGGGTGGTGGACAACACGGTGGCTCCGAGGTCCTTCGCGATCGTGGCCGCGCTCAGCCCGACCGTGGAGGTGCCGCCGCGGATCAGCAGCGTCTGCCCCGCCTGCAGACCGAGGCCCGTGGCGAGGGAGCCGTAGGCGGTCTGGAACATCTCCGGCAGCGCGCCGGCCACTTCCCACGGGAGGCCGGTCTCGAACGGGATGACCTGGCTCGCGGGGACGGTCACATACTGCGCGTACGAGCCGTCGAAGGACCGGCCCATGCCGCCCATCATGGTCGCCACCTGCTGCCCCGGGCGCAGCCCGCTGTCCTCGTCGGCCTGATCGACCACACCGACGCCCTCGATGCCGGGGATCCGCGGGTAGGTGACCTCCGGGTCCGACTCACCTTTTCGGGTGGTGACCTCGGACTCGTTGACGCCGAACGCCTTCACCTTGATGCGCACCCATCCGGGCTGTGGCTCGGGCATCGGCACCGTGGTGACCTGAAGGGCATCCAGGCCGCCAGGCTCAGTGACGACGACCGCTCGCATCGTTGCAGAGGGCGCGCCTGCGGACGCTGCACGCTTGTCCATGACAGTTCCTTACCTATCGAGTACGACCCGCAGGGTCGCCATGCTGTGGCCCGCAGCGAGGTGGTCGCCCCTGCACCTCTCGATCTTCTGTCGGCATCTGGCGAATCGCTCAGTCAGTTGCGGACATCTGATCGTCAATGGGGGACACCCGGTGAAGCCCCGCCATCGCAGGGCTTCGGCCCCCTCATCCCGGCTGGGGAAGCCCTGAGCGCGCGCCCCGTCACCCGTTCGGCTCGGCCGGAACGGTTATGGAGTAGTTCGACCACGAGGGACAGGCCCGAGGCATCCTGGTCATGCCGCCGGGCGACGAGGCATGGGATGCGCGCCGGTCACCGGTGCCGCGCCGTGCCCAGCTCGTCGGTGTACCGGGCGAGGGCGTCCTCTGCCGTGGGGGCTGGGCCGAACAGCTGCTGCTGGCGGCGGGGGTCGGCGACGTAGCGGCCGGTGTCGAACCAGCCGAACATCGCGGCCATGTCCTTGACCACCGGGTTGAAGCGGCCGACGACGGCTCCTGCGGCGCGGACGACGACGGAGGGGACGGCCCACACCTTGATCTTCTCTCCGGCCTGGCTGCCCATCAGGTCGGCCACCTCGCGCATGCTGACCGGACGGTCCCAGCCGATGTCGATGCGCTCCCCGGCCTCGGTCTCGGCGTCGACGGCGGCCGCCAGGTACGCCGCGAGATCGGAGGTGTGGACGAAGGTCAGCGGGACGGTGGCCTTGGCCATCCAGATCAGGCGGCGCTTGTCGATCGGGTTGCCCGCCATGGTCGCGACCTGGTCGAGGAACGCCCCCGGGCGCAGTGCGACGAACGGGACGCCGAGTTGTTCGAGCTTGTCCTCGGCGATCTTCTTGTGCCAGAAGTGCGGGACCTGGGGTGTCTGGTCGCTGGTGAGGATGCTTGTCAGGACGAACCGCCGGATGCCGGTGCGATGGGCGGCCTCGGCGAGGTTGGCGTTGCCGACGGTGTCGATGTCCTGGGCGTTCTTGCCGCCGCGGGTGTAGCCGGCGGCGGTGGTGATGACGGCGTCGGCGCCGTGCATGGCGGTGACGAGTGAGTCGAGGTCGAGCATGTCGCCGCGGGCGATCTCGACACCCCGGCTCTCGAGCCGGCTCGCGTCGGTGGTCGGCCGGACCAGGGCGCGGACGTTCTTGCCGCGCTTGAGCAGTTCGTCGACGACCTTGCCGCCGAGGGAGCCGGTCGCGCCGACGACGAGGACGGGGAGGGCGGTGGTCATGAGGGTCTCACTTTCCATCAGGTCAGGAGTGGGGGGACGGGGTGGCGGGGCAGGGGTGGCGCGTACGTGGTGCCGTCGGCCCGGGGCGCTCAGGGGCGGGCCTGTGGTGGGCGGAATCTGCGGCGCGGGTCACCGTCGGCCTGCAGGAGCTTGTGGGGGTCGACGGTGAACGGGACGTGGGTGATGCGGCCGTCCTCGATGTTCAGCCTGGCCGGCGACGGGGAAGGGCTCGACATTCCCGTGGGAGGGGTGTTGCCCTCATCGGGCTTTTCCGACAGTGGCGAATCCTGGCTCCGTTCAGCACGGGCCTTCGTGCAGCTGAGTGCGTTGCAGCACTGGCCACTTCGCGGGAACAGCCGGAAGCGACTTTGCACTCCAGGCCGGAACCGGGGTGCGAACGGAGGGGAGTTACTCGGACTCTTCCCGGGGAACAACGTGGCTGTTTATCGCGTCGGCTATGGAGTGGGCGGTGCGGACGAAGGACTCCGCCTGCTGCGCCGAGAGGTCCCGTGCGGAGGTCTCTTCCAGGGCTTGCCACATGGCCGCGATGGGCTCGCGCATGGCACGGCCCTTGTCGGTGAGGTGGACGACCATGACGCGCCGGTCGTGTTGGGCCGGCTCGCGGATGAGCAGGCCTGCGTCCTGCATGCGGCGTAGGGACTTGGAGACGGTGGAGTGGTCCAGGCCGACGCTTTCGAGCAGCTCGGACTGGGTCTGGCCGTCCCGGTCCAGGAGTTGCATCAGCAGCAGTTCCTGTCCGAGATGCAGGTCCATCTCACGGAGCATGGCGGCGGCGGAGACGCGGTGGGCGCGCGCGAGCTGGAAGATCGCGTAGCTCATCGGTCCTGTGCAGGCAGTCGTGGGGATGTGAGGTTCGGGGGTGGGCATGGGTCGGTTCCTCAGACGGTGTGGATGGGGTGGTCGGTGTAGCCGGCCGTTCCGCCGCCGTAGAAGGACGCCGGGTCGGGGGTGTTCACCGGCGCGCCGGCGCGGAGCCGCTCGGCGAGGTCCGGGTTGGCGGTCAGGACGAGCCTGCCCGCACGTGCCCGGCGTCGCTGACGAGCTTGCCGGCTCTGGGCGCTTGCGACTCAAGCCGCTCACAGGGTTGGGGAGTCAGCCGAAGAATTTTTCCAGTTCGGCTACCAGGACCTCCGGCTGCTCCTCCGCGACGAAGTGACCGCTGTCCTCGATGCCGCTGTAGCGGATGTCGTTGGCCTTGCCTTCCATCATTGGCCGCATGAAGTCGGCGCCCTGATTGGTGATGGCCAAGGCGGGCATCTCCAGCGGGGGATATGAGTCGTTATCGGCAACATCCTGGTGGAAGGTGTGGAATACGCCGAAGCCCGCGGTCAGTGCCTCGGGCGTGTCGTAGGCCTGGGCGTAGATGGCCCGGCTCTCCTCGCTGATCCGTTCCGGGGGGCGAGGTGTTCGGCCGACCAGTCGATCACGTGCCGAAACGGCCCCGCGAGAAGCTTGGGCCACGACCAGGAGGCGTCCGCTCGGGGCCCGAGTATCTGCCCGGTCCTTGCCGAACGAGGCGAGCAACACGGCAGCGGCTTGGGCGTCTTCCGGTATGTGGTCGAGCGGACGATCGCCTGGCTGCACGGCTTCCGCCGACTGCGGATCCGCTGGGAACGACGCGACGACATCCATGAAGCCTTCCCGGCCTCGTCACCTGCCCCGTCACCCATCGACACGTCCCACGCCCAGCTCCGTGCGATGTCTTTGTCAGGACCTCTTGAGCCAGCGCTGCAGCGCCTCGGGCACGTTCGCCGGATGCGAGCTGAAGCTCAACCGGATGTCGGGCTCGAGGTCGATGAGCACGTTGACGATCCGTTCGAACAGGACGGTGTACTCCGGGACGTTCTTGATGCCGCCGCCGATGAGCACCACCCCGAACGCGTGCCCGTCGAACAGTCGGCGCAGCTCGGCTTCAGCCTCGTCGGGATCCAGGCTGACATAGCCCTCCTTTCAGTTCTGCGGGGGAAGTTCAAGAGAAAGTGTGGCTGGCCACATGGATAACGTAGCAGCAATCGTGTGGCTAGCCAAGTATTCGCGGATGCGGATGCGGATGCGGATGCGGATGCGGATGCGGAGGTGGCCACCTCGGCGTGCTTCGGGGTGCGCCGGCCGCTTGCGTGGCCGACCACGTAAACGTGCGCGGCGACCGCCAGGGTGCCCGTACCGCAGATCACCCAGAAACCTGTCATCACCGGCCAAGAACAAGGGCCAGCGCCCCTCGGTCGCCGCTCGACTCACTCGCCGAGGCCGCAGGCACGCGAGTGGAGTGCGCAGTTCATACCGACAGACAGTCTGATCCGCTGCCCAAGTACCGGCACCGCAGGACTGTCGGGCCATGCTCCGCTACCACAACGTCCCAAGTCGGAGTGCCCAAGCGCCTCACATTCCCATTCGAGGGCGCGAAACAGTGAGCGCAGGGCGGTGGCCCGGGACTTGGCGGCTTCTCCCTGTACCGGTTCGGGGGCCGTCCTCCTCCGGCGGCGGGGCGTCGGCTCCGAGGTGGGGGAGCAGGACGCGCGCAGGGTGCGGATGCTCCCGTTCATGCGGCCGGCGTCCCAGCCGCGGCCCTTGATGTGTCCCGTGGTCGCCCGCCACTCGCCACGGGCGGCTTCCGTCCGTGAGGGCGATCACGAGCAGGCCATGGTACGTACTGGCCCTGGTTGCTTCCCCCCTCCTGGAGGAGGCGGAGGAGGTCACAAGCCGAGTTCGGGCATTGTGTACCTGTGGACGTCGCGGGTGCGCAGACCGTCCGGGGTGCCGGACAGGAACCAGAATCCGCCGTAGCGACCGTCGGGTCCGCTGAAGGGCTCGAAGGTCAGGATGTCGTCGTGGCCGTCACGGTCAGCATCAAGGACACGCAGGTCCTCGGCGAAGCGGTCACGTCTGCCGATGTCGGATTCGAAGACGTCACCGGAGATGCCCTCGGTATCTTTGTCGATGATCTGCAGGCCGGTCATCGTGACGGCAGAGCCCCTGCTGGTCAGGCGCGCCAGCTGGAGGTGGCCCTGCTGGTCGGGCGAGCCGTACTCGACGGTGGAGACGGTGTTGCGGTCGGACGCCGAGGTGACATGGCCGGTCAGCACATGGGTGCCGATGGTGGGGGATCCGATGTCCATTTTCAGCCGGGCGGTGTCGGGGCGGAAACCGTCCGGCCCGCCGCGCACATACTCGCGCTCGTGTCCAGCGCTCCGGCCGGGCGGAAGGAGGTCGGGATAGCCGTCACCGTCAAAGTCGATGCCCGCGTGGACCTCGCTGCCGATGTCGCCGACCATCTCACTCAAGCGCCGGCTCACATCGCCGTCTTCTTCCAGCCCTTGGCCCGGTGTGCCACGGAAGTAGCGCACGGAACGCCTGGAGGCCCTCTCGTCCTCGGCTTCGTCGTCGTAGTCGTGGTGGACGAGGAGGTCCGTACGGCCGTCCCGGTCGAAGTCCGCGGCCGTGGAGAGCACCCCACCGGACAGACGGCGGGCGGCTTTCGGCTTGCCGTCGGCGTCGAACGGCCCCATGAGGAGTCTTTCGCCACCGTACAGATCCGCATGACCGTCACCGTCGAAGTCCGCGGCCTCCAAGGCCGTGAAGGGATGCTTGGGATCGTCGCCGGGAACATGCACCCTGACGGGTGTGGTGGACAGGCCATCCTTGCCGCCGTGGAAGACGACCGTACGGCTGCCCTGCTCCTGGTTGTCCTGGGTGTTGGGGACCGGCACCAGCTGGTGCAGAATCAGGTCGGAGAAGCCGTCGCTGTTCAGGTCCGCGGTCAGGTCGGAGCGGAACCCTTCTTCGAGGAAACCGTTTGCTCTGCGGCCGCTGCCCGCGATCAGAGGCTTGTCCGTGGGACGCAGACCGCCGGGACCACCGCGAAAGACAACGACAGGCCCATAGTCCCAGTCCAGGTCGGCAGCGGCGCTGCCGGTCACCACCACTGCGGCATCCTCGTAGCCGTCCCCGTCGAAGTCCGGAGCGCTGGAGGGACGAGCCTTGCCCTTGCCCTTTGTCGCCGAGCGATCCTCCTGCGAGGACCCGTCGCAGCCGCCCGCCGACGCCAACAGGATCAGTGCGGCGGCCAGGGCCGCGGTCCGGTGAGTTCGTCCATGCCGCATCGCCGCAGACTAGCCCCAAGGCCGTGTAGCGAGAGGGCAGATCCCGCAGCCGCACCTGGACCCTGCCGGTGGCCTTCAATGTCTCGTCGACCATCTCGAAGGGCACGAGTTGGGTGAGTTCACCGATGTGGCCCGGCGTGAACCGGCCCCCAGCCACCGTGACGACACGTGTGATGGTGAACTGTTCGGACAGCGGAGCCTCCGGTCTTTGTGAACGGCGTGTCATGGTCGACTGCCAGTTCTACCGGGGCTCCGCTCCTCATATCCGGCGCAACCACAGCTCACGGCCCTCTGGGCAACCCCACCTGGCCCATAACCTCACGGACTTGGGGCTGGTCCGGGGCCAGGCCTTCATCCTTCCTTCGCTGCGCGGTTCCAGGCGGCGTCGCGCAGCAGGCGCAGGCCGTTGAGTCCGACGATGACGGTGGAGCCTTCGTGTCCCGCGACGCCGAGCGGCAGCGGGAGCGTGGCGATCAGGTCCCAGGCCACCAAGACGGTGATGAAGATCCCGGCGATGACCAGGTTCTGCACGACGAGACGGCGGGCCTGGCGGGAGAGGGCCACGACGGCGGGGATGGCGGCGAGTTCGTCGCGGACGACGACGGCGTCGGCGGTCTGCAGTGCCAGATCGGAGCCGGCCCTGCCCATCGCGATGCCGGTGTGCGCGGCGGCCAGCGCGGGTGCGTCGTTGACGCCGTCGCCGACCACCAGCACGCAAAGGCCCTCGTCCTCCCAGTGCTTGACCGCCGACACCTTGTCCTGCGGAAGCAACCCGGCGCGGACATCGGTAATGCCGACCTCGGCGGCAAGATGGCGTGCCGCGCGTTCGTTGTCACCGGTCAGCAGAACCGGTGCCTGACCGGTGAGTTCGGTGAGCGCGGCCACTGTCGCCTTCGCGTCGGAGCGGAGGCGGTCGGCGATGCCCAGGACCCCGACCGGCGTGCCGTCGCGCCGGACGAGGACCGCGGTGCGGCCTTCGTCTTCGAGCGCCTGTACCGCGCTACTGATGTCCTGGCCGCCGGCAGCGACGAGGCGGGACGGGGAGCCGACCTGGATGGTGCGGCCGCCGACGGTTGCGGTGACACCCGCACCGGGGGAGGAGGTGAAGCCGGTTGCCTCGGCGAGGATGAGACCGCGTTCGCGGGCGGCCTGGACGACGGCGCGGGCGAGGGGATGCTCGCTGGGGTGCTCGGCCGCCGCCGCCAGCGCCAGCAGCCCGTCCTCCTGCAGACCGGAACCGGGCTCGGGACGGATGTCGGTGACACGTGGCGTGCCCTGGGTCAGGGTGCCGGTCTTGTCCAGCGCCACGATGTCGACCTGACCCAGGCGTTCCATCACGACAGCGGACTTCGCCAGGACACCATGGCGGCCCGCGTTGGCGATGGCGGACAACAGCGGCGGCATCGTGGACAGCACCACCGCGCACGGCGAGGCGACGATCATGAAGGTCATCGCCCGCAGCAGGGCGGGCTGGAGCGCGGAGCCGAAGGCGAGCGGGACCGCGAAGACGGCCAGCGTGGCGATGACCATGCCGATCGAGTACCGCTGCTCGACCTTCTCGATGAACAACTGGGTGGGGGCCTTGGTCTCGGACGCTTCCTCGACCATCTTCACGATCCGGGCGATCACCGAGTCTGCCGGGTCGCGCTCGACCCGCACCCGCAGAGCACCGGCGCCGTTGATGGTGCCGGCGAACACCTCGTCCCCGGCCTGCTTGGCCACCGGCAACGGCTCGCCCGTGATGGTCGCCTGGTCGACATCACCGGCCCCGTCCAGGACCTGGCCGTCGGCGCCGACCCGCTCGCCGGGCCGCACCAGGATCGTGTCGCCCACCGCGAGGGAGTCGGCTGGGACTCTCTCCTCCTCACCACCGGGCAGGAGCCGGGTTGCGGTGGTCGGCGCCAGGTCCAGCAGGCCGCGTACCGAGTCGGCGGTCCGCGCCGTCGCGACCGCCTCCAAGGCTCCTGAGGTGGCGAAGATGACGATCAGCAGCGCGCCGTCGAGGACCTGGCCGATGGCGGCGGCGCCGATCGCGGCCACCACCATCAGCAGATCCACGTCCAACGTCTTGTTCCTGAGTGCCTTCAGGCCCTCCCGCCCTGGCTCCCACCCGCCCGTGATGTAGACGGCGGCATACAGAGGGGCCCACAGCCATGCCGGGGCCCCGAGAAGATCCAGCGGGAGGGCGATCAGGAACAGCACCAGCGCGGCCAGCGCCCACCGGGACTCCGGCAGCGCCAGCACTCGCGTACGCCGCTTCGGGGGCGCCGGACGCGGCCCGGCAGCGGTCGGCGCGGGCCGCTGATCCAGGACAGAAGACATGACAAAACAACCCTTCACGGACGGACGGGGTGACGCGCCCACCATACAGGAACATCTGAACAGGTCTTCATGTGTCACCGGTATGATGCACCCATGGGCCACGGAACCGACGCCAGCAGCGCCACCACCCGCGAACGCCTCGACGCCGTCGGCACCGCGGACGTCGCCGCCACCCTCCAGGCCCTCGCCACCCCATCCCGGCTCCACATCCTGGCCCGCCTCCAGGAAGGCCCCTGCTCCGTCAGTGACCTGGCCGACGCTGTCGGCATGGAAGCCTCCGCCTGCTCCCACCAACTCCGCCTGCTGCGCAACCTCGGCCTGGTCACCGGCGAACGCCACGGCCGCTCGATCATCTACGCCCTCTACGACAACCACGTCGCCGAACTCCTCGACCAGGCGCTCTACCACGTCGAACACCTGCGTATGGGAATCCGCGACAACTCCGCAGCCACCGAAGAGGCACCGGCCGGTCTGTAAGAGGTGGTCGAGAACCTCGAGCCGCAGACACCGGCCCGGTCAGCGGATCACCTTGAACCGCAGATGGGTGGCGTTCGGAGTCTCGATCACCCTCGTACGCTCCAGCCGGTACTGCCCGCCCAGATGCTCGAACAGCCGAGTGCCGCCACTGAGCAGGACCGGAGCCAGATGGATCTGGACCTCGTCCAACAGCCCGGCCGCGAGGCACTGCTGAGTCACGCTCGCGCCGTGCACGGCGACCGCCTTGCCGCCCGCCGCAGCCTTCGCCTGGGCCACCGCGCTGTGGACGCCGTCGGTGACGAAGGTGAAGACCGACGGAGCCCGTACCGACTCCAGGGCGGGCGCCTCGGTGCCGGGCCACGCCAGTGTCCGGTTGTGCTCGCACGTCATCGGGATGTTGGAGAGCGCTCGCTGAGTCGCCGGGAAGTTCGCGAACGCGGTGATGTTCGTCGCGGAATGCAGCGGCGTGGTGTTGACCTGGGGGAAGTACCGTTCCAACTCGCCGGTGACCACGTTCAGCTGAGTGCGGACTGCTTCGGCCGCCGTCCGCACTGGTTCTGCTGATCGGCGGCTCGGTCACCGCTGCCCTGCGGCGGGTCGGGAAGAGCCGTCTGGCCGCCCCGCTCGCCAACCGCAGCGTGGCCGCGCCCCGGTTCACAAGGACTCCGGTCGGACGCACGCAGCGGTCTGATCGCACCACGGAACGTCAACTCAAGCCTTGACGCACCACATTGGCAATCGTCGGCTCGACCTCTGCTGCCGGAATGCAGGAATTTTCGCTGGTGCTTACACGATGTCGGAATTGGTTGCGATCCATGACGGGCCCCGCATCAACGCTTTGCTTGCCTTCGAACCTTAGGGAAGGCGCCTTGGCGCACACTTGCACATACGCGCCAACCCTATGGAACATCTACGTCACGCGTACGTGTTGTTAAGGTCCTTGTTCATGACTCATATCAGTGACCCCGCGTTTCAGGCCAAGGCTGACATTCAAGTGCGACAAGGAGATCTCGGCCGGAACGGCTGTGTAAGTACGATCGGGATGGCGCGCTGGCTGGAGGACGCCCGGCTACGAGTGGAACTGCCCCGGTTCGAACGACTCGTGGGCGCCGGTGAGTTCGACCCCTTCCAGATCGTGTTGGTCAGCCAAAGCGTCGAACTGCTGGCACCTGCCCACCGCGAGGACACCAACGCGCAGGTGCACACCGGTGTTCGGCGCATCGGCCGGTCATCATTCACTTTCGAGCACGAGGTGTTTGCCGACAACAAGCGCGTAGGATCCGGCGAAGCCACAGTCCTGCTACTCGGCACCGCAGGACCGCTGGCGCTTCCGGACGAGCTGATCGCGGACCTCACCGCCTTGCAAATGCCGGATTCGAGCACGACGGTCGTGAACCGTCCGGATGCCGAGCGCCATGAGCGTGACCACTACGCGTATTTCACGCCGTTGCGCGCGCGGATATGCGACGTCGACTCCAATCAGCATGTCAATTTCATCGCCCTGGCCACCTGGTACGACGAGGCTGTCGCGGCGTTTACGTCGGCGGCACTTGGCGTGGGCAAGGGAGATCTGTTGTCCGACCTGTCACCGTCGTCATATCGAATCAACTACGTCAGCGAAGTCACCTATCCCGGAGATTACGAGATCGGGATTCTCGTCGCTGCTTTCGATACCGATTCCGTGCACTATGAACTAGGAATCTTCCTCGAGGGCACGTGCTTGGGTGTCGCCGATGCCGTCGGGACACGTGGTGAGCTGTCCGCCAGGTCGCTGGCTCCGGGTGGCCCCAGTTGAGAGAGCGTACTGAGTGGGCGTCTGGCCGTAGCGTTTCTTGAAGGCGCGAATGAAGTGGCTGCTGTCGGAGAATTGCCAGTGCGCGGCGAGTTCGGAGACAGTCGGACGGTGGGACGGGGCGGTGAGGGCGCGCCGGGCCTCTTCCAGTCGGCGGTGGCGGATGTAGGTGGCTACCGACTCTCCCACCAGGGTGAACGCTCGTTGGAGGGTACGCACGGAGACGTTGAGTTCACGTGCCAGCATCGCGGGGGAGAGCTCGGGATCGGTGAGACGACGGTCCGCCAGGACCTTCGCTGCCTGGGTGAGCGCGGGGCTCAGCAGGGGCTCAGCATCGTCGAACCGACCCGTCGCCACTGCCTTGGCCAGTTCTATGAGGGCGCTGTGCGCGGCGCGCACGCCGGCTGGACCGAGGTCAGCCCCGGTCGCATGGACCATGTTCGTGTGGGCCGTCAGCAGGCGCATCTCGGCCGAGTCCGCCGACTCGGTGATGCTCTTGTTTCTGAGCCGTGGTTCAAGCATCGAGGAGGGCAGCGTGAGAATTTTGACTGTGGTGTCCGGCGCTGTTCCGAAGTGCAACGGTGGCCCGTGTCGCAGGAGGAACTGCCCTGCCGAAACGGTGTATTCGTCACGATCGGGCGAGCCTCCCAAGGTCCATGTGCCGCGCCGCACCACGTACATCCGTACCTGATCTTCGTAACCGTACGGGGTGCCTGCCGTTCGGATGACGGACGCGCTGTCGAGATCGGTGATCGCCACGTCGTGCACCTTCGCCACGCGAGTTCGGACACGGAAATCACCGGTCGTGGCCGGGCTGAAGGTCGGCAGGGGGAAGCCGTCGCCGACCTGCGTCTGCCACCCGTGCCGGAAGGCATCGAAACCTCGCGGTACGGTGCCAGGGACGGTGGAGTCGAGCGAGAACCCTCCACGCGAGTCAGCGACCTCCGCGCCCGTGCCGTACATCGTCGACCGACCCACTCCTCTTTGGTTTCCCGAATCCTGTTGACTCTATGTTCTCTCCAGCATTGCTGTGGTCAAAGCCAATGCCGTGACTCTGCTGGTGATGTTGGCGCGTTCGGCCTTCCGTTGCCACTGACGTGATGGCTGCCAGTCCCAGGAGGCTGTCGGGCCAGAACAGCGACTGCTCGCGGCGATTCAGGCAGGGATCGCCCACCACTTCGGGATCGTTAGAAGCGATCCGGGCGGCAACCCGACAGAGCCGACTCAACGGTTCCGTCGACCAACTCTCGTGCGACCAGGCGGCCCACGGCCGCGGCGAGCGTGACCGCCGAGTGCATCACTGCCAAGTAGAGGCCGGGGACTTCGGCGACCGGGCCGACGATCGGCTCACCGTCGGCCGGCATGGGGCGCACTCCGAGTCGGGTGCTGAGCAGCTCGACGCTCTCGGAGCCATGGAAGGTGGACCGGACGGCCGCAAGGGTTCGTTCGGGCGAGTCCGCGGCGGCAATGAGCCGGTCCGCGGCGACCTGCCGAAGATCGAAGTCCTCGGTGTTGACCACGGTGCGGACCAGACCGGCCGGGGCGCTGAGCCGGAACAGCGGGCTCGGCGACGGTTCGACCGGGACGTGCACGCCGAGCGGCGCGCCCAGCGCGGCCGTGGCAACTCCGGCCGCCAGCACCACCGTCGCACCGGAGAGGAGGCCTGCTGTCGTATCAACCCCGGCAATCCTGCCTGCTGCATCCCGGCGGACCGCGGTAACCGGCGTGTCCAGATGTACCCGGGCTCCATGGGTGCGAGCGGCCGCGACCAGCCGCTCGGTCACGCCCACTGAGTCGACAGCGCCGTCACCTGGCGCCCAGACAGCCCACTCCGGCGGCTGCCGAAGGTTGGGTTCGAGCGTCGCCACAGTGGTCGCGTCCACGATCGTCTGCTCGGGTCCGGCGTCCGGCGCACAGTCCTCCCTGGTCCAGCTCAGAGAGCCGGACCAGGTCACCGGGAGTCCCGGCAACTCGGCCCCGAGCCGGTGATACTCCGCCGTCGCGGTGGTCCGCAGCCCGGCGGCTGGACCTTTACGCACGCCGGACGATCCGACCCAGGCGAAGGAGTCCGCCGTCACGCCGGCGCCTGGCCGCCCAGCGTCGACCAACGTCACGTTGGCGCCCGTCCGGGCGGCGTGATATGCCACCGATGCGCCGACAATGCCGGAGCCGACGACGATCAAGTCCGTACTCACCGGTGGGCTCAACATGTTCACGACCGTAACGTCCGCAGCGTCCGCCCGTAAACGAGATTCAGACGCGGGACACTCGGCCGTCTATCCAGGCCCCTGACTCCAGGCCCCCTGACTGTCGGAAGCACAACGATGCTCCCACCACAAGACTGCTCCTGGGGCCACTTCTCACGAACACTCATTTCCCGATCGAGTCCCTGGGGCCACCGGACTCGTTCCCCTGGGGCCAGAGAAACCGTTCAGAGCCAGAGATTGGGGCTCGTTTACGCGGGCCCGGTGCACGGTGAGCTGTGCAAGTACGGTTCAACGTGGTTGAAGCGGGAGGTGTACGGACCAGTTCTTACGAGGGGTTGACACGATGACCAACCGACTCCACTCAGGCTCCTGAACCGGCAAGCCTGGCCTCTCGCCACCGGCCCGAATGGCGTGGCACAACCACGAGGAGTCGAGCATGAGCAGGCCCAACGATCGCGACAACCACAAGCCCACGGCACCGAGTCCACTGAGTGTCATCGGCTGCGGGTACCTGGCGACCGCAGCCGTCCGAGCCACGGCGACTGTTGCCCTGGCCGACCAGCCAGTCCGTTCCGCCGCCAGAGCAGATCACGCCCTTGGCGTCCTGGACGACAGCTGACACAGACCGTCGAGAGTCACCGGCAGCCAACGCCAGTGGCCCGGGGCGCAGGATCAGCGGCTGCCACACGGTAGTGACCTGCGAAATGCCCCTGGTCGCATCGACTTCATGCAGTGATCGAAGACGCGTGGAGCGGCGATCCAGCCGAGGACAGGTGCGCCCGCTTTTTGTGGCGCCGAGGCGACGACTGTGCAGCAGGGTCATGTCGTAGGCCGCCGCAGCCGGGGCTCGGTCCCGGCGGTTGCCTTGTCCTCCACGAGGCCGGATCGGTAGATGTCCTGCACCTGTTCGGCAAGGGATGCGGCACCGTCACTCTCCGGTTTCGTGATCGCCCGCTGGACGGGGCCGCATGTGGGCCTCGCCGAAGCGTTCGCGCCCCGCGGTCCCCCAGGCGAGCAGAGCGAAGCCCAGGGCGAAGCCGAGCATCGTCCAAACACCGCGTGGCCAGAAGATGTGGCTGTCGACGAAGGACCAGCCCGCCGCCAGGAGCACCGCCGTGCCGGGAAGAACTCGGGCGCCGTGTTTCGCGAGCAGCGCGACCGCGGTGGCCACGATGGCGCCGATGAGAGCGTAGGCGCCGGCCTGCCCCAGCGCCTCACCCGTGTCGTAGAGCGGGCGCTTGACCGGTCCGAGGCTCGCTGTCGCGTCGGCGTGCTCGACCGCGGTTCCGGCCGCGATGCCGGCGACCGCGTCGAGGCCTGTGTAGAAGGCCGCGTAGACGAAGGCACCAGCCCAGGCCACCACGGTGGCGAAGCCCGCGAGGCCGAGTCGGGGCCGATGCCACAAAGGAACCAGGATGCCGACCGTGAGCAGCGGAAAGACCGGCAACAGTGCGATGTGCAGCTGCGCCCAGTCCGCGGCCGTCGATCTGGACAGCCCGTGCGGATGCGCGATGCCCGCCGCAGCGAGGACCAGTGGGGCAGCGGTGACGAGGGCCATGCGTCGGATGGTCGACATGCCTGCGAGCGTAGGTGCGTGAGGTCGTCCGGAACGGCCGCGTAAGAGTTCCGTAAGACCCTTGCCGTCCTCAGTCAGTCCGAGTGACTCGGTGATTGGAGAACGCAGGGCTTGCCGGGCACGAGGAAGAAGTCCAGGACAACAGGGCGAGGGCGGCGTGCGGGAGTTCATGGACGTCAACCGGGTCGGCCGCGAGAATGCGGCCATGGAGATCACAACCGCCGTGGCCACCGATGCCGATGCTGTCGCCGAGCTGCATACGGCAAGCTGGCGAAGGGCCTACGCGACCCTGTTCCCTGCGCAGTACCTGGACGGCCCGCTACTCGTCGAACGCCAACAAGTGTGGCAGGCGCGGCTGGCCGAGCCCGTCCCGGGCGCGGCACTGTTCCTGGCCATGGAAACCAGCGTGCTGCTCGGCTTTGTCTACCTCGAACCGCAGCCGGACGGCCGGGTTCTGCTCGACAACCTGCATGCACGTCCCGGCGATACCGGGCGCGGGCTGGGCAGTCGGCTTCTCGAGCATGCCCTGGACTGGGCGGCCACCGCGCACCCCGGCCAAGACGTCTACCTGGAGGTCCTGCAGGGCAACACCCGCGCGGTCGCGTTCTACGAACGCCACGGAGGCCGCCGTACCGCGTCCCGCATCTGCCGCTTCGACCAGGGATTCGAGCTTCCCGAGTTCGAGTACACCTGGCCCGCCACAGTCCCGGCGTCGACACGGGCGCCAGCGCATCGCTGAGCGTGACCTCGCCGTACGCCGCCGCCAGTGCCCCTTCGAAACCTACCGGCGGAGTAGGTGCTCTCTGGAGTCCGAGCCAGGAGTACTGGGCCAACCTCAATCGCGCACCACGTCGTTGTTCTGGCGGATGAGGTGGCGCGTCATCAGACCAGCGCCTTCCAGGGTCCAAGGCCGGCTCCCGGCGTCATCGTGGACTTCGTTCAGCCACGGATGAGTTCGGCGGCGCCGAAGGAGACGTTGAAGCGGTCGCACCAGATGCTGACGCTGTTGTAGCGGGACGGATCGGCGTCTTCCGGCAGGGCGTAGTTCTGACTGCCTTTGTTGCCTTTGAGCTTGCCGAGGCCGACGTACTCGCCGTCGTCGAAGACGTGCCAGCCGGCCCGCCCCGGCTTCACCGGCGCGTCGGTCAGCCACACACGCAAGTCCGGCCCGTTGCTGGTGTCAAGGCTCTCCAGTCGCACGACGTGGGAGCCATCAGCCAGACGTACGAGCTTCACCGTGCCCGATGTCGTGTGCTCATGGCTGATCAGCTCACCACTCGCCAGTGTCACGGGCCCGGGCGGCACCGACGGGGAGGCCGTTGTCGCGGGCTTCGCCTCCGGGGCCCGGGAGGGCTCTTCGACGCCGGGCAGAGCCTCCGTCACCGTCTCGTCCTGCCAGAGCTTCCACGGCTGGAACCAGAACAGCCCGGCGCCTACCCCTACGACCACCGCGACCAGCACCCCGATGGCCAACGGCCCCACCCGCACGCGCCCCATGCCGCTCCTCTTTCCGTTCCGGGAATCACCTCGTCACTCCCTCCATTCAACGGAAAAGAGGGCCGTCCGGGCTGGGTTGGCCGATGACGAAATCCTTACATCACGGCACGGGGACGCGTGCGGGCATGGCGCCCCGGCAGATCGCGTCTGGTGTCTTGTTCCCTGACGGACTTCTGGACGTGGTGGGCGCGGCCGACGGTACGGCGGGTGTGGCGTCCTGGCGTGGGCGCATGCGTGTACTGGTCACCGGCGGTGCCGGGTTCATCGGGTCCCATGTGACTCCCGCGTCGGCCGTGAAGAGCGACAAGCAGCCTTACCAGGAAGGCGCATGTTGGGTGGGAGGCCCGGGATCGTGTACCGACCCTCCCCAGCAGCGGAGCGAATTCGTCTTCCCCCTGCGCGTCTGCGTCCGCGATCTTATGCTGACACCGTGAGTTGAGACGATCTGGGGGGTATGCCTGATGAGGGCAGTAGGCGGGGGAACGTCAGCATTGAAGTCGGGGGTCAAGCGTCTCTTGGGACGTGCTGGATTCGACATCGTGCGCAGCACCAACAACCTGGGGGGCGTCGACGACTTCATTCCGTTCGAGGCAACGATGCGGGCTGCACAGGCGGCCGGTCTGTCGGTCGGTGACCACATCGACGAGGTCATGAACGGGACGCCCGGAGCCACCCAGGCCACCATCGATGAACTACGGGCTCTCGGCGTCTTCGCTGCCAACCCGAACACTGTGCTGGAGATCGGCCCCGGGTCCGGACGGTACCTGGAGAAGACGCTGAAGGAGTGTTCACCAGACCGCTACGAGATCTACGAGACGGCAGCGCCCTGGGCCAACTATCTGGTGGACACGTTCAGCGTGGTCGCCCAACCGACCGCCGGATGCAGTCTCGCCCCGACACCCGACGGCAGCATCGACCTCGTTCAGGCTCATAAGGTCTTCAACACCGTGACCTTCCTCTGCGCCTCCCGCTACTTCTTCGAGATGGCACGTGTCACGCGACCTGGTGGTCGGATCGTCTTCGACGCAATGACGGAGACCTGCCTGGGCCCGGCCGCGGTGGGTGCCTGGGCGACACAGGGCGGCGCGGGGCACGGCTCCTATCCAGCCGCCATGCCTCGTCGGACATGTGTGGACCTTTTCGCGACCTTCGGCTGTGGCCTGGAGGCCAGCTTCCTGGCGCCCATGGGCGTCGCTACCACGGAGGTGCTCGTCTTCGAAAAGAGGGCTTGACCCTTCAGAAAGCCACCTCTTGCCGATCGGCGGGGCTGTGGGGTCGAACAGGGTTCCTGGGCGGGGGACTCCGCTGTGTTCTCACCTGAAGACAAACACCTCGCCATGCCAACGAGTCAAGCTGCGGTGGGGAACGAGGTGTGTTTGTCGAATAGCTCCGCCACTGCTGGAGACAGTGGCAGAGCTGACCAATCATGCGGTTGAAGAGGCGTCTCTGGCTGGCGGTGTGCCAATCGCCGTGGTCGCGTCGGCGCCGGTAGCGCGCGCGGGCGCTCAGAGTGACCAGAGTGAGGCGAAGGGCAGGGGTAGCCGGTGTGGTTGGGCCGCTCGTTCTTCACCCGCCGCCGGATGATGGTCGACTTCTGCCGGAGGTCCTGGTGATGGACGAGGAGCCGGCGTATGCCGTCAAGCCGCGGACGGCCCCAACAAGGTCGAGAGCCGATGCCCAGGCCGGATCTGCCTGGTGTTCGGCCTTCACCTTGCGGGTGCCGTGCAGGCCTCCTCCTTCGTGGGCGCGCATCTGAGTGCCGTTGAGGCGCTCTGCGTGCACCCCGGCACGGACGGCGAGGGCGGCAGGCTCGCTCCACACCCGGGTACGACCACAAGGCGGATGGCCATATCGATCACGCGGTCGGCCGGCCACGGACCACCGTCTCCGCCGACGACACCGTCCTTGAGCCCAGCCCTGACGCGCTCGCTCTTCCCTCTGTCGCCGCACCGGATTTCGTCAGCGCGGGCAGTGCCGCCACGATCCTGGTGGAGTCCGAGCCGGGGTTGTTCACCCAGAGTCCCGGCCATAGCCGTCCAGTGAACGGGCATCAGCTCATGTACCGCCCTCTCACACCGTTCGCCTCCTGAACAAAACCCCCGAAGTCCCTACCGAAACCACCAGGATCCCCGCACACCAGGCCAGCGCCACCCATGGAGTGGCTCCCACCGGCTGCCCGAGCAGCAGCCCCCGAAGCGCCTCGATCACCTTGGTCACCGGCTGATGTGCCGCGAAGCCCTGGAGCCAGCCGGGCATCGTGTCGGTCGGGACGAAGGCACTGCTGGGGTACGGGAGGAAGCTGACGAAGAAGGTGTAGCCGCCTGCCGCTTCGGGTGACTTGACGAAGAGGCCGATCGCGGCCGAGAACCAGGACAGGGCGAGGATGTAGGCCAGGAGGATGGCGGTTGCCGCCAGCCAGCCCGAGAGGGTGGCCGAGGGGCGGAAGCCGATGGCGAAGGCGAGGCAGAGGACCAGGGCGGTTGCCACCAGATTGCGGGCCGCCGAGGCCAGGACGTGGCCGGTGAGGATCGGCGTGCCGCCGATGTCCAGGGAGCGGAAGCGGTCGATGATGCCGCCCTTGAGGTCCTCCGTCACCGCCATCGCGGTGTTGGCCGAGCCGAAGCCCGCGCAGAGAAGGAGGACGCCGGGGACGACGTAAGTGACGTACTGGGTACCGGTGTTGATCGCACCGCCGAAGAAGTAGACGAAAATCAGAAGGATCATCACCGGAAGGGCCATCGAGGTGATGAGGGCGTCTATGTTGCGGCGGCTCAGGCGCAGCGAGCGGCCGGTCATGATCAGGGCGTCAGACACGGGCGGGCTCCGCGGCGGGGGATCGGGTGAGTTCGAGGAAGACGTCGTCGAGGGTCGCTGTGTGGACGGAGAAGCTCGAGATGGCAGTGCGGGTGGGGTCCAGCAGGTCCAGCAGGGCGCGGATGTGGGCGGCCGAGCCGTCGGTGGGGATGCCAAGAGTGCGGGTGTCGGGGTCGGTGTAGGTCGCCCGGGGTGCCAGGTGCAGGTAGCTCGCCGAGTCGGCGAGGACCAGGTCGAGGCGGTGGCCGGCGACGCGTTGCTTCAGTTCGGCCGAGGTGCCTTCGGCGACCAGGGAGCCCTTGTCGAGTACCGCGATGCGGTCCGCCAACCGGTCGGCCTCTTCCAGGTATTGAGTGGTCAGGAAGACCGTGGTGCCTTGGGCCGACAGTTCGCGTACGACGTCCCAGAGGGCGGCGCGGCTGCGTGGGTCCAGGCCCGTGGTCGGCTCGTCGAGGAAGATCACCTCGGGGTCGCCGACCAGGGACGCGGCCAGGTCCAGGCGGCGGCGCATGCCTCCGGAGTACGTCTTCACCAGGCGGTCGGCCGCGTCGGTGAGGTCGAACCGGTCGAGGAGTTCCGCCGCCCTCGTGCGGGCGACCGCGCGGCTGTGGCGGGCCAGGCGGGTCATCATCCGCAGGTTCTCGGTGCCCGTCTGCATCTCGTCGACCGCCGCGAACTGTCCGGTCAGGCTGATCGCCCGACGGACCTTGGAGCGCGCGGTGCGGATGTCGTGGCCGGCCACCCGGGCCGTGCCCGCGTCGGCGGTCGAGAGCGTGGCCAGGATGCGTACGGCGGTGGTTTTGCCCGCGCCGTTGGGGCCGAGCAGTGCGTGGACGGCGCCACGCGGGACGGCGAGGTCCACGCCGCGCAGGACCTGAAGGTCGCCGTAGGACTTGGTCAGGCCGGTGGCCTCGATGGCCGGGTGTGCATCGGACGGGTGCTCTCGCATCGCCCCTCATCTCCGCTCCGCTTAACTGCGTATCTCATACGCATTACTGTGTAAGGGTTACGCAGAACTAGGATGTGCGTCAAGCCGGGGGCGGAGATCGGATCGCAGCGAAGGTGACGAGAGAGGCGTACGTGGCGGACATGGAGAGCGGGACTGGGCTGCCCGCGAGCCTCGAAGTGGCCTGGGGCCTGCGCGAACGTCCCGCGAAGGGGCCGCGGCCCGGGCTGAGTCTCGACCGGATCGTGGACGCCGCGGTCCGGATCGCGGCCGCCGAGGGGCTCGGCGCGGTGTCCATGGGGCGGGTCGCCAAGGAGCTCGGCGTCTCGACCATGTCGCTCTACCGCTATGTCGGAGCCAAGGACGAGCTCTATGTCCTGATGCAGGAGGCGGCCGTAGGCGCGCCGCCCGAGGCGCCGCCTGCCGGCACCGGGTGGCGCGAGAGCCTCGTGTGGTGGGCGCGGGCCCAGCGGGCGGTCTTCCGCCAGAACCTGTGGCTGCTGCGCATCCCGACCTCGGGACCGCCCATCGGCCCCAATTCCCTGGCCTGGATGGAGGCAGCGCTCGCGGGGCTGGACGGCACCGGGTTGCGCGAGGAGGAGAAGCTCTCCGTGCTGATGCTGGTGGGCGGCTACGTACGGAATGAATCCGTGCTGATGTCCGACCTGGAGGCGGGGTTGCGAGCCAGAGAGGTCGCGCCCGACGAGTCGCTGCGGCGCTATGCGGCGGCGCTCGGAGCGCTCACCGATGCCGAGCGACATCCCGCCATCACGCGGCTCCTCGGCTCGGGCGTGTTCGAGTACGGGGATGAGCCCGACACCGACTTCGACTTCGGGCTCGACCGGGTGCTCGACGGGATCGAGGTCCTGGTCGAGTCGCGACGCTGATGTCGCACACCTTGGTCAACTCCCGTCGTCCAGCTCGCCTTCGAGCACATCGAGGAGGAGTCCGTCGCTCTACCGGCTGCGAGGTCACCGCGCAGTCAGCCGTGAAAGCAGGTGATGGCCCGTGCCCAACCCGCAGTCCATCGCCCAGCCCGTGACCGCTTCTACGGGCTTACCCGGTGCGCCAAGCCTCCAGACGTTGCGCTACAGCGCGCAGGTCGGCTTCCTGGGCACGGACCGCCTGGGCGAGTTCGTACAGGTCGTCGTCTTTGGCTTGGAAGGGCTGGCCGGAGACGTGCATGTACTGGCTGGTGCAGGCCCAGCCGATGACCAGGTTGTAGTCGGTGAAGGGGCGCAGCAGCAGCGCGGTGTGCAGGAAGGTGGCGGCTCGCGCGGCGGGTTCCTCGTAGTACGGGACGCCGCGTTCCCGTTCGAACGTGTGGCGGTCGGCCATGAACCCCAGGGCGCCCCAGTCCGCGATGGGTACGTTCAGCGGGGAGATCGCGGACTGGATCTGCAGGACCCAGCCGACGTCGACGCGAATGATCGGGCTCACCGCTGTCCCGCGGGGAAGCGGGCCTCGACACCGGGCAGCACCCGGGCGGCTTCAGCGACTGCTCCTTCCACGAAGGCCAGCCGGTCGGCTTCCTCCACCGTCACATCGTGCACGTGCTGCTTCAGACTCCGGCCCGTCAGAGCCGCCCGCTCACGCAGCCGCGCCATCTCTTCTTCGCTGAATTCCACATTGAGTGCAGGCATGGACCCAAGGTACCCCGCCCGGTACCGAACGGGGTACCGGACCTCTGAAACCTCCACAGGAGGTGCGGGGCTCTCGTTGGGCTTGCGGTACCGCAAGCCCAACGAGAGCCCCGCAGTGGTGTGGAGAATTCTGGTAGCGGCAGGCAGGCGTCCGACCGTCTACCGTCGGCGGCGTGACAGCGCACGCCGCATCCGGCTCTCCGGAGCCCGCCGCGCCAGGAGGCGGCGCGCGGGCAGCGGTTCAACGCGTGCCCAGCCGAGGTGCTGCGTCGGGTGGCCTGCGGGACACGGTCAGTGACCGGCGTGGCTGGATGGCCGGGACGAGACCGATGTGTCCTCGCGCTCGGATACACCCCCTGTGTGATGCCGTCCGTCCGCTGGATCGCCCATCGCCCCGACACGCTCGCCGAGTACGAAGTCCAGCAGCTCAAGGCGGTGCCAGATGCCTGCCAGGAGAGGCTAGCGAGGTGCCGCGAGTACGTCCCGGAGTACGTTCTCGAGCGTGACGCGGGCCAGCTCGTGTCTCAGGGTCTCCTCGATGCCCTCGTAGATGCCCTGCATCGCCGGCTGGATGCCGTAACCCACCACGCATCCCTGGTCCGGGGTGGTGCGGTGCATCGCGAACAGCGGGCCGGGTTCCACTGCCTCGTACACGTCGAGCAGGGTCATCGACTCCAGCTCGCGCGCCAGTGACCAGCCTGCGCCCACGCCCCGCCGGGACTCCACGAGCCCGGCCCTTCGCAGCTCGCCGAGCAGCCGCCTGATCACCACGGGGTTGGTGTTCGCACTGGTCGCGATCTGCTCGGAGGTGGCGACCTCATGGCCCTGGCGCTGGTAGAGCCCGATCCAGGCCAGCGCGTGGGCGGCAATGGTCAACCTGCTGTTGGCACTCATGAATCCTCCTCCCGGCTGCAACGCTCCATGTTACGACAGCGCAGTCGTAACAGCGACAGTTGCAACAAGCTGTCGTAACAATTAATGTTGCGACTGTTGGAAAGGGTCAATCAACGAGGTGAGAAGAATGAGCAAGCCACTCACGGGCAAGGTCGCCCTGGTCACCGGGGGGTCGCGCGGACTGGGAGCCGCGACCGTACGATTGCTGGCCGAGCAAGGCGCCGATGTCGCCTTCACCTATGTCAGCTCCGAGAAGCAGGCGCAGGCCGTCGTCGAAGAGGTGCAGAGCAAGGGAGCGAAGGCCTTCGCCTTCCAGTCCGACCAGGCGGACACGAGCCGGGCGTCGGCGCTGATCGACGACGTGGTCGCGCACTTCGGCGGCCTGGACATCCTCGTCAACAACGCGGCGATCTCGGTGAGCCGCACGGTGGACGACCCGGACGTCGACACCGCCGCACTGGACCGAATGCACGCCACCAACTACCTCGGCGTGATCGCCGTCATCCGGGCCGCCTCCCGAGCGCTGCGCACGGGCGGCCGCATCATCACGGTGAGTTCCGGACTGGGCTCCCGGGTCGGCGCCCCCGGCCTTGCCGACTACTCGGCGACCAAGTCCGGGATCGAGAGGTACACCATGGGCGTCGCACGGGACCTCGGCCCCCGCGACATCACGGCCAACGTCGTGGAGGCCGGACTGATGGAGGGCGGCATGCAACCGCCGGACCCCGAGACCCTCAAGGCCCTGGTCAGCTCGCTGTCCCTGCAACGCATGGGGCACCCCGACGAAATCGCCGCGGCGATCGCCTTCCTCGCGAGCCCCGCCGCGTCGTACATCACGGGCGCCGTGCTGGACGCCCACGGCGGCTACAACGCCTGAACCGAAATCCCTGCCGCGCACCCCGAAGGGCATCGCGCCTTCGGGGCGCGCCCCGCCGACGACTCGCGCGTGCGTGGACGGTTCTCACGTGCGTGCGAAAGAGGGGGAGCCGCGACCGGTCCGTCGCCGGTCGACCGTCGGAAGACGGACAGCAAGCACCAGCGAGTCCCCGAGTACGGGTCACACCACCCCTGCGACCTGCCCCTTCGAGCCGGCGGAAGCTCAGCTCTGCCGACGGACAGATGATGTCGGTGAGTTTTGACCCCACTGGGTGCGGTGGGAGTACTGGGATGCATCAGCTAGTGCTGTGACCGCATGGGTTTGCCGGGGCGTTCAGGCTGCGGTGGCGAGGGGGCGTCCGCCTCAGCGGATGCCCCCTCGCTGCGGATTGGGGCGCGTTCCTTGCGTTCGGCGGCCAGGACGCCTGGCGGTGGGCGTTGGCGTTGCGCGACCGGAGGCAGGCGTGCAGGGCTCGGGTCTGCACGGTGTGGTTGGGTAGTGCGAGTTGGCGATGGTGAATTGTCGTAGCGGTCCGAAGTGGGCTTCGATCGGGTTCGCCACGAGGCGTAGGTCGGAGTGAAGCACAGCTCGACCTTGCTCTTCTTCGCCTAGCGTCGGATGTTGGCGCCTTTATGGGCGGACAGGTTGTCCAGGATCAGGTAGATCGGTGCGCCGTCGGGCCGGGCGGCGCGGATCGACTTCAGCGCGGCCAGCGTGTTCACGGCTCCCTTCGTGCGGTGGTTCACGCCCCACAACGTGTGGTCGCCGACCGAGTAGCAGCCGTGGAAGTAGCGCACCCCGTGGGTGCGGTGACAGGTGGCGGGCGCCCGGTCGGGCCGGGTCTGTTCGGCCCAGCACGAGCCTGCGGTGGGTCGGATTCCCAGCGGGCCGCACTCGTCGAAGGCGAAGACCCGGTCGGGGAGTTGCTCCAGGATGTGCTCGATGCGGTCCAGCTTGGCGTCGGGTTCGGGGTCGGTGGACTCCTTCCAGGTCTTGGTCCGCTGGAAAGTGATGCCCCGGCGGGCCAGCAGGCAGCGCAGGGTTTCGCGGCCGATGCGGATCACCCGGCCGTGAACCTTGGGTAGGTAGACGGCGAGTTTGCGCAGTGACCAGCGGGTGAAGGGCCGGCCGAGCTTGGCCGGTCGGGTGGTGGCCGTCGCCGCAACGAAGTCCTCGTCGTCAGGGCTGAGTTGGCGGGGACGGCCTCCCGCCCACCGAGGGTCCAGGCAGGCCAGGCCGATCTCGTTGAACCGGTGGATCACATCGCGCACCGTGTCCTCGTCGGCCGCCACGAGTTGGGCGATTACCGGCACGCGGTTCCCGCCGGCCGAGGCCGGCAGCGTCATCGCGCGCCGGTAGCGCACCGAGTTGGTGCTGCCCCGGCGCACGATCTGCTGCAGTTTCTGCCCCTCCTGGTCGGTCAGTCTGCGCACACGGACGGGCTCAGCCACCGCGCCTCCAGCGGCCGGATCGGACGTCACGCCACATCCACCGCCCCGACCACCAAACCGGCGAACCTATGCGGTCACAGCACTAGACGATGGTGCAGGTTCGGGCGTCGTAGCTGGCCTTTCGGTCGTTGCCGTCGGCGTCGGCGAAGTGGTAGACCCCGTTGACACGTGAGATCGCGATGTCCCTGTACCGGCCGTCGTACTTGTCGACCGTCCCGTCGCCGTCCGTGTCCTTGAGTCGCTTGCCCGCGGCGGCCCAGGTGTTCTTCCCTACCGAGCCATCGGCGTCAGTGGGGCTCATGTAGTTGGCCTGCCACGAATATGTGGCAAGGGTGGTGTTGTGGCCGAAGTAGCCGTCGATCTGGTCCCTGTGCCCGGTGGAGGAATCCGCCCAGAAGACGATCTTCTGCCACAGGCACGTGGCATTGGAATTCCGGTTGTAGCCCCCGAACTCGGCGACGACGCCCTCGTCGGTCCAGTCGTCCGTGAAGACTCCGGCGCCCTGGATGTAGGTGTTGCCGTTGTAGGAGTTGGACGCCGAGGCGGGAGTGGTCATGGAGGCACTGATGCCAAGGGCGAGGAGTGTGGCGGTCAGGGGAACCGCGGTCTTGCGCAGGACGCTGCGGATCTTGCTGGAGGAAGCCATGGGTCTCCGGATCAAAAGAGCAGGCCAATGGGCTTGCTCGGATGGATGAAGCCGAGTTGGTCTACGACCTCGGCAGGAGATAAGAGGCTTTTGTTGTGGTCGGTGTCAGCCCCGTACGACGGGACAGTAGCCCGGTCCGGTCGCTGAGTATGTCGGTCGTTTGCCCCACAAGTGACGTATGACGAGAGGCCGTTGCTCAACTGCCTGGGCACGGAAACCGAGACGGACGGCGGCTCCGCGGACCCCGCGTTCCCCTGGAGGGGAGCATCGCGGCAGGCCGCCAGAGCACAAAGGACCAGATCGGTGATCTGGTCCTTCGGGTTGTGCAGGTTGCACGGGCTATGCGGGTTGCGCGGGTTATACGTGTGGGAGTTCCTCGGCGCCTACCAGCGGGGCGTGGCCTGTGCGGTGACTCGCTGGATGGCCTTGACGGCGATGTCCGGGCGGTCGACGTGGACGTAGTGGCCGCTCCCGGCGGCGACGCTCATCCCGCTGCGGCCGGAGAGCGCGCGCCACTGGTGCTGGCCGTCGGTCCACGTCTGCTCCAGGGCGGGCCCGTAGTCGGGGACCTCGGAGTACTGGTGCGCACACGGACGGGCTCAGCCACCGAGCCTCCAGCGGTCGGATCGGACGTCACCCCACCTCCAATCGCCGCGACCACCAAACCGGCGAACCTATGCGGTCACAGCACCAGAGGTCTTCAATGGCTGGGTACGGCAGTTGGAGGTTGAGTCCGGTCTTGACGATGCGACCCCGAGGTCGTGTCCGCCGCGCGAACGTAGCGGGGAGCATGGGCCGGTCTGTGCGCCCTGTCGCGAGTGCGCGTTGGCCGCTCGGCACATATCCTTTCGTCCGTGCCGATACGTCTGTCGCCGCGACTCGCCGCGATCGTGAACGCGCTTCCCCTCCAGCCGCACTCTCGCGTTCTCGAGATCGGTTGCGGGCCAGGGGCGGCCGCACGAGCAGTCGCAAGACGACTCACCAGCGGCAGCATCTTGGCCATCGACAGATCCGCCACAGCCGTCGCCGAGGCGCAAACCGCCGCGGTAGAGGACATCAGGTCGGGCCGCATGAGTGTCCGTCAGGTCTCGGCCGAAGATTTCGTTCTGCAACCGCACGAAGAGCCGTACGACATCGTGTTCGCCGTCCGCGTTGGCGCCCTCGACGGGCGACACCCCGAGGCTGGTCAGAAGGTGCTGCAGCGTATCGCCATGGCAACCAAGGCAAAGGCCCTGCTCTTCATCGACGGTGGCGACCCACTTCGTGAACTCCTCATCCCACGGCATTGAGTCATCCAAAGATCTCTAGCCCTGGGCGGCCTGTCGGTCGCCCCGTACAGAGATGACGCGATCGCGCCCAAAGAACCGGGTCACAGGGCCAGGGCGTCATACAACTCCCGTACGGCGCCCTGGTTTCGAGAGACTCCGACGACGTGATGCTGGCGAGCCGGCAGGAGTCCGTGCCGGTCTCGATGACGGCCGCGTCGAGGGTGAGCCGGTCGACGATGGCTGTGTAGAGCCTCGGATCACTGAACGTCTTCGTCCATCCGCTGAAGCTCCGTTGGAGGCGACGACGCTGTTCTTCTGCTCGCGCTTGGTCAGGACCTGGAACAGCAGCTCGGCGCTCCTGCGATCAAGCTCCATGTCGGCCGATGGCTGACGACGGCACTGCGGGCGCATCCTGAACCCGTTGGACGAGCCGCGGAACTCGCTGAGTTGTACGACGTTGGGCCGGACGTGCGGGAACCGGCCGGCGTGCTCCACGCTTGTGACGAAGTCCTGGAGGCCGTGGGCGGGCTCGTCTCCGCGGTGCGGTCCGTGAGAACGTCGACGGGACGGTGGGTGGTCATGTCGACCAGGATCGTCGCGTACCTACGGCCGCGGCGCACGGCGAACTCATCGGCACCGAGATGCGGGACGGGGCCGGGTTGAGGGACACGCAGTGCGCGGATCAGGCGGAGCAGGGTGTCCTTGCCCGTGGTGATGGATCCGCCTGGACAGACGGGCCCGCACGGCCGTCCAGGAATATGGCGATGGCTGCGAGTTGGGCGGTGAGAGCGTTCGTGCGGCGCGCGTGCCGCCGGGCCAGGGCCGGGATCTGCTCGGCGAACGTCCTGTGGGAACAGCGGTCGTTCCCGCACACCAGACGACGTGCTCGCAGATCGAGTCGTGCCCCTGCCGGTCAGCGACAGGACGATCCGCCAGACGGCGCTGGGCTGGGCTGGTAGGAGCAGTGCCCCTGCGAGGATCTCAGCCCGTGTTCCGGACAGGCGGCTGCCACCGCCGGCGACCGCGCAACAAGACGGGCCTGGGTGCCCTCGATTGCTCCCTGGTCGACCTGCACGCCGATACCCGGGAGAAGAATTTCGGTGACGAGTGCCGCGTCCATCACACCCAGGTGATGCCCACCCGTTCGCGGCCGCCGCGCACCCCCAAGCCAGCGACAGAGCGACTTTTCGTGGAGGGCTCACCGACGGTGATGTCCGTGGCATGTGGTGAGATGGCCGCGCTCTGTCGGCAGCCTGGTGGGAGATTGTTTCGATGCCTGTGTACCCGTCGCTGACCCGTGCTCTGGCGGAGGTTTTGGTCGATGTCCTCTGGTTCGTCGAGGGGAGCGAGGACGAGCAGATGGACCCGGATGACGCGGTCAAGGTGTTGGAGGGTGCCGCCCATCTGGTGACTCAGCTGTCGAGTGATCAGCGAAGCGAGTTCATCGACCTACTCGGTTCGATGGCTGCAGAGGAGGCCGATCCTTCGCGCCGCGAGTTCTTGGAAGGCTTCCCTGAAGGGTTTGGACTCGCTGAGGACGACTCCTGACCTTGGATCTATACGGAGAGTAGGACGTGCTTGCGGAGGAGTTCGAATCCCGCGCGACCGAACATCTGACACTTGAGCATCTTGATCCGGTTGACGTGATCTTCGACGACGCCGGAGATCCAGGCCAACGCGGAGTGGAACATGTGCCGCCGCCTGTTCATCACCGCTGCCATCCGCGACGGCCGTCCACCTCATATCGCGCAGGTCATCGCCGGTCGCGCCAATGTCACCACCACGATGGGCTACCACGCGATCTGCCCAGCCGGGCGATGGAGGCCCATCGCGCCTCCATCGCCCGTCGCCGATCGCTGCGACCTGCCGAGAAGTACCGCACCCCCACCAACGCCGAGGGGGAGGACTTCCTGGGCCACTTCGAACGCCGCAGGCTCTCCGTCGGAACCTGCGCTTGCGCCTACGGCACTGACTGCATCCACGAGCACGCCTGCGTCCGCTACGAGCCATATCAGTGCCGAACGCGCAGATCCTTCACTGGTGACATGTGCAGCGACCTCACCGCAGCGTGCGCATCGACGTGCCGATGTATACGGCCAGGACGAGCAGGAAACCACCCCCGGCGAACGCCGTCTCCGTCAGGGTCGGCTCCCGCCCCAGCAGCAGGGGCCGCCAGCCGAGGAACACCCCCAGCGCGAGCCCGGTCCGGACGGTCTGGGCGAGCGGTGACCAGGCCAGCCGCTGGAGGCGGTCGGCGTGGGCGCCGACGGTGAAGCAGGTGGTCAGTACGGCGCCCCCGATGAGGGCAAGGACGACGAACGCGACCAGCGCGGCGCCGCCGTTCTCGTCGTCCGGGAAGGCCGCCCAGCGTCCTGCGGCGATCGTGGGCAGGTCCTTGCGCTCGTCGACGTAACCGCCCGAAGGGGCCCACAGGACGTCAACCTCAGCCCCTTCAACGGGCTTGTCGTACGTGTACGCGTCCGGCACGGCGAGCCGTTGGGGACCGCCCGGCACGAAGACGACGAGGTGGGAGGTGTACCCCTCCAGGTCACCGTCGCTGAACTCCTCCCGCACGTCTGCCGGCCCCGCCACCACGGTCGCGGTACTCACCTCGGCACCGGCGTCCCGTAGGGCGTCGACCCGCTCCCCCCAGTCGGGCGAGGTCATCATCGCGGCGAGGAACGCCCCCGCGGAGAAGGCCACGAGCAGCCATACGGCGGCGGTACGGAGCTTGACCCAGAGCACGGAGTCGTCGAAGGAGAGCGAGCTGGGATTGCTCCAGGCATGCGGCGCCTTGGCCAGAGGGACTCCGACGCTCCGGTACCTCCGCCACCAGGCCGCTGCCGCCGGCACCCGCAGCGTCCACAACGCCACCACCCGCACCACGGCACACCCCACGGCGACGGCACCCCACACCAGGGGCTCATAGTAGGGCCGCGGCACGGGCCCGCTCCCGAGCAGCTGCCAGCAGGCGACCGCGGCTGTGCCCCACGCGCCGAGCGCGCTCAGACGCACCAGCCAGCTCAATACGTGCCGCATTCGGGCCCCCACCCTTTGAGGCAGCCGTCCTATCACACGAGATCCCCGAGTAGCTGAGCCGGCTCCTGCACACAAGGCGCCACATCCTAGTAGCGCCTGGTCAGGTTGATATGGATGTTGGTATGTCGCGGTGGCAGGTGGGGGAGGCGCCGGTCCAGAGGGCGAGGAGTCTCTGTAGCTTGCGGACGACTTGGTAGAGGCTCACGCCGACGCTGTGTCTTTTGGGGCCTGGGCCGGCGAAGGGCTCGCGCAGCCAGGGCTCGCCGTTCATGGTGACGACACCTCTGCCGCACCCAGCCCCCGTCCGCAGTGGATTGCCGTGCTACGCGCCATGTCGACTGGTGGCGCGCTGTGTCGACGTCTCGGCGACCGGGCTAGTGGGGACCTTTGGCGACGGCGGCTCGGTGGCCAACGTCGTCCTGGTCGCCGTGAGCACCGCGTTCTACAGGCAATCGATCGAGACCGCCCGAGCGGCTACGTCGGGCAGAGGGTGTCCGCCGCCACTCTGCTGTGCGCAGAGGTTGGCGGACCACGGAAAACTGCCTCGACTGCCGGTCGTCGCGCACCCCGCGAGGATCCATGTCTGCCATCTGGGAGGAAACCAAGCTGCCCGGGGCCACCTCGGCAACGGTGAACATCCGTGGCAGGTCTCGGTGTTCATACCGAATGCCCCACAGGTTCCCGCGCGGCGCACTCCGCTCCTCACCCCGCAGTGATTGCGTCTGGGTAACTTATCAAGTCAGATGCTTGCACTTGATGTTAAGTGGTGGGTTCCCTAGCGTTCTCGGTATGAACCTCACTGTTCTCGCGGCCTCTGGCCGGACCGGAATGGCCCTCACCCGGCTGGCGTTGTGGCGTGGTCACACTGTGACCGCGATCGCGCGTGATCCCGAGCGGATCGCTCTGCCCGACTCGCCGAATCTGCGCAAGGTGGCGGGTGATGTGAATGACGCGGCTGGTATCGGCGCCGTCGTGGATGAGGGTTCCGTGGTTCTTTCCGGGCTCGGCACGGACCGGGCGGGGACGTTGCTGGCCGGGGCCGGGGCTGTGGTCGCGGCCGGTCCGCGGCGGGTGATCTGGCTTGGCGCGTATGGCACGGGCAGGTCGGCCGGCGTGGCGGGGGAGGGGGCGGGCGTGCTCGCCGCGGTGCTGGGTGAGCGGCTGGCGGACAAGGTCGAGGCCGACGACACGGTGCTCGCGGCCGGGGGCACGGTTTTCCATGCCGGGATGCTCGTCGACGGGCCGGTAAGCCCTGGCCGGCGCACGGTCGGCCTGGCGGCCGCGCCCGTCTTCGACCTGGGTGCGCAGGTCAGCCGGGAGACGGTTGCCGCGGCGATGCTCGACGAGGCCGAGACGCCTGCTTTTCCCGGTGCTGTGGCCCTGCCGCTGCCGGAGTAGGCGGGGCAGTGGGCAGGCCCAGTGGTCAGGGGGCGGTGATCTCCTCGATCGACTCGCGGACCTGTTCGCGGAGCCAGGCGTGGGCGGGGTCGGAGTCGTAGCGCTGGTGCCAGTTGCAGTTGATCGTCGCCGCCGGGGACTGGACCGGCAGCGGCCGGGTGGCGAGGGCGAACACCTCGATGAGCGGGCGGCCCAGGACGGCCGTGCAGGTGACCAGCGCGTCGCTGCGGGCGGCGATCTGCAGGGCGGTGGACACCGTGGCGACCGCCGCGACCACCCGGCGCTCAAGGCCCTCGGCGGCCAGCACCTCGTCGATCGACGCGGTCAGGCGGCCGCGCCGGGAGATCACCACATGCGGCTGCGCGGCGTAGGAGGCCAGGTCGAGTCCGGCGGCACAGGGATGGTCCGCGCGCATCGCCACCACGAGCCGGTCCTCGCCCAGCGGCTCGGAGCGGAACTCGGGCAGAGCGGGCCTGGCGCCGCCGAGTTCGAGATCGACACGGCCGTGGCGCAGGTCGTCGGTGTCGACGGAGTTCTCCGCCAGCACCCGCAACTGCACCCCCCGGGCCCGCTGCTGGATCCTGTCGACCAGGACCGGCACCAGCGACGCGGCCACCGCGTCGTGACACTGGATCGTGAAGGTGCGCTCCAACCGCGCCAGATCCAGCTCGCGGACCGGCGAGAGCACCTCGTGCGCCTGCCGCACCAGCCGGTGCACCTCCTCCCGCACCGACAGCGCGTACGGAGTGGGAGCCATCGAATGGCCGGTACGCACCAGGATGTCGTCCCCGGTGACAGTACGAAGCCGGCCCAGCGTGCGGCTCACCGCGGGCGAGGACAGATGCAGCCGCTGGGCCGCGCCCATCACGCTGCCCTCCTCGAGCAGGGCGTCCAGCACGGTCAGCAGATTCAAGTCCAGTTGCATGACAGTAAATCCTAACCAGCCACAGATCCACTCCGATCAACTCCAGGAGCATCACATGAACCAGAAACACAATCAGCTGGCCCACGACCTCAACGGCACAGGACCGCTACTCGTGGCAGTCCACGGCATCACCGAGAACCGAAGCTTCTGGGACCCTGTCTGCCTCCAGCAGCACTTCCGCGTGCTGCGCGTCGACCTACGCGGCCACGGGGACTCGCCTCGGACCTCGCCGTTCGGGATCGACGAGTCGGTGGAGGACATCCACCATCTGATCGAGTCGCTGGGCCAGGATCTGACTGGGGGCCAGCCCCCGTTCATCGTCGGCCATTCCCTCGGCGGGGTAATTGCGACTGCCTACGCAGCTCGCTACCCGACCCGTGGTGTGGTCAACGTTGACCAGTCGCTGCGGGTCGGCCCGCTGCCCGCGGAAATAGCCATCGCTGTGCGGGGAGAGGGTTTCGCGGACTTCGTCCGTACGGTATTCGCCTCGCTGTACGGTGAGCTGGACCCTGCCCTCGTAGCCGACATCGAGCGCCGCCGCACCCTCGACCAGGACGTGTTCAGCGGTTTTTGGACCCCGTTGCTTGATTGGGACGCTGACACCCTGGCAGCGTGGTCCCGACGGACCACGAGTCTCCCGCCAGGTGTCCCGTACCTGTCTTTGCATGGAACGGACCCCGGTAGTGACTACGCCGACTGGCTCGCCGACCGCATCCCCGCCGCCGTGGCCGAGCAGGCACCGATCCGCACGCACTATCCGCACCTGGCACAACCCGAATGGTTCGTCTCCCGCGTCCATGAGTTCTCCACTGACTTCGGGTCGTCAGGGTGACGCTGGCTCGTCGAGAGCCAGGCCCGTGCCCGCTGCGAAGCCGTCGAGAGTTTCGGGCCGGTACTGAAGGCGTTTGAGCCGGTTGCGTACGAGGGCCTCGAGCCGGTCGAGGGCCACCTCGACGAGGTTGGTCAGGCTGCGCTTGACGTGCGCCCATACCCACTCGATCGGGTTGAGTTCGGGAGAGTAGGCGGGCTTGGTGGGGCACGGTGATGGGCCTTCAAGCAGTGGCCATCGGTATGTGCATGGTGTGGCTGGCGGATCCGAAGCACCCAGCATTACCAGAGCAAGCGGAATACTCGGCCGCCGCCATGGTGGTTGCTGGCGCTGGAACCGTGGCCCTGTTTTCCCATGTGGCGGTTTCTCAGCGCTCCCTTCGGGGCTGTGTACGGCCACATCGAGGAGGTTGAAGCCAAGGAGTTTGAGAAGCGCGTAATTGAGCGTGCCCAGCGTGAGGCACAGGACGACACGCAGGCCTGAACACAACGAGAGCATCGGTGAGCAGTCAACCGGGGCTCTCGTTGTGCTCAGGCCCACGCTGCACGGGTGGTCGCTGCTGTGCCGCTGCCCGCTCCGCTTGCCGGCCTGTCTTGAGCGCGGCGTAGCTGGTGATGAGCCCTCCCACGGCGCCAATCGCGGTGACCCCAAACCCTGCCCAGGCCAGGGCGCCGGAAGCAGACCCGCCTCCGTCCGTACCGGGGGAGGCGTCGCCCATGGAGTAGGTCGATGCCAGCAGCACGGCGCCCACCATGAATACGAGGACCCAGACTGCCAGCTGCTGGGCGTAGTTCTTCTGGTCGGGTGGTTGCTGCATGCCAGGCCTCCAACATGGACCTCCTTCCATGGTGCGTCGCTGTTCCCGCGTCCGCCATTCATCGCCATCAGGGGTGGTTGCCTGTGGGCGTCGTACCCCTGGTTCTGTTCACGTATCACGACGGCGATTGTTCGGCACTCTGAGGCGACTTCCCGGGGCCGATGTTGATGTTCACGAGAACGGACAGGACCCGTCGACTGACTCCCCGTCCCGGGCAGGGGTGGCCTTCCTGGGCCTCCGGTACACACAGGAGCCGTTGTTCGGCCTGGTGAGCGTTGCAGTTTCCGGCGGACAGGTAAGGCAGACCGGCCGGGTCCTCGGTCCCTGGGTATCGGTGGACCTTTCGCCTCGCCTGCGGCGCGCGCCCGTGGTGCGATGAAACGGGGGGTCGGGAAGGAGAGAGCGATGACCCCACCGGCAGGGGAGCGCAAGAGTGGCACGGGCGCTGTGTCGGTCCGCCCGCTGGGTGAGGCGGATCTGGATCGGGCCGACGAGATCTTTCGGGTCGCCTTCGGGACGTTCCTCGGGGTTCCCGAGCCGAAGACGTTCTTCGGGACCGCCGACTACGTCCGCACTCGCTGGGCGGCCGATCCACAGGCGGCCTTCGCAGCGACGGTCGAGGGCGAAGTCGCCGGATCGAACTTCGCCGCCAACTGGGGCAGCGTCGGGTACTTCGGTCCGCTGACCGTGCGTCCGGACCTGTGGGACCAGGGCGTCGGCAGGCGTCTCATGGAGCCGGTCATGGACTGCTTCGACACCTGGGAGAACCGCCACCTGGGCCTGTTCACCTTCTCGCACAGTCCCAAGCACCTTGAGCTCTACCGCCGGTACGGTTTCTGGCCCCGATTCCTCACCGCCATCATGAAGAAGCAGGTGGCAGGTAGTGCCGCAGTCCCCGGCCGAGTGCTGTACGGCCAGTTGCCCGCCGCCGAGCAGCCCGATGCCCTGAGCCTCTGTCGCGCACTGACAGAGGCCGTGTACGAGGGCCTGAACCTGGAACGCGAGATCGTGGCCACGCACGCGCAGGGGCTCGGTGACACGATCCTGCTCCAGGGCGCCGGCTCCGAGCTCGATGGCCTGGCCGTCTGCCACTGCGGAGCCGGGTCGGAGGCAGGCGAGGACGTGTGCTTCGTCAAGTTCGGAGCCGTACGCCCTGGCCCGGATGCCGCCACCCGGTTCGACCGGCTGCTTGGCGCGTGCGAGCAGTTGGCCGCCGAGCGCGGACTGGGTCAGCTGGACGCCGGGGTGAACCTGGGCCGCCCGGATGCCTACCGTCGCATGGTCGACCGCGGCTTCCGCACCTGGTTGCAGGGCGTGACCATGCACAGGCCCAACGAACCCGGCTACAGCCACCCCGGCGCCTACGTGATCGACGACTGGCGCTGAGACTCCGCCACACCCGGCCCGCGAGGATGGCCCGGTGCTGCACGAACCCGTGAACATTCCGCGTCCGCGCTGACGGCCAGAGACCTCCCGGACCGCAGTCGGGATGCTGCCCCTGCTCATGGACATCGCCAGGGCGCCGTGGTCGTTCGTACGGATCCGGTCGGCGAGTTGGCCGAGGACCCGCTTCGGCTCAAGGCCGGTGCGGGCGGCGATCGCGGGCAGTCGGCGGCTCACATCGACAGTCAGCCACACCTGCGCCTTGAGGTCTTTGCGCGCGCTTCCTGCCGCTCCATCTGCCACGCGGCACGACGGGCGAGGGCGCCTTCCCGCTGTACGTCGTGTTCCGGTGCCCATGTGCTGCGCTGTTCGTCCCGTTCCGGGCTGTAGATGGGCCAGCCGTCACCGTCCATCAGGGCGGTGTTGCGGCGCCGATCGGTATGCCGCGCCCTCGCTGCTCGGCGGGGGCCTTCGGCGCATCGTCGTGGGGCCACGGTCGACGGTGGGGGAGTCCAGCTGCTGCCGGGTCTCCCGCTCACGCCGGTCCGCTTCTGTGACCTTGTCCGCGACCTGAGCCACGCTCAGCCCCTCCGCCCTGCTGCCGGACCGCAGCCCGGGCCACATCGTCAGCACTCCGCATCATGCGCTGCCCTCCTGCGCCGCCCACTCCAGACCGAGGCCGACCGGATCGCAGAGGTCGGGGACTACGCCAGACTGCTGCGACGCAGCGGTCTCTACGCGGAGCCGTACACGCTTCAGGCCTGCGGCTACCGGTGAATGTGGCCGGAACGGGTCCCTGGCGTGTGCGGGAAGAACGCGATGTGATTTCCGGGTGTCTGACGAAGCGATACTCATCAAGCGTCTCCAGGAAGCGGGATACGCAGCCAGAGAGGTGAAGAAAGCCACCGGCGGAGTCGTCGCAATCGCCGGGCTGGTAACCCTCGAGGACGATTCCCGGGTATTCGCGAAAACACTTCAAGGGCCGGACCAGGACATTTTCCCCGTCGAAGCCGCTGGCCTGACAGAGCTCCGCGAAACCGGCGGGGTGATCACGCCGGAGGTGCTGTGCGCCTCACCTCGGCTCCTCGTGCTGGAGAAGATGTGGCCACGCCGCGACGACGAGCGTTTCTGGGAGCGGCTCGCCCACATGATCGCCGACCTGCACACCTCCACGACCGCCGAGCGGTTCGGCTGGCACCGTCCGGCCTGGCTGGGCCGGCTGCGCCAGGACAACACGTGGGACAGCGACGGCCACGCGTTTCTCGCGGAGCGGCGCATCCTGCGCTGGCTGTCGGAACCTCTGGTCGAGGCGGCCTTCGACGCCGCGGAACGGCAGGCCCTGGAACGGCTCTGCGCCGCCCTGCCCGAACTCGTGCCGGGCCGGCCCCCGTGCCTGACCCACGGCGATCTGTGGCAGGAGAACCTCGTCGCCACCGCCGACGGCGCGCCCGCGCTCATCGACCCCGCCGTGTCCTACAACTGGCCGGAAATCGACCTCAGCATGCTGTGGTGCTCCCCGCGACCGCCCGCCTCGCACCGCTTCTTCGCCGTGTACGAGGAGCTCACGGGGATCGACGGCGGCTGGCGGGACCGGATGGACCTTTTCCATCTGCGAGAACTCCTGAGCGTCATCGCCCATGACGACGACGCCTGGGGGGCCGCGGAGGCCGTACGGAAGATCATCGCTCCGTTCCGGCGGGACGGTGGCTCGGCGACGGTGTGACCGGCGTGCCGCCGAAGAGTCGCCTCTTGACCTTGTGGAGCGTCCCATATTTCCCCACCGCGTCAACTCCACCGCCCAAGTACTCGAGTTGGGGCGTTCCTCGTCCGCATAGTCGCTGTGACGGTTCACGACACCGTCCGTATCTTGGCGCCATGACGGATGAGGGAGAGCCGCAGCTCTTTGTGAACCGCTGGGGCGACACGTCGGGACCAGCGCTGGGTGCGGGCGGGCACCAAAGGGCAGACGCATGCTCGTGTTTCGACCAGTCCAGGCCGCGCCAGCGGGCGCGGGTCGGGTTCCACACCGAACGGCAGGACACCTCCGCGCCAGGCTGGCAGCACCTGCTGGACCTGGTCGACGAGGCCGCAGCCGACGGACGCGAAGAGTTCCGCCCTCTGACCGAGCTCAGCCCCGAAGAGCGGCGGCAGGTCGTCACCCTGCCGCCGAGCATCGCCAGGCTCATTGCCGTCAAGCACCTTGTGCTCTACGGCAGCAACCTGGTCCGGATTCCGCCCGAGATCGGGGCCATGAGCAGTCTGGAGGAGTTCACCCCTTACACCTCCTACCGGCTGCACTGGTTCCCCTACGAGATCACTCGATGCCGGAAACTGAGCCGCAGCACGGTGAGCACGCGCGCATTGTTCGGCAACTACAAGCTGCGGCCGCCCTTCCCGCGGCTTCCAACTGCCCCGGGCCCCGTCGCGGGACTCGACCTGGGAAACCTGGATCCTCGGCGCTGGGGCGCCACGGCCATCCACAGTTGCAGCGTCTGCGACCGCCCGGTCGCACCAGCTGGACTGCGTCAAGTGTGGATGTCACTGTCTGTGGCCACCGATGTACTCCCTCTGCTGGTCAACGCCTGTTCGACGGAATGTGTCACCGAACTACCCGCCGGCTCCCAGGACTACATCCCCAGACCGCACCAAGGCGGCCGGGTCGAATAGCCGGCGTCCGACTGGGATTGCCCCTGTCGGCCCTCGCCGCACGCTGCTCCTCCGATTGGGTCAGCGAGGAAGCACCTACGGCATGGAACGTCGGGCGGGGGACTGCCGCCGTCGATGGGAACTACGTGATCGTGGACAGGTGCGGAGCTCCTTACGGACCAGGGTCCGGCACCGTGGTGGCGCGCCCGGCGATCGGAGGGAAGGCCGGCATGCCTGGGTCGATGACCGCGCATTTGTGAGCCAACTCCGCTTCCTAACGGTTGGTCAGGTCTGATCTGCGGCACGTAGGGCCTGCGCCAGCCAATTCAGCTCCTCGGTCGCGTCGGGAGACGAATTCTGCCCGCGCACGCGGGCGACGAGCCTGCGGTAGTGCTCCGCTCCTGCCTCGATCCCGGCCTCCAGGCTGCGCAGCACGGCGGCCCGATCGGCGTCACCGAACAGCTCGGACAGCACCTCGGCCGCCGCCGGCCCCTCAGGGGCGATCCCGCGTTTTCTGACCTCCGCGACGGTCTGCACGATCTGCCTGGCCCACCAGATGGACGCCCCAGGGGGATGGCCTTGCCCCGGTAGGGGCGTGTTGAGCTTCATCCAGGTGCGCAACCGGGCACGGAAAGCGGGGTCCCGCACCAGCTCGGCCAGTTCGATCCAGGCGTCGACCTGATCTGGTGTGGGATCGTCGGGCAATTCGATACTGAAGGCGCGCATGCGGTCACGCAGGCCCGGGTCGTCGACGCCGCCGAACACCTCTTCCTTGAACTCGTCGATGATCTGCTTGCGTTCGGCGGCGGAAAGCCGCGCCAACCGGTTCATCAGTGCTGTCTCCTCAGCAGTCGAACTCCGTTTCGCCACGGTGGACAGGACGGCCCGGCTCACCTTGAGCGAGCGGATCTGCGCGTCGAGCGCGGCCACGTGCGCGTCGGCGACCTCGGCGACCGTGGTGCGGCCGCTCAGGACGTGGCACACGTCGTCGAGCCCGAGACCCAGCTCCCGCAGGGTGCGGACCAGCTCGACGCGGGCCACGGACTCGGCGTCGTACAGCCGGTAGCCGCTCGCGGAGCGGGCCACGGGCGGCACCGCTCCCTCGTCCGACCAGAAGCGCAGGGTGCGCACCGAAAGTCCGGTGCGGTGCGCGAGCTGGCCGATGGTGAGCACGTCGGGGTGTTCGTCGTCCATGGGTGAGATCCTGGACCCTCCAGTCGCTGGAGACACAAGCGTTTCAGCGCGACATTCTGTGAGTCCGGTGACGGCCCGTTGGGCCCCGCGGACGCGACCACGAAAAGCTGCGACACAGGTACTTCTGGCGCTGCTCGGTTGGGATTGCAACCCCGAGCAACCAGGAGGCCCTGCCGTTGTGCCGCGGCTGCCGAGAGATCACCCGAACAGGAACCCTGTTCGGGTGATCAAGCCTGGCGGCCTCGTCAGGCCGATGAGTTTGCCTGCCGTCTGAAGTCTTCCTTGTGACCTTCCGCCCGGTGGGCGGATCAGGAAGTGGCGGATCACGGTGTGATGGAGGAGAGATGGAGGCCAGGATGAGCAATCCGATTCGGCTGTACATGTCGATGTCGCTCGACGGCTACGTTGCCGGTCCGGACGATCGACCGGGCCAGGAGCTCGGACGCGCCGGTGGACGTCTTTTCAACTGGCTCGACGACCGGGAATCCGAGGGCCCCAGTGGACAGGTGTATCGCGAGGCGCTGGCGACCGGCGCGGTCATCTCCGGCCGTCGGACCTTCGAACTCGCCGGGCGGTGGCAGGGCGATCATCACGACGGTGTGCCGATCTTCGTCCTCACCCACCATGTGGAGGACGGGGACGTGCCACCGGGCCACGCGCGATTCGTCACCGACGTCGAGGACTGCGCCCGTCAGGCCCGCGAGGCCGCCGGGGACCGGCCGGTCATGGTCCATGGGGCGGGCGCGGCCCAGGCGCTCCTCCGGGCCGGGCACATCGACGAGATGGAGATCCACCTGGTCCAGGTCCTCCTCGGGGACGGCCGACGGCTGTTCGACCACCTCGGGGGTGATCACATCGAACTCGACCTCGTGCGACGGCTCGAGGACCGTGACGTCACGCACCTCCGCTACCGGGTACGCCGTCCCAATGAGGCCGCATGAAGACGCTCTTTGTCGCCTGCCGCGTCACCGACCTGGACCGCTCGCTCGATTTCTACACCGCCCTGGGCTACGTCGAGCTGGGCACGGTCGACGTAGGGGACGGGAGCCGCCTCGTGATCCTGAAGTTCCCCGGCGAACCGGCGGCCTCGCTCGAACTGGTCCACCGTCCCGTTGGCGGACACGTCGACGTGGGCAGCGGTTTCGACCACCTCGCGATCCAGGTGGACGCACTGGCCGCCACCCTGGAGCGGCTGACCGGCGCCGGCCTGGAGCCGGGACCTGTCCAGTACCCGGGCGGGCCTCACGGCCCGAAGACATCATGGCTCACCGACCCGGATGGCTACCGGATCGAGTTGGTCGAGTGGCCGCCCGGACACCCCGACGGCATCACCGCCGCGGACTTCTCCCGAGCGGTCCGGAGAGCGGAGTGAAGAAGCCCCGCTTCGGGGCGGCCGCGACGCAGCACGAGGCGACATCCCCACCCCATCCACAGGTTTTGACAGTTGCCCCTCGCCCCACTGCGACGGCCCGGACGGTGATGGCGGGGCACAAGACGGGACTGTCGGCGTTGGAAGCACAGACGTCAGCACAACCCGGCCGCACGCGGATGGCAGGGGTCAAGGTGCACAGCGGGCGGCAGGGTCAGTCGCCGGTGAGGCACGCCCTGTGGGTCGGCCCGCCAGGTGAGCGGCCCTGCCGACCGAGGTCCGGCCGGGGAACTCTCCCTCGGCCAGGGCGGTGTCGAGCTGCTCGGCCAGGTCCCAGTCGGCCGGTCGAAGGCCGGGGTTGTCGGCTTTGAGTCGGCGATAGGCGTCGGTGGCGCAGCTGCCGGTCGACGGCTGCCGCACTTCCCGCCGCGGAACAGGCTGCAGTGCGGGTCATCGGACACGGCAGCAGGCACCGCCCTCCACCGACTGACCGACGCCTTCAGTGAGGCCGGCTATGGCGCCAGAGGACCGGCAGGGGCGGCATCGTCGTGGGAGGCGGTCCAGGAGGCGAGCAGGCGCAGGGCTTCTTCGGAGGGCGAGCCGGGTTCGGCGGTGTAGATGAGGAGGGTGAGGCCGGGTTCGTCGTCCACGGCCGAGCCGTGCCAGGCCAGGGTGAGCTCGCCGACGACCGCGTGGTGGAAGCGTTTGACCCCGGTGCCGTGACGGCGCACGTTGTGCGAGCCCCAGCGGGTGCGGAAGGCGTCGCTGCGGGTGGACAGCTCGCCCACCAAATCGTGGAGATCCTTGTCATGGGGATTGCGGCCGGCCTCGGTGCGCAGCACGTCCACGGTCATGTCCGCGATGAGATCCCAGTCCGGGTAGAAGCGGCGGGCCGCCGGGTCGAGGAACTGGAAACGGGCCATGTTCGGCGGCCGGGTGTCACTGTCGTAGATGTCGGCGAAGAAGGCGCGGGCCAGCCGGTTGGCGGCCAGCAGGTCCAGGCGGCCGTTCGTCACGAACGCGGGCCCGGCGGTGACGGCGTCCAGGGCCCACTGCAGGCTTTTGGGCAAGGTCCGCTGCCGACTGGAACGTGAGCGGGGGCGGGCGAGGGTGTCGGAGCCTTCCTGGGCCTGGGCCAGGTGGAGCAGATGAGCCCGTTCGACCTCGTCCAACTGGAGTGCGCGGGCGACCGATTCGAGCACCGCTGGGGAGACACCGGACAGGTTGCCGCGCTCCAGCTTGCCGTAGTAGTCGACGCTGACGTCGGCCAGCGTGGCGACTTCGCTGCGGCGGAGTCCGGGCACGCGGCGCCGGGTGCCGGTCGGCAGTCCGGCCTGCTCCGGGGTGATCTTGGCTCTCCGCGAGGTGAGGAACTCGCGGACTTCGTCACGGTTGTCCACACCTCTGACCGTACGACGTCCGCGCGGCCGTAGGCATGTACTGCCAGTACATGGTTCATCAGCCACTGGTTGACCACCCGGAACGCCGGTTACCTGGATGCCGTGGCACCCAGCCACGCCCGGCCGTCCGACGCGGCCGGTCCTCCGTATGTAAGGAGCCCCGCATGCGCGGTGTCGTGATGCACGCCCCCGGTGACTTCCGGGTGGAGGAGCGCGAAGACCCGAAGATCCTCAAGCCGACCGACGCGGTCATCCGGGTGGCGGCGGCCTGTGTGTGCGGCTCGGATCTGTGGCCGTACCGCGGGGCCGAGCCTTTCGAGGCACGCTCGCCGATCGGCCATGAGTACGTGGGCGTGGTGGAGGAGGTCGGCAGCGCCGTCACCACCGTCAAGCCCGGTCAGTTCGTGGTCGGCGGCTTTTCCACTTCGGACAACACCTGCGCCAACTGCCGTGCCGGTTACCAGACTTCGTGCGTCCAGCGCGAGTGGATGAACGAGATGGGCGCCCAGGCGGAGCGGCTGCGCGTCCCGCTCGCCGACGGCACCCTCGTCGCCACCCCGGGCACACCCGACGCCGACTTGATCCCGAGCCTGCTGACCGCCTCCGACGTCCTCGGCACCGGCTGGTTCGCAGCCGTCGCCGCCCAGGCCGGTCCCGGCAAGGCGGTCGCCGTGGTCGGTGACGGCGCGGTCGGCCTGCTCGGCGTGCTGGCCGCACGGCAGCTCGGCGCGGAGCGGGTCATCGCCATGAGCCGGCACGCCTCCCGCCAGAAGCTGGCCCTGGAGTTCGGCGCGACCGACATCGTCACCGAGCGCGGAGACGAGGGCGTGGCGAGGATCAAGGAGCTGACCGACGGCTTGGGCGCACACTCGGTTATCGAGGCGGTCGGCACCCAGGAGTCGATGCTGCAGGCGATCCGCTCCACTCGTCCCGGCGGACATGTCGGCTACGTCGGTGTCTCCCACGACGTCACGCTCGACGGCCAGGAGCTGTTCTTCTCCCACGCGCACCTGCATGGCGGCCCGGCCCCGGTCCGCCAGTACCTGCCGCAGCTGATCGATCTGATCTGGACCCGGCAGATCGACCCGGGCAAGGTCTTCGACCTCACCCTCCCCCTCGACCGGGCCGCCGACGCCTACCAGGCGATGGACGAACGCAGCGCCATCAAGGTCCTGCTCAAGCCCTGACGGACCACGCCTTGCGAACGGACGGTACGTGCATGAGCGACGAGATGAGATACGGGCATCTGGGCCGCTCCGGGCTGATGGTCAGCCGGATCGGCCTCGGGACGATGGACTTCGGCTTCACCGTGGACGAACCGACCAGTTTCGCGCTCATGGACACCGCCGTCCAAGCGGGTGTCAACTTCTTCGACACCGCCGACGTCTACGGCGGCCCGCAGTCGGCGGACATGGAGAAGGGGTACGGCGTCTCGGAGGAGACCATCGGCCGGTGGCTGAAGCGCAGCGGGCGCCGCGACGACATCGTCCTGGCCACGAAGGTGTACCAGCCGATGGGACTCGGCCCGAACGACCGTCGGCTGTCCGCCTACCACATCCGACGCGCGTGCGAGGCGAGCCTGCGGCGGCTCCGGACGGACCACATCGACCTCTACCAGATGCACCACATCGACCGGGCCACACCCTGGGAGGAAATCTGGCAGGCGATGGAACAGCTCGTACGCGACGGCAAGATCAGTTACGTCGGCAGCAGCAACTTCGCCGGCTGGGACGTGGCCCTCGCCCAATCGACCGCCGAGGCATGGCACTTCATGGGCCTGACCTCCGAACAGAGCCTGTACAACCTCGCCGTGCGAGCCGTGGAACTCGAACTCGTCCCCGCGCTGCGCCACCTTGGAATCGGACTGATCCCCTACAGCCCGCTACACGCCGGCCTGCTCACGGGCGCACTCGAGTCCGCTGCCAAGGGACACATCCGGGATGAGTCGATGCTGGAGCACATCGACGCGAACCACGACCAACTCGAAGCATACGAACAGCTGTGCCGGGAGCTGGGCGCCGAACCGGCGCACGTGGCGCTGGCCTGGGTGCTGCACAACCCTGCTGTCTCTGCCACGGTCACCGGAGCGACGACGAGCGAGCAACTACGCTCCAACCTCGGTGCACTGTCCGTGCACCTGGATGACGAAGCCGTGGAACGCCTCAACCGCATCTGGCCGGGGCCGGGGGAAGCCCCGCAGGCGTATGCCTGGTGAAGCCGGCCCCAGGCCGACCGACATCCCGGGCCGCCCTGCTATCGCGTCGCCGAGTTCTCCCGGGCGGCGATCCGCCCATGGCGCGGATCACAGGGACCCCGGTCCCGACCACCGCACCGACATACGGGACTTCCTCGCAAGCCGACGAGCCAGGATCACCCCGGAGCAGCTCGGACTGCCCACCAACGGACCACGCCGAGTGCCCGGGCTACGGCGCGAGGAGGTCGCGCAGCTGGCCTCCATCAGCACCGACTATTACACCCGGGTCGAGCAGGGGCGCATGCAGGCGTCCGCCCCCGTCCTGGAGGCGGTCGCCCAGGCCCTGCAACTGGACGAGGACGAGCGCAGATACCTGTTCGACCTGGCCCGGGCAGCCGGTCCCGCCCGGCGTGCATCTCGCCGCCGCAGGGATGTCGAGGTGCCGCCCTCCGTCCAGTGGATGCTCGATTCCATGACGCAGTCGTCGGCCTTCGTACGCAACGGCCGCATGGACGTCATCGCCCACAACACGCTGTACCGCGCTCTGCACGCACCGATGTTCGACAGCGACACCATCGACCGGCGCGGCCGGCCGAACATCGCCCGCTACCTCTTCCTCGATCCGGGCTCAGCCGATCTATTCGTCGACTGGGAGGCCGCCGCTGTGACCACTGTCGCGCTGATGCGTGCCGAAGCCGGGCGCGAACCCCACGACCGGGTCCTGCGCGAACTCATCGGCGAACTGTCCACGCTCAGCACCCGGTTCCGCACCCAGTGGGCCGCCCACCACGTCCGCATCCACCACTACGGCATCAAGCGGCTGCGGCACCCCGACGTCGACCGCCTGGAACTGGTGTATCGATCCATGGACCTGCCTCTCTCCGACCGTGCGGTGTACGACCTGACGATCTATACCGCCGAGCCCGGCACTGCTTCCGAAGACCGGCTCAAGCTCCTCGCCAGTTGGGCAGCCACACAGCCGTCAGCCACAGAGCCCACCCGACACGAGAGTCACTGAGACCATCGGCGATGCCTCCAGGCCGCTGTGCACCATGGCAGCGGAGCACCCTTCCGTGAGCACGCCCAAGGTCGCCTACTCGGTGACCGTCCGGCTCGAAGTCCCGCGGCAGGCAACGCGGTGTCCCAGCTGACAGCCACCATGGAAGGGCTGGGCGGCTCGGCCACCGCCCTCGGCGTCATCTCATCCGACGCCGACCGTCTCGGCATAGGCGTCACCATGGCCGCCACCTTCACCGCCCACGACACCGGATGCGCTGCGCGGGGCCGTTTCACGAGACAGAGACCGCCGATCCATGGATAAACCTTCCTCTCCCGCCCCTTCGCGGGCGCTCCTACGGTCGAGGCCGCGGGTGCTCACCAGCCCGTCGTACCGAAGGAGCAAGACCCCCATGAAGATGACCGGTAACACGATTCTGATCACCGGCGGAACCTCGGGCATCGGCCTCGGTCTGGCCCTGCGCCTGCACGAGGCCGGCAACAAGGTGGTCGTCGCCGGCCGCCGCAAGGAACTCCTCGACGAGATCACGGCCGAGCACCCGGGCGTCGACGCGCTCGTCCTCGATGTCGCGGACCCCGACTCGATCGCCCGGGCCCGTGAGACCGTGGCGGCGAGCCACCCGGGGTTGAACGTCCTGGTCAACAACGCCGGCATCATGCTGTTGGAGAACCTCCTCGACCCGGCGGAACTCCAGGTCGCCGAGGATCACGTCGCGACCAATCTGCTCGGCACGATCCGGATGACGTACGCCTTCCTGCCCCTGCTGGTGGGCAAGGACGACGCGGTCGTCATGAACGTCACCTCCGCGCTGGCGTTCGTACCGTTCCCGATCACGCCGACCTACAGCGCGACGAAGGCCGCGCTGCACTCCTTCTCCGAGAGCCTGCGCATCCAGCTCGCCGGTGCTGATGCCGGTGTCCAGGTGATCGAGGTGGTCCCGCCGGGCGTGCGCACGACCCTGCTGGGTCAGCAGGACAGCGACCAGTCCATGCCGTTGGACGACTTCCTCACCGAGACCCTCGACCTGCTGCGCGAGAAGCCCGACGCGAAGGAGCTTGTCGTCGAGCGCGCCAGGTTCATCCGCGACGCGGAGGCCAGCGGCTCCTACGACAACGTCCTCGCCATGATCAGCGGTAGCTGACGACCTATAGGGACCGACGCGGAACAAGGGCACGTGGGCGGGCACTGTGAGGTCGCATCATGGGCGTACGCGAGGACCGCCTCGGGGTGGTCCTCACCGAGGACGCGAAACGGTAAGGAGGCGTCTGCGGCTGCGCCTCGGTCGTCGGACCGGAGCGAGACACGCGAGCGCCCGTCAGACGACGAACATCGTCGTGTCGGCCAGGCCGGGCGACGAGTCCCGCGGCCGGTCCAAGGCGTCGGGCGTCCTCGACGGGGACCGTTGCCGCAGGCCGTCTTCCATACCGGCGTCCTGCGGCGCACCGCCGACAGTCGGCGCATTCCCCAGCGGGGCATGCGGGTCAGGTGACCATCGGGTCGTCTCGCTGGGAGCGCCCTCGGTATCGGTCGTATCGGCTTCGCGCGGATGGGGGAGGGCTGCTCAGCCATGGATCGGCGGTCTCTGGATAGCCGCGCGGGATGCGGCGAGGATGGGGGCATGGACAAGAAGGAACTGGCGGAATTCCTGCGCCGTCGGCGTGAGACGCTGCGCCCCCGTGACGTCGGGCTGGTCGAGGGGCCGCGCAGGCGTACGCAGGGGCTGCGCCGCGAGGAGGTCGCGCAGCTCGCCGGTATGTCCACCGACTACTACGCCCGGCTGGAACAGGAGCGTGCTCCGCAGCCCTCCGTCCAGATCACCGAAGCGCTCGCCCGGGCACTGCGGCTGACCCTGGACGAACGCGACCATCTCTTCGTGCTCATCGGCCACAATGCCCCGGCCCGCTTCCACCGCTGCGATCATGTCAGCCCGACGCTGCTGCGGGTTCTGGACCGCCTGGACGACTCCCCGGCCCTGGTGCAGACCGATCTGGTCGACACCCTCGCTATGAACCCCTTGGCCGTCGCGCTGCTCGGCGACCAGACCCGCCACACCGGCCTGGCCCGCAGCGCCTATTACCGCTGGTTCATGGACCCGGCCGAGCGTCTGATGGTGCCCGAGGAGAGCCGCGAGCGTCACGGCCGCGCCCAGGCAGCACGTCTGCGGGCCGCGCTCACAGCCGGCAGCGACACCCCGCGAGCCGCCCGGATCCTCGCCGAACTCCAGGAGCACAGCCCCGAATTCGTCCGCATGTGGGAACTTCAGGAGGTCGCCCGACGCTACGAGGACTGCAAGACCATCCTCCATCCCGAACTCGGCCGCATCGACGTCGACGCCCAGGTCCTGCTCACCGAGAACCGCGCCCAGACTCTGGTGGTCCTGACCACTCGCCCCGGCACGGAGAGCCACAGCAAGATGGAACTGCTCTCCGTCATCGGACACCAGCAGCTCGCCCCCTGACGTCCTGGCCCGGGGGACGGGCCGGGCTCGGCGCGGGAAGGGCCGGACAAGGGCAGCCCGGAACGGTGCGGCCCGCACGGCTTTAGCCCTGTGCTCCGCGGCCAGACATGTTGGCCTCCTGCTCTGTCCGGGCACCGTGGCCGGGCCGCCCGTTTGACCGGATGCACCCTCCGCTTTACTCTCGAATGTGTGCGGAGGCAGCATCCGTTTTGATGCTGCCGCAGGATCACGGCAGGCAGGAGGGCGCATGAGCGCCGGTGAACTGCGGGGACGCAAGCCCCGCGCGGACGTCCAGCGCAACCGCGCTGCCCTCCTGGAGACCGCGCAGCGTCACTTCCTGCAGCACGGGGTCGGCACCTCCCTTGAGGCGGTGGCCAAGGAGGCAGGAGTCGGGCCGGGCACCCTGTACCGGCACTTCCCCACCCGGGAGGCGCTGCTGGCGGCCGTGCTGCAGACGCGCTCCGAGAAGCTGGTGGCCCGCCAGGCGGACATCGATCAGCTCGGTGACCCGGCCGAGGCGCTGGAGCAGTGGCTGCGGGCGATGGAGGAGTACTTCAGCGCCTTCAGCGGGCTGCCGGACCCGCTCATGGCCGCGGCCCGGGCTCAGGAACCGGACAACCCGCTCACGATTCCCTGCGACATCCTCATCACCGCCACCGATCAGTACGTGCGAGCCGCGCAGCTCGTGGGGCGCGTGCGCGCGTCGGTGCGGGGGCACGACCTGTTCCTCGCCGCCTGTTCCGTTGCCTGGATCAAGGGCACCGGCACCGAACAGGAGTCGCTCGACCGGCTCCGGACGCTCATCGCGAGCGGCTACCGCCAGCAGAACACCCAGCCGTAAACAGCCAGGCACCCCGCCCCGCCCCGGCAACGCCAGGCGACACCACCACACAGCCATCACGCCGCGCTGCCCCCAGCGGCGGCACAACCTCCTAAGGAACAAATCATGAAAATTACTGTCATAGGCGCCGGTGCCATCGGCGGGAACCTCGCCGCCAAGCTCAGCACGGCCGGGCACGACGTCCAGGTGGCCGGCGCCCGCGGCCCCGAGGCCGTCCGGGCGGAGGTACTGGAGTCCGGGGCACGCGCGGCGGACCTCGCCGACGCCGTCCAGGGCCGCGACGTCATTGTCTTGGCCATCCCCTTCGGGGTGGCGGGGAAGCTGGCCGGCCTGTTCGCCTCGGTCCCCGCCGAGACGGTGGTCATCGACACCTCGAACTACTATCCGCACCTCAGCGGGCAGATCGAGGCCGTGGACAACGGCGAGGTCCACAGCGTGTGGAACGCCGAGCAACTGGGGCGCCCCGTGGTCAAGGCATGGAACGCCGCCCTGGCAGAGACCCAGCGGACCAAGGGCGTTCCGGCCGGAACGCCCGGCCGCCTCGCCATCCCCGTCGCCGGCGACTTTGAGGAGGCGCGGCGTGTGGCCATGCAGCTCGTGGACGACACCGGCTTCGACCCCTACGACGCCGGCACGCTCGCCGACTCCTGGCGCCAGCAGCCGAACGGCCCCGCCTACTGCACCGAACTGACCCTCGACGAGCTGCCGGCGGCCCTGGCCGCGGCCGACCGAGTCAAGGACACGCGCGTCCGCGACAGCCTGCCGGAGCGTTTCGCCGCCCTCGGCGCCAATCCCACCGTCGACGACGTCGTCGAGATGAACCGCGCCGCCCACCGCTGAGTCACCCGACGCGGCTCTCGCGCACGCGACGGCACGAGGGCGGCAGCGTCGGCACGCCACGAACACACACGACGCATACGAAGAGCGGCGCTCACTTCGGCAAGGTCGTCATCACCCACTCACACCACCGCGTCCGCGGTCGGCCGCAGCCCCGGTCGCGCCGCAGGGACCAAGCCCGGGAACCCCGGTCACCGAAACCGGGGTTCCGTTCCGGACAAGGAGTCTCACCATGAAGATCGGCATTCTCGGCACCGGGAACATCGGCAAGACGTTGACCAGGCGGTTGAGCGCGGCCGGGCACGAGGTGAAGGCGGCCAATTCGCGTGGCCCGGAGACGATCGAGGCGGACGTGCTGGCCTCGGGCGGACGAGCGGTGACAGCGGCGGAAGCGGTAGTGGACGTCGACGCCGTGATCCTCTCCATTCCCTTCGCCCGCATTTCGCAGGTCGCACCACTGATCGCCAAGGTGCCGGCTGACACGGTTGTCATCGACACGTCGAACTACTTCCCGCATCGGGGCAACGGAATCGCGGCGATCGAGGCCGGCCAGGCCGAGAGCGTGTGGGCTGCCAAGGCCCTGGGCCGGCCCGTCGTCAAGGCGTGGAACTCGATCGGAGCCGAGTCGTTCGTGCACAGGAACAAGGCGGCGGGAAGTGCGGACCGCATCTCGCTCCCCGTCGCGGCCGACAGTCCGCGAGAGCGTGACCTGGCAATGGCACTCGTTGAGGACACCGGGTTCGACGCCTTTGATGCGGGGCCGCTCGCGGAATCGTGGCGGCAGCAGCCCGGCACACCCGCCTACTGCACGGATCTCACCCGTCAGGAGCTGCCGGACGCACTGGCGGCGGCCGACGCGGCGCGATCACCGAAGCGTCGCGACCTCGGGCTCGCCGTGATCCAGGAACGCTTCGGGGCCGGCGTGCAACCAGACGCGGAATACCTTGTCCGCCTGAACCGCGCAATCTCGATGTGAGGAGGGACGGGGGCTGACGCGGTGACCCGTCAGAGGCCCGGGAATCTCGCCCCAGCTCGCCGACGCCATGCCCGGCCCGCACGACCCGCGCTCCGCCTGCGGCATCGAAGTGGCCCAGGAAGGCTGGATTTTGCGCGACGTACTCACTCAACACCATGAGCCTGAAGGTGGGGAACGTCCGGTGGTTTCGGGGCGTATCGGCGGCGATGGCTGGTTGGCTGAGGGTTATCCGTTGACCGCTATCACGGTCTTGCGGCCCGCGCAGGCGTACCAGCCGCGGGTGTCGGCCGTGAGGGAGGTGACGGGAGCGGGGGCTGTGCGGGTGTGTGTTTCGGTCAGGTCCTTCGCGGTCGTCCGCAGTGCCGCGCAGGCGCGGCCCGCTGCCGCGTACACCGTGGTGCCGTCCGGTGCGACGGCGGGCGGGCACTGGGCGGGGCCGGTGTCCTCGAACTGTTTTGCCCGGCCGTGGGATTGGCCGGTGCGCGGATCGAGAGCGGTGAGCGTATGGCCGTCTTTCCAGTGCAGCAGCAGTCCGTCGGCGACGACGGGGACGTGGACGCCGCCGGGGAGCCGGGTCCAGCAGGCGTCGAGGCCGACCGCGGGCGTGCTCCAGGTCAGGCGTGCGTCGTCGAGGCCGAAGCCGTGCAGGGTGGAGCCGGTCAGGAGGAGGCCGGCGGTGCCGGTGCGGGCGAGAGCCGTGGCACCGCGGGCGATCTCGGTTTTGAGAGCGCGGGCGGCCGTCCGGTCTCCGCTGCGGGCGTCGATGACATGCAGCGTGCCCTTCTCGGTGAGCAGAGCGAACCGGTCCGGGGGGAGTGCGCCCACAGCCGTCACTGTGTCGCCCTTGCTCAACTCCCGGTAGGTCCACAGCTCTTGGCCTTCCCTGGCGTCCACGCAGGTCGGATGGGCGACCTCGTCGGTGAGCAGGAGTGCGTCGCCGACGACGGCGGGTCGGCGCCACTCGGTGAGCTGTTCGCGGCGCCACAGTTCGGTGCCGGAGGTGAGCGAGACGGCTCGCAGCACGTCCATCTCGCGGATGACCATGACGGTGCCGGCGAGTGCGTACCACTGCTGGGTGGACTCCGGCATCGCCGCCTTGGAAAGGGTCTTGCCGGTGCTGGTGGCGGTGGGGGCGAGGCCGATGCCGCCCGCGAGGAGCAGCCCGTCGTCGGTGACGCCCCAGTCGTCCGGGACGTCGCCATGAGTCTCGGCCGTCCAGCGCAGGCCGCCCGTCGAGGCGGTACGCAACTGGGTCGATCCGGCGCTGGTGATTGTGCCTTCGAGCCCGTGCAGGACGAGCCCGGCCGGGGTGGAGAGCAGGGCGTCCACGCGGCCTGCTCCGGCGCTCAGCCGCCAGCGGATCGCGCCGCGGGCGGCTGTTCCCCCGGTCACCTTCCAGGCGTCCGGATCGTCGTCCTGGTCGTCGGCGCCGCCGCCCTGCGCCACCGCATAGCCGAACAGGCCGACGAGGGCGGCGCTGCCGGCCGCGAGAGCGGCGCGGCGGGACAACTCGCCCCGCCGGGAGGGGGCCGGGCCCGGCAGCAGGACGGTGGGGGCGGGCATCGGCTCCGGTCTGGGGTGCGGCGTCACCTCCGCGTCGGCCACCAGGGAACGCAGCGGTTCCTCACGCCACCAGGCCGATGGGGCGGGCGTGACAAGGCGGTGGATTATCGCGGAGGCATCGGGGCGGTTGTCGGGCGACTTGTCGAGGCAGGCGTCGATCAGGTCCTTCAGGCCCAGTTCCACGGGTACGTCGTCGAGTTCGGGCTCTTCGTGGACGATCTGGTAGAGCAGCGCGGGCACGGAGGCCGCGCCGAACGCGTTCCGGCCCGTCGCCGCGAACGTGAGCACCGCGCCCAGCGCGAAGATGTCCGTCGCCGCGGTGACCGTCGGGCCGTCGAGAATCTGCTCCGGGGACATGTACCCGGGGGTGCCGATCATCCCGCCGGTCTCCGTCAGGGCCCGGTCGTCCTGGGCGCGGGCGATGCCGAAGTCGATGACACGGGGGCCGTCCCGGGTGACCAGGATGTTCGACGGCTTCAGATCACGGTGGACGAGGCCGGCCGCGTGGATGTCGCGCAACGCCTCGGCGAGGGCGGCGGCGAGGGCGCACACGGCCGGTGCGGACAGGGGGCCGGTCTTCGCGACGGCGCGGCTCAGAGTCACTCCGGGCAGAAATGTGGTGGCCAGCCAGGGGAGCAGGGCGTCGGGGTCGGCGTCCAGGACGGGGGCCGTGTATGCGCCGGTGACCCTGCGGGCGGCGGTCGCCTCGCGGCGGAACCGCTCCCTGTAATGCGGGTCCGCGGCCAGGTGCTCGTGGATGGTCTTGACGGCGGTGAGACGGCCACCCGGCGAGCGGGCGAGGTAGACCTGGCCCATGCCGCCGGCGCCGAGCCGGGCGATCAGGTGGTGCCGGCCCAGCTGCCTGGGGTCCTCGGGGTGAAGGGCGGTGGTCATGCGCGGGGCCTCCTGTGAGCCTTTCCTTCGCCGTCGGGGGTGATCGTCGGTGGGCGGGTTCTCCTCCCGTTGTGCCTGCTCGTGCCGGTCGGCTGGCTCACGGGCCGCGGAACGTCTGCAGCGTCGTGCTGGTGCACACATGGATCAGGCCGTCGCCCGCCGCCGCGTACGACATCGTGGTCAGGCCGTCCACCGGGACGGCCCAGCGCAGCCTGCCGGTGGCGGCCGCCAGGACGTGGATGCCCCACGTGGACACGCCCGCGGACGTAGCGGAGACGCCCGGTCGGGGGCCGGTCGCGTAGATCGCTGTGGCGTCCGCCAGTGGGTGGCCGTCGGGGGTGGTGAGCGCGCGGACGTCGTCGCGCCACCAACGCCGGTCGCCGTCGGCCGCGTCCAGTGCGCTCAGGCCGTCGGCCGTGGAGGCCACGACGAGTTCGTCGCCGGCCGGAGATACCACCCTCGCTTCTTCCAGGGGCCGGGTCCAACTCGCCTTCCCGGTGGCCAGGTTCACCCGGCGTACCGATGTCCGCGTCGTGTAGTAGCGGGTTCCTCGGGCTCCCGGATGCACCTCGGGCGTGGCCGAGCCGTCGGGGATGCTGGACTCCTCCTCACCTGTGCGCTCATGGAGTACGTACAGGGGACCGAATGTCGCGGCGGCCGAGGCCAGGGCGAACCGGCCGCCCGCCGCGTTCAGTGCTGTCACCTGTGCCGCTGTACCGCTCCTGAACCACAGCGGGGCGCCCGTCGGCAGGTCGAAGCCGTACGCCCGCCAGCGCTGTCCCTGGTTCGTGCGCCGGGCCCACGACGTGTCGTACTCGGCGAACGTGACCAGACATGCCGTGCGCCGCGTGACGGCTAGCAGCGTCGAGGGGCCGTCGGGCGAATAGAAACCGTAGGGCCGGTACGGGTTCGACTCCAGGGCGCCCGTACGCCACCGCTCCGTGCCGTTGGCCGCGTCGAGCGCCACGACCTCGGGGGAGGAACTGCCCGACCGGCTGTAGGTGACGTACACCGTCTTGCCGGAAGGCAGGACATCGGCCGCGCCCTCGAACTCCCAGGCCACGGCACCGGTGTTCGGGTCGAGTCGGCGGGCCGTGCCGTCGAGGCGTACGTAGAGGGCGTCGGCCGTACGGGTCAGCGCGCCGCCGTATTCGAGGTCGCCCACCTCGCGGGTCCACAGCGGGGTGCCGGTGCGCCAGGAGGAGGTGACCGGCTGCCGCCGCGTGCCCGGCTCGTCCCCCAGGAGGGCGACCGCCGCCGTCACCCCTGCCGCAGCCGTGACGGCGGCCCCCGCCCACGCGAACACGCGTCTGCGCGACGGACCCGCGGGGGCCGGCGGCGGGCCGACGCGGGTGGCGCCTTCCCCGTCGGCGTCGGCCGACACGGCGATCCGGCGCGCGACCGCCTCCTCGTGACCGTCGATCAGGGCGGTCACCTCCGGCCGTTCCCACCACGGCCGTTCGCCCGCGCGGGCGGCGCACCAGTCCAGGGCCTCCGCCGCGGTGGGGCGCCCGTCCGGCCGCTTCGACAGACAGCGGGTCAGGAAGGCGCCCCACTCCCCATCCGGCACACCGGCGAGGTCCGGCTCCTCGTGCAACGTCCGGTACACGATCTGCGGGGTCGTACCCCCGCCGTGCGGTCTGCGGCCCGTCGCCGCCAGTGCGAGCAGCGCCCCGAGCGCGAACACGTCGCAGGCGGCCGCGGGTTCGGTGGCGTACGTCATCTGCTCGGGTGCCATGAAGCCGGTGGAGCCCAGCATCTCGCCGCTCCCCGTCAGAGCCTCGTCCGACGGTGCCGAGGCGGGTCCGTCACCGAGTGCCTTCGCGATGCCGAAGTCGATGACGCGCGGGCCCTGGCCGGTGACCAGGACGTTCGCCGGCTTCAGGTCGCGGTGCGCCAGGCCCGCCGCGTGGATCGCGGTGAGCGCCTCGGCGAGGGCGGCACCGAGCGAGGCGAGGTCGTCGGATGCCAGTGGCCCGCACCCGGCCACGGCCTCCGACAGGGTGGGGCCCGCGCAGTACTCGACGGCCAGCCATGGCAGCGGGGCCTGCGGCGCCGCGTCGAGCACGGCCGCGGTGAACGGGCCGGTCACGGCACGCGCCGCCTGCACCTCACGCCGCAACCGCTCCCGGAACAGCGGCTCGGCGGCGAGGTGCGCGTGCATCACCTTGACCACGACGAGCCGCCCCGACCCCGAACGGGCCAGATACGCACGGCCCATGCCACCCGCCCCGAGCAGCGCGAGCGTCCGGTACTCCCCGAACTCGAACCGGCCCATCGGCCCCCCTGCCTGTACGCCCCGCGCGCCGATGATTCATGCGACGTCTGTACGGCGCCAGAGGTTCCCGGGAATCCGAACCGCGCAACGGACGGATCCGGCGGCGGTACGTCGCGTAGGCGCAGAGGCGGGCACAGGGGGAGAGGGAGGGAGGGGGCCGCGACGTACTCGCTGGCCATCACGCCCGATGCGCCTGCGGCCCCCGCCCAGAGGGACGGCGCCAGTCGGGTGCGGGCCGCGGGCCCCGGCGTGCGTACTGGTGGCGGTTGCGGAAGTGCGTGCGCGGCAAGAACCTGTGCCATGGCGGAAAGGTTCCGCGTCCGGGTGAGTTGAAGCCGGTCCGCTGTCCTGCCGGTCCTGATAGTCCCGGCGGTGGTGCGACTGGGATCCACCAGAAACTGGTCAAACGGTATAGACGCCCGGGTTGCCCTCTGGTCGTCCTACCTATCTCCCCAATGACCCTCATTGCTCGTCCCGTTGACAGTGCGGCGACTCCCCTCGATCATCAGACATCCGATGATTTGGAGCCGCTCATGGGTACGTATCCAAGACGTCAGGTCCTGGGCGCCGCGGCGGGAGTCGCCGCCACCGCAGCCGTTCCCCTCACCTCAGCCACCGCCGCACACGCCGCCGAACCACTCGCCCCACTCGCCGAGCGCGCCGGGCCGTGGGCTCCCGTCCCCGACCCCGTCCCAGTCCCGCTCGACTCCCTCTACGACAACGACGGCATCGACACCGCCTCCGCACGGGGCGGCGACTTCGACGGCTCGGGCTACACGTTCCCGGGCGAGGAACTTCCCACGGGCCGTGTCGAAGTCGATGGCGTGCCCTTCGTCTTCCCGGCCTCGGATGCCGACGCGAAGAACAATGTCGTCGCACTCGGACAGCGCGTAGAACTGCCCGAAGGCCGCTACCTCTCGGCCGTCTTCCTCGCCGCGGGCAGCTATGGCAACGCCTCCGGCAAAGCCACGGTCCACTACGCGGACGGTTCGACCACGACCGCCACCCTCGGCGGATCCGACTGGTACTCCGCGGGCGGATCCCTGTCGGTGCCGTACCGCTACGGACCGGACGGCACCAAGGACGAACACCGCGTAGGGATCGGCACGTCCGAGCTGTGGCTCGACCCGCAGCGCGACGCCGTAGCCATCACGCTCCCGGTAACCAACCCGGCGCAGGCGAACAAGGCGTCGCTCCACCTGTTCGCGCTGTCCCTCCAACCTGCCGCTCAGGGACGCGCGCTGGCCCTGCGCGGGGCCCGGTCCACGAACTCGCTGCTGGAGTCGTCCGGCGCCCAGAGCATCGAAGCCACCGTCGTCAACGCGGGGACAGTCTCCGTCCTGGCCGCGGACGGCGTGTCGGTGGGCGTCGAGGTTCCGGGAGCCCGCACCGTCGAGGCCGCACGTGTCCGCCGCCTGGACCCCGGTGAGCAGGCACGCGTACGCGTGGGCATCCGCAACCGTGCGGGCACAGCCGCCGGCACGGTCCGCGACGGCTCGGTGACCGTCACCGGACGAGGAACCCAAGTCGCCGCGCAGAAAGGCCGGTTGACCCTCGGCGTCGCCGACTACCAGCCCACTGTGTCTTCTCTCTCCGGCCACCAGGCGCCGTACTGGTTCCAGGGCGCCAAGTTCGGCATCTTCATCCACTGGGGCGTCTACTCGGTGCCCGCCTGGTCGCCCGTCGGAAAGCAGTACGCCGAGTGGTACTGGAACCACATGCAGGACCCCGGGAACGCAGTCTTCGCGTACCACCGCGAAAAGTACGGCGAGGACTTCGCCTACGACGACTTCATCCCGATGTTCACGGCGGAGAAGTTCGATCCGCGTGCCTGGGTCGAACTGTTCCGGGACGCGGGCGCGGAGTACCACGTGCTGACCTCGAAGCACCACGAAGGCTTCGCCCTGTGGGACACGAAGGTCTCCGGCCGCAACTCCGTGAAGATGGGCCCGAAACGGGACCTCATCAAGGAACTCTTCGATGCGTCCCGCCGCTACACACCCGAACTCCACCGCGGGCTCTACTTCTCCATGCCCGAATGGTTCAACCCGGACAACCCCTGGATGGGTCACGCCCCGCGCAATCCGTACACCCAGGAGCCGTTGCCCTACACGGGTTACACCGGGAACAAGGACTTCGTGAAGGACTACCAGGCCCCGCAGATGCTGGAGCTGATCCAGGGCTACGACCCGGAGCTCATCTGGTGCGACATCGGCGGTGCCAACGACAGCCTCCATGTACTGGCCGAGTACTTCAACCAGGCGAAGAACCGGGCCCGGCCCATCGAGGTCACCGTCAACGACCGGGCCGGCATTGCCTTCCACGACTTCACGACGCCCGAATACACGACGTACGACAACACGGTCGTCGCCAAGTGGGAGTCCAGCCGAGGCCTGGACCCGTTCAGTTACGGCTACAACCAGGCGACTCCGGACGACGCCTACATGACGACCGAGGAAGTGGTACACAGCCTCGTCGACATCGTCTCCAAGAACGGAAACTTCCTCCTCGACATCGGCCCGCGTGCCGACGGCACCATCCCCGAGATCATGCAGACCCGTCTGCGCGAGACAGGCCGCTGGCTGCGCACCAACGGAGAGGCGATCTACGACACCACGTACTGGTCCCGGATGGCCGAACTGGGCGAGGACCTGCGGTTCACCGTCCGCCCGGACGAGGCCTTCTACATCCACTCCCTGGCCAAGCCGGGCGCCAAACTCACCGTCGAAGCACCGATCCCGATCCGCAGCGGTGACAAGGTGACGATGCTCGGCCACGGCCGACCCCTGACCTGGACCCTCAGCAACGGGGCGCTGGTGATCGACGTCCCCGAAGCCGCGCGCAAGGCAGGGCAGCACGCGTGGGTCTTCAAAGTGCACTGGCGCGCCTGAGACTCGAGGAACACCCTGAGCACGACCGGTGGTCGCGACGGCATGACTCCGCTCGCGACACCGGTCGTCCGGCAGCCCCGCAGCGCGGACTGCGGTCGGCTTGCCCGGTGGGCGGGACGAGGATCTCGTCGGCGTCGACCGCTTCCGTGTCCTTGCCCGTGGCACTGCCCTGTCGCAGCCGCGACAGGTTAAACGGCATCGCTGGGCATGCCAGGTGACTGGGCGATCTCATGTTCGGCGGCTTCGATGATGGCCAGTACGGCGGCCGCCGCGGCCGCGGGATCGCGGGCCTCGACGGCTTGCACGATGGCGCGGTGACCCGGCAGCGAGGCTTCCACCGCGCCGGGGGTCTGGGTGCTGACGAGGAAGCTGTGTTCCAGCGCGATGTCGACAGCGCGGCCCAGTGAGCCGAGGAGACGGTTGCCGCTGGCGTCGAGCAGGGCCCGGTGGAAGGCGATGTCGGCCTCGACGTAGCCGCTGCGGCCGGGTTCCGCCGCCGCGGCCTCCATGGCCGCCAGGCAGTCGTACAGGACTCGTACATCGTCGGGGCCGGCCCGGCCGGCAGCGAGCCGGGCCGCCTCGGGCTCGACGATCCGGCGCAGTTCACCGGTGTCGCGGAGCAGAGTCGCGGCGTCCCCGGCCTGTTTCCAGCGCAGCACGTCACGGTCCAGGTGGTTCCAGTGCTCCGGGGGCAGCACGCGCGTGCCGGTGCGCGGGCGTACGTGCAGCATCCCCTTGGCCACCAGTGCCTTGACCGCTTCCCGCACCACCCCTCGGCTGACGCCGATCTCGGCCGCGAGCGCGTCCTCGACCGGCAACGCATCCCCGGGCTCCCACGCACCACCCACGATGCGTCGCCCGAGCCCGTCGACCACGCGCTGATGTGTGGTCAGGAAGTGCACCACGATCTCTGCTCACCCCCTGGACGTCATTCATCGAATCATTTAATGATTGTGGTACAGGGTACGGCCTGCGGGTCCTCACCCGACAACGCCCCATCGCGAAGCGGACGACGCCAGAGCCACGGGAGTGACTGCATGACCGACGGTCAGAAGACGAGCCGCCGCAGCCAGGCATGGTTCGGCGCACGGGGCCGCAGCGGGATGGTGTACCGCTCCTGGATGCGCAACCAGGGATTCGGGCACGAGGTGTTCGACGGGCGTCCCGTCATCGGTATCGCGACCAGTGCCTCCGAACTCGCCCCGTGCAACGCCCATCTGACACGCGTCGCCGAGGCCGTCAAGCGCGGCGTGTGGCAGGCGGGCGGCCTACCGCTCCAGTTCCCCACCATGGCCACCGGCGAGACCCTGATGCGCCCCACCGCCATGCTGTACCGCAACCTCATGGCCATGGAGGTCGAGGAGCTGATCCGGGCCAATCCGCTCGACGGTGTCGTGCTGCTGTCCGGCTGCGACAAGACGACCCCCGCCATGCTCATGGGCGCTGCCAGCGTCGACCTGCCCGCCGTCATGGTCACCGGCGGGCCGATGCTCAACGGCAAGTACCGGGGCCAGGACGTGGGATCCGGCACCCACGTGTGGAAGTTCGAGGAGGACCTGAAGACCGGCCGGATGACCGAGGAGGAGTGCTTCTTCGCGGAAGGGTGCATGGCCCGTTCCAACGGGCACTGCATGACGATGGGAACCGCCTCGACGATGGCCTGCGTGGCCGAGGCGCTCGGCATGCAACTGCCGGGCTCGGCGGCCTGGCCCGCGGTCGACTCCCGGCGGATGGAAGTCGCGCAGGCGGCGGGGCAGCGCATCGTAGCGATGGTGGGGGAGGAGCTGCGCCCCTCGCAGATCCTGACCCGGGAGGCGTTCGAGAACGCCATCCGGGTCAACGCGGCCATCGGCGGCTCCACGAACGCCATCATCCATCTCACCGCCATCGCCGGACGCGTCGGCGTCGAGCTGAGCCTGAAGGACTTCGACGACCTGGTCCGCACGGTGCCGACCCTGGTCAACCTGATGCCCAGCGGCACGTACCTCATGGAGGACTTCTGCTACGCGGGCGGTCTGCCCGCCGTCCTGGCCGAGCTGCTCGGCGGCGAGATGCTGCACGGCGAACAGATCACGGTCACCGGACGCACCATCGCCGAGAACACCGAGAATGCCGAACGCGTCGACTCCGACGTCATCACCGGCCTCGACGCCCCCTTCCAGCCGGCCGGCACCGGTATCGCCGTCCTCCGCGGCAACCTGTGCCCGGACGGCGCTGTGATCAAGCAGTCCGCCGCGTCACCGCACCTGCTCACCCACCGCGGCCCCGCGCGTGTCTTCGATTCCCCCGAGGCCTATCACGAGGTGGTCGACGACCCGGAACTCGACATCGACGAGAACACCGTCATCGTCATCCGCAACGCCGGCCCCAAGGGCTACCCCGGCATGCCCGAGGTCGCCAACGTCCCGCTGCCCGCCAAGCTGCTGAAGGCCGGCGTCAAGGACATGGTGCGCGTCTGCGACGGCCGGATGAGTGGCACCGGGTACGGGACAGTGGTCCTGCACATAGCGCCCGAGGCCGCGGTCGGCGGACCTCTCGCCCTGGTGCACGACGGGGACCCGGTCGTCCTCGACGTCCCGAACCGCTCCCTGCACCTGGACGTGGACGACGCCGAGCTCACACGACGCCGGCAGACATGGAAGGCACCCGCTGAGCGGCACACCAGCGGCTACGCCTGGCTTTACACCCAGAACGTGGAACAGGCCGATCAGGGCGCCGACTTCGGTTTCCTGCGCGGAAGCCGTGGACACGAGGTCCCCCGCGACTCCCACTGAGTCCCAGGTGACCGCACCCCCTCGAACCCAGGAGAGCATCGATCGTGGAATCGGCAGCAGCGCGCCCTCGCCCGGTCCTTACAGCCGGCTCCGTCCTGCCGGCGGACGCCGACCGAGCCGCCCTCGTCGCGCGCGTCCACAACCCGGAATGGGACGGACCGTGTGTGGCGGCGGTCCGCGGCGAGCAGGTCGTCGACCTGACGGCCATCGCACCCACCGTCTCCGACCTCATGGAACGCGACGACGCGGCAACAGTCGTCCGCGAGGCCGACGGCGGACACGTCTGGCGCCTGGACGAACTGCTCGACGCACCGGCCGACCGCCGTGACGTTCCGCATCTGCTCGCCCCCATCGACCTGCAAGTGATCAAGGCCGCGGGCGTCACCTTCGCCCGGAGTCTGCTGGAACGCGTCATCGAAGAGCGCACGGGCGGCGATCCGGCGCAGGCCGCGCGGATACGGGCCCGCGTCGGGCAGATGGTGGGTGGCACGCTCGACGGCATCCGTCCCGGATCACCGGAAGCCGACAAGGCCAAGGAACTGCTCGTCTCCGAAGGACTGTGGTCGCAGTACCTGGAGGTCGGGATCGGGCCGGACCCGGAAGTGTTCACCAAGGCCCCCGTACTGTCCGCGGTCGGCACCGGCGCCGACATCGGCGTGCTCGGCGCCTCGGTGTGGAACAACCCCGAGCCCGAGGCCGTCCTCGTCGTGGACTCGCGCGGCCGGGTACGCGGCGCGACGCTCGGTAACGACGTCAACCTCCGCGACATCGAGGGACGCAGCGCTCTGCTGCTGTCCCGTGCGAAGGACAACAACGCCTCATGCGCGATCGGCCCGTTCGTCCGCCTGCTCGACGAGGACTTCGACCTCGACACCGTACGCGGGATCGACATCGACCTCCGGATCGACGGCACGGACGGCTACGTACTGCGTGGCAGCAGTTCCATGCGCGAGATCAGCCGCGACGTACTGGACCTGGTGGCCGCCACGCACGGTCCGCACCATCAATACCCGGACGGCTTCGTGTTGTTCACAGGAACGCTGTTCGCCCCCACCGAGGACCGACAGGCACCCGGCGCCGGCTTCACCCACGAGTACGGCGACATCGTGCGGATCTCCAGCCCGCGACTCGGCGCTCTGGTCAACACCGTCGTCCCCAGCGAGCAGGCCGCGCCGTGGACGTTCGGCGCAGGAGCGCTGATGCGCAACCTCGCCCGGCGCGGCGTGCTGTGAGACGACGAAGACTCCTACGGCCACCACCGGTTCGGGGTGGGGTGCTTGGCGTAGGGGGCGGCACGTTGTCATGGAGTGCTGACCTGGTCAGTGGGCCCGAGCGGTGGCAGAGCGTGGTGTTGGTCGTGCGCTCGGGCGATACCGATGTGGTTGGGTGCGAAGAGCACCTGCCTGTGCTCCATGGGGGGCGGCGTGCAGGGGCCGATTACCTGGTAGTTCACCCGCACGCCCCGAGGCCCCCCGGCGTCGCACAGCCACAGCCGATCGCCGGGACGGCCTTCGCACCGGACCGGCGCCGCAGTCGTCACGCCGGTGCTGAGCACGGCGACGGCGGAGGGAGCTTTCCCCTTCAGGCGCGGGCAACCGGCTCCTGCCCGATCGTGGCGTGCAAGCGCCGCGTGTGATCCACATGGCGCTCCGCTCCGGTCAACGTGACCCTGGCCGTCAGGCGCGGATCCGCGCTGGAGGCGGCCAACCGCACTTCCAGCTCGCCCGGTTCGACGACGCGCCGACCGTCGCGTCCGGTGAAGGAGGCGACGTCGGCCGGGACCGTGGCACGGAGGCGCCGGGCCTCGCCCGGCTTCAGTTCGACCCGGGTGTAGCCGACGAGGCGCTGCACCGGCTGGACGACCGAGGCGACCGGGTCGTGCAGATAGAGCTGGACGACCTCGGTTCCGGACCGCTCGCCTGTGTTGCGGACGGTGAAGGTCAGGGCGAACTCGCCGTCGGTCGGAGCGTCCTGGACGTCCACGGTCAGGTCTGTCCAGTCGAACCGCGTGTAGGACAGACCGTGGCCGAAGGCGAACGCGGGGGTCGGGTCGATGGTGGACACCTCGCTGACGTGAGCGAGCCGCGCCCCGAGGTACGTGGTCGGCTGGGAGCCCGGCCCGCGCGGCACGCTGACCGGGAGACGTCCGGAGGGATTGGTACGGCCACTGAGCACCCCGGCGATCGCGTGAGTGCCCTCCTCACCCGGGAAGAAGGACTGCACGATCGCAGCGGACTCCTCCACGGCGCGGCCGAGAGCGTACGGTCGTCCCGCGAGCAGGACGGTGACCAGGGGTGTCTCCAGGTCGAGCAGGGTGTCGAGCAGTTGCTGCTGCGCGCCGGGCAGCAGCAGCGAGTCGACGTCACATCCCTCGCCGCTGGTGCCCCGCCCGAAGAGCCCGGCGCGGTCGCCGAGCACGACCAGGGCGATGTCGGCCTCGCGTGCCACCCGGGCGGCCTCTCGGATGCCGGAGAGATCTCCGTCGTCGATTCCGGTGCCGCGGGCGACCGTGATCTCGGCGTCGGGGAACTCGGCGGCGAGAGTGTCGCGCAGCGTGGGCAGCTCGATGCCGAGTGGGGTACCGGGGTGGCGGACGCCGATGTGCTGGGGGAAGGAGTAGCAGCCCAGTACGGCGATGGGCTCGTCGGCGTTGGGACCGAGCAGGGCGATGCGGCGCGGCCGCTTGAGCGGCAGGGTGCCGTCGTTGCTCAGCAGCACGACCGCTTCCTCGGCGATCGTGCGGGCCAGCGCGCGATTCTCCGGACCGTCCAGGTCGACTCGGCCGCGCAGGGCGGCCGGGTTGTCCAGGTCCGCCCCGTCGAGCGCGGCAGGCACGGGGTTCCAGTCCGGGTCGAGCAGGCCGAGTATCGCCTTCTGGGTGAGTGTCCGGCGCAGGGCGCGATCGACCAGCGCCTCCGGTACGCGGCCGTCGGCGACGGCCTCGGCCAAGGGCGCGCCGTATGTCTTGACGTTGGGCAGTTCGACGTCGATGCCCGCGCGCAGCGCCGTGCCGGCGGCGTCGGCCCAGTCGGCTGCGATGCCGTGCAGCGTCTTGAGGAAGGCGATGGCGAAGTAGTCGGCGACGACGGTGCCGTCGAAGCCCCACGTGTCGCGCAGCAGCCCGGTGAGCAGATCCTCGTCGGCCGCGGAGGGCATGCCGTCGGTGTCGGTGTAGGCGTTCATCACCGACCGGGCGCCGCCTTCACGGATCGCCATCTCGAAAGGAGGCAGCAGGATGTCGGCGCGTTCACGCGGGCCCATGGAGGAGGGAGCGAGGTTACGGCCGGCGCGAGAGGCCGAGTAGCCGGCGAAGTGCTTGAGGGTGGCGACGATCCCGGCGGACTCCAGGCCCTGCACGTATGCCGTCCCGATGGTGCCGACGAGGTACGGGTCCTCGCCGATGGTTTCCTCGACCCGGCCCCAGCGGGCGTCGCGCACCACATCCAGGACGGGCGCGAGTCCCTGGTGGACGCCGACGGCACGCATGTCGCGGCCGATGGCGGCGGCCATGCGCCGCACCGTGTCCGGATCGAAGGTGGCGCCCCAGGACAGCGGAACGGGGTAGGCCGTCGCCCCCCAGGCGGCGAAGCCGGCCAGACACTCGTCATGCGCGAGAGCGGGGATGCCGAACCGGTTCGTGGCGGCGATACGGGTCTGGGTGCGGGCCAGGGAGAGTGCACCCAGGGCGGGGTCGACCGGGACCGTGCCGAAGGGCCGGGTCAGCTGGCCCAGTCCGGTGGGCAGGAGTGCGTCGAGATCGATGGCCTCCTCCATGTCGTGCTGGTGGGGGGCCACTTCACCGCCCTGATCGGAGGCGCCCACCCACACTCCGTACAGCTGGGCGGTCTTCTCCTGAAGGGTCATCGCGTCGATCAGGGCGTCGACTCTTGCGGTGACGGAGAGGGTGGGGTCGTTCCAGAGGGAGATCGCGGGGGTGTTGTCTACAGCCACGTTGGCGTTCACTTTCCTCCCACGCCCGTCAGCCCCTTGGCCAGGGCGCGATGGGCGAACAGGTAGACGAGCAGGACTCAAGGCGGGGCAGATCGCGTCCGGGCTCGGGCCCGGCCCGGATCCGCCTCACCCGCCCACCGGCCATGGCGTCGGCGTCGGTCAACGGCTGAATCCGGCGGTCAGACCACTCAGCAGTTGGCGGCGGCCGAACGCGTACAGCACCAGGAGGGGCAGTGTGGTGAGGACGACGGCGGCGAGAACGGCAGGAATGTTGACCCCGTACTGGCTCTGGAAGGTCCACAGTGCGAGCGGCAGGGTCCGGCGGTCGGGGCTCTGGGTGAGGACCAGCGGCAGCAGGAATCCGTTCCAGATGGTCAGTGCGTTGAAGATGGTCACGGTGAGGATGGCCGGTCGGGTGAGCGGTGCCGCCAGCCGCCACAGCGTCGTCCATTCGGTGGCGCCGTCGACCCGCATCGAGTCGAACAGTTCTTTGGGTACGTCACGGACGAAGTTGGCGAGTACCAGCACGGACAGCGGGATGGCGAAGGCGATCGACGGAAGGATCAGCGCCAGCAGATTGTCGTACAGATGCAGTTTTATGATGATCAGGTAGACCGGGATCACCGTCGCCTGCAGCGGGATGGCCAGGCCCATGAGGAACAGCCCGTTCGTCGCGCGAAGGACCCGCATGCGCCAGCCGCGAACGATCGCGTAAGCGGCCATGAAGGAGAACAGGACCGCCGGCACCACGGCGCCGGCGGTGACCACGACGCTGTTCAGGAGGTAGCGGAGGAAGTCGGACTCGATGACCAGTCGGTAGTTGTCCAGAGTCGGGTCGCTCGAAGGGACCAGCGGGTTACTCGCGTAGTAGCGGCTCTGGGCCTTGAGGCTGGTGATGAGGGTCCAGTACAGGGGTACGGCGACGATGACGAGCCAGATCCAGCCGGCCAGGCCGCCGGCCCAGTTGCGGCGGCGGGCCGCCGGACGGGAACGGCGTCGCCGCTCGCGGTGGGTGGTCTTCTGTGGTCTTTGCGGCTCGGTCAGCGTGGTGGTCACGTCAGGCCCCCTCGAGTTGGCTCGCGCCGGCGTCCCGGCCACCGAGCCGGCGCAGCAGCAGGGCGAGGGCCAGCCCCACCAGGACCAGGATGACCGCGATGGCGCTGGCCGGTCCCATCAGGCTGGCCTGGAATCCCCGCTTGTACATGTCCAGCGCGAGGACCCGGGTGGCGTCGCCGGGGCCGCCCTCGGTCAGCACGAAGATGAGGTCGAAGAAGGTCAGCGACCCGACCACCATCAGCGTGGACGAGGTGATGATGGTGTATTTCAGCTGCGGCAGCGTGATGCTGAAGAACTGCCGGATCCGTCCGGCTCCGTCCAACTGCGCAGCCTCGTACAGGGACTTCGGGATCTGCTGGACACCACCCTGGTAGATCAGGGAGTGGAACGGGATGAACTGCCAGGAGACGACGAAGACGACGACCCCGAACGCGAGCCCGGGCCGCCCCAGCCAGTCCTGGCTGAGCGCCTCGATCTTCAGCCCGGCACCGAGCCCGAAGTTGGGGTCCAGCAGCGCCTTGTAGGCGATCGCGATCGCCGCGGAACTGAGCATCAGCGGGACGAAATACACCACGCCCAGCACCGCACGGTAGCGCTGGCGGCCTGCCATGAATGTGCCGAGCAGGATACTCAGCGGCGTCTGAACGGCCCAGGACACGGCCATCACCAGAAACGTCACCCAGAGGGCGTGCGGCAGCCCGGGGTCGGTGAGCACCGCACGCCAACTGGTCAGCCCCGACGGGTGGATGGCGCCGATCCCGTCCCACGTGGTGAAGCTCAGCGCGAAGGCACCGACGAGCGGAAGCACGGCGAAGCCGACGAAGAGCACCAGCGCCGGCGCCGCGAGCCACGGCAGGATGCTGCGCGGTTCGCGACGCGGCGGACGGCCGGTGAGTGAGCTCATTTGCCGATGACCGCATTGAGGTTGCCGGCGAACTGCTTCGGTGAGAGGGACAGCTGGAACAGCTTGACGATGTTGTCCAGCAGGGTCTCGGCGGCCGTGGGACTGAGCGCTTGGTCCCAGGACTGGCCGAACACCTTGGCCTTGCTGGCGATGTCGTAGGTGAACTGCAGGAAATCGGCGCCCTTGGCGGCGGCCAGCAGCTTCTCCGTGCCCAGCCGGATCGGAACCGCCCCGTTGCCGATCCACTTCTTCACCTCATCGTCCTGGAGGGCGCCTGTGGCGAAGAAGTCCTTGGCGATCTTCTTCTGCTCGGCGCTGGCCTTCGAGGAGATGGACAGGTATTGGGCGGGGTTGCCGACGGTGTCACTCGGATCGCCCTTGCCGCCTTCCACGGGTGGGAAGGTCATGAAGCCCAGCGAACCGCTGGAGACGAAGTCCCCGCCCTCGGTCTGCTGGATGCCGTACGACCAGGCGCCGTGCAGCATCATCGCGGCCTTGCCGGTGTACAGCAGCGCCTGGTCGGCGTTGGAGTCCGCGGTGATCGAGGAGAAGCCCTTGACGAACCCGTCGGCTTCGACCAGCTCCTGCACCTTGGTCAGCGCGGTGATGGCGGCCGGGTTGGACCAGGCGTTCTTCTCGCCTTCCATGATGGCCTGGAACACCTCGGGACCGCCGATGCGGTCGAACAGGAACTCCAGCCACATCATGTTCGTCCACCGGGACTGGCCACCGAGGGCGAACGGTGCTATGTCCTTCGCCTTGAACTTGGGCACCAGCGCCATGATGTCGTCCCAGGACTCCGGCGGTTCCACGCCGACCTGGTCGAAGACCTTCTTGTTGTAGTAGAGGATGATCGGCTGCACGACCTCGCACGGCATCGCGTATATCTTGCCGTCGACGGTTGCCGCGGCGAACGAGGACGGGAACAGCCCCTTCTTGACCTCGGAGTGCTCGTCGAACCACGAGGTGAGGTCCTCGACCTGGCCCGCTTCCGCGTAGGTGCGCAGCGTTCCGCCGCCCCAGCCCCAGATGATGGTGGGCGCCTGCCCGGCACCGATGGCGGTCTTGATCTTCGTCTTGTACGCGTCGTTCTCGAAGGTGGTGTCCTTGATCTGCTCTTTGGGGTGGGCCTTGTTGAACGCGTCCACCGCACCGGCTCTGACGCCTTCCTGCGGCTGGCCGTTCAGATACCAGTACGTGGCCCCACCGTCGTTCTTGCCGGGGCCGGACGAGCCGCAGGCCGCCAGTGCCGCGGAGGCCGGCACGCCGGCGGCCAGGCCGAGGAGGGTACGTCGGGAGAGCGCCATGTTTTCTCCGCACTCGAGAGCCATCGGCTTCTCGTGAGTCATGGTGAAAGGTTTTCGAAAGTGCCTTCTCCTAGCTCTGTTCGTGCAAATTAGGTTTCGGGCTGACGCCCTGTCAAGGTGCGTGCAGGCGCGTTGTCGGACTGCAACCAGCTGCGTAATATCAGGCAGGAACGGCCCTCGAGAGACCTTGGCAGGGACCGAAACTGTTTCGAAATCGGCTGGTTGGGGACGGAGAGGCGATGCGATGGCCGCGGCTGACACGCTGTCGGTGCAGGTCATGCCGCGCCGACAGAGCCCGGTGCCACCCATGCCGGACCGGGTCGATGCCCTCCTGGCTGAGACGACCGGGGTGGACAAGATCGCGCAGCTTGGCAACCGTTGGGTTGGCAACTGCCCGGGCGTGTGGCCGAAGGCGGCGACGGACAGGCGGAGAGTCCACAAGTGGCGCCTCCGGACGATGTGTTCGCGGGAACCCGGGAGCGTTCCGCCGGCAGAGGCCGCCCGACATGGTCCAGGTCACCTCACCCGGGTGTACGGCAGCCGCCGGTGACCGCGGTGGAGAGAGCCGCAGTGCTTGTCGAGTCGCAGCACGCGGTCCCGGAGGAGTCCCGGACCGGTGTCCCATGGGCGTGCATGCCCCGGACCGTGTTCACCGGACGCGATCTCACGCAGATTGTCAGACGTGTCGAGGCTCAGGGGCTCGTCGGCACCTCTCCGGACGAGCTCGGTGCCGGGTTACCGTACGGTTGACCGGTTCCACCCGCGTTGCCGGCCCGACCGTCGGCTCACCACACCGGTGGACGTACAGCTGGGAGGAACCGATGCGACCGAACGACAGGCGCACCACTTTGGCGGACATCGCCCAAGCGGCGGGAGTCTCCGTCGCAACCGTGTCCAAAGTGGTCAACGGTCGCGGTGACGTGGCGCCGCACACCCGCAGCCGGGTGCAGGAACTGCTGCATCAGCACGACTACCTCGCGCCCGTGTTCCGCCACACCGAGGTCGTCGAAAGCCCGACCATCGAGGTGCAGTTCAAGGGCGGCCTCAAGTCGTACGTGGCCGAGACCCTGGAAGGCATCATCGACTCCGCCGCCGAATCGGGGGCCTCGGTGGTGATCAGCAAGGCGTCCAGTGCCCCGCACTGGGCCCGGGACCTGGTCTCAGCCGGGCGCCGCGCCGTCATCGCGGTCACCAGCGTGTACACCACAGCACACCTGAACGAACTGGCCCGGTCCGGGCTGCCGCTGGTCGTGCTGGACCCACTGCACCTGCCGGACAGCCGCGTCAACAGCGTCGGGGCGACCAACTTCGCCGGCGGCCTGGCCGCGACCCGGCACCTGCTCTCCCTGGGTCACCGCCGCGTCGCCTATATCGGCGGACCGGCCATGGCCGTATGCAACCAGGCTCGCATGCACGGCTACCGCGCCGCCATGGAGGCGGAAGGAGCGCAGGTACCCGAAACCTACGTCCGGCCAGGGGAGTTCACGTACGAGACCGGGTTGCTCGGCGCCACAGCGCTACTGGCCCTGCAAGAGCCACCGACGGCGATCTTCGCAGGCAACGACGAGATCGCCGTCGGTGTCATCGAGGCCGCCCGCGCCCGAGGCCTGCGTATCCCCGAGGACCTGAGCGTGGTCGGCTTCGACGACACAAGCCTCGCCCAGATGGCGTCACCGCCACTGACCACCGTGCGCCAACCACTACGGGAGATGGGGGGTGCCGCTCTGCGCACCGCCCTCCGACTGGCCAACGGCGAAAAGGTCGAGTCCCACCACATCGAACTCGCCACGGAACTGGTGGTACGCGCCTCAACGGCGCCACCGCGGGAAGCGACTTCGGCGCGTAGGTAATCGCAGGTGAGAGGTTTTCGGGCCGGACTGGACGGCCGGAGGCGTCTCCCATGAGCAACTCGTGCATGTCGCCCCGGACAGGGGCACCGGACCGACGGTGCACGGAAGGTTTTGGCCCCTGTGCTCTCCGAGCGGACGGCGCAGGGTGAAGTCCGCGTGTATCAAGAGTCGTTCGCCCGCTACCTGTGCCTGGCCCGTTGCCGCCGCGAGAAGTCTTCGCTCGCGATACGGAGGCAGCAACTCGAAGGACCTGCCCCATTGACTACAGCGGGTGCCGACCGTGCCGGGTTGCCTGGAGCGCAACGACGCCTCCGGCAACCCGACTTCGTGCGCAGGATGCCGGAGGCACCAGCTTCAACGACACCGCGTTGCCCCTGGAGGTCCGCGTCGCGGTTGCTCTCGTCCGCCTCTACGCCCTCCCCCTGACCCGCATCGTCGAAGTCAGCGACGACCACATTCGCCACGACCAGGGGCATACCTACCTGACGGTCAACCACCACCCCTTCGTGCTCCCGCTGAAGCTCGCCCGCCTCATCGACGATCAGCTGCAGCACAGCCCGGCACAGCAACACGGCCGGGTGCAGATACCTCTTGCCCGGTCACAGCCCTGGAGGCCCGCGCAACCCCCTCGGCCTCGCCGACACCTTGAGACACCACGGTCTGCCTGCCCGCGCTGCACGGAACACCGCCATGATGGACGCCTTGGTAGACCTGCCGCCCATGGTCATCGCCGACCTACTCGGCATCCACCCCAAGACAGCCGAACGCTGAGCCACCCTCGCCAGCGGGAACTGGTCCGATTACTTGGCAGCGCGACGGGCCGCTCCACAGCGCTAGCAGTTGAGCAGGGGCTGCGCTATTGGGGGATGGTGAGCAGGATGCGGCCGTGGCCACCGCCGGCGTCGACGTGGTCGTGGGCCTTGGCGATGTCGTCCAGCGGGTAACGGTCGCCGACGGCGACGGTGAGGGCGCCGACGGCGGCGGCGGAGGTGAGGTCGCGGGCGGCCTGGCGCTTGGCCTCGGCGGGGAAGTCGTCGCTGCCGAGCAGCCGCAGGGTGACGTTGTTGAACAGCAGGGGCCAGAAGGGGATCTCGGTGCGGTCCGAGCGGGTGGCGTAGGCGGCGATGACGGCGTTGTTGGCGGCGACGGCGTTGTCGAGATCGGCGTTGTCGGACAGCGCGACCTCGATGATCCGGTCGACGCCCCGCGGCACGTACGCGCGGATGGCTGCGGCGGGGTCGCCGGTGTCCAGGGCGATGGCGTGGGAGACCACGGTCGGGTCGACGCGGTCGAGGTCGGCGGTGCGGCGGACGGTGGCGAGCACGGTGGCGCCGGCCCAGTGGGCGAGCTGGGCGGCCAGGGAGCCGACGCCGCCGAGAACTCCGTGGACCAGGACCAGTTGGCCGTCGACCGGGCCGTCGGCGAAGACGGTGCGGTGAGCGGTGATGCCGGGGATGCCGAGGCTCGCGCCCAGCTCGTCACTGAGGTGGTCGGGCAGGAATACGGCCTGGTGGTCGGGTACGACGGTGTACTGGGCGGCGGTGCCGAAGGGGCGGTAGGACTGGGCGCCGTATACCCAGACCCGTTGTCCGACGCGGCGGTTGTCGACTTGGGCGCCCACGGCGTCGATGACTCCGGCGGCGTCGCTGTGCGGGATCACTCGCGGGTAGGGCATGGACGAGCCGAGCCAGCCGCGCCGCTTCTTGGTGTCGCCGGGGTTGACGCCCGAGACGGTGACGCGGAGGCGGACCTCGCCGGGGCCGGGGACGGGATCAGGGAGTTCACCGACGTGCAGGACATCGGCGGCGGGTCCCTGGTCGTCGTACCAGGATGCAAGCATGGGGGTACCTCCGTGGACAATCAGCTCGCGGGAGCGGCGGGCGCATGTGGATCGCTGTCGGTGCATGCGGTGTCGAATGCGGGCGGTTCCTCCCCGAGGGTCTCGCGCAGCCAGGTCCGTTCGGCGCGGCTGGTGGCGCGGGCGGTGAGCAGCATGCCCCGCCGGTAGGGGTCGGCGATCTCCTCGGCACGCAGGGGCCGCTCGTTGTCGTAGAAGAAGCTCGCCGGTTCTTCCAGGAACTCCAGCCGTCTGCGCAGCACCGCGTGCTGTTCGGCCACGTCGGGCAGGTGGGAGAGGAACGCCAGGACGACGTAGAACCGGGTGAAGTCGGTGATCTCGTGGTCGGCGGGCCTGCGCAGGCGCTGAAGCATTTCGGCCCGTCCGGCCGCGGTCAGGCTGAGCACGTACCGGGCCGCCCCCGCGGCCGGGTCGGCGCGCCGCTCGATCAAGCCCGCCTTGGTCAGACGATTGATCGCCGGATACAGGCTGCCGTCACTGACCGGCCGCGTATAGCCGGTCAGCTGTGAGATGCGGCGCCGCAGCTCGTGTCCAGGCAGGGGTCCCTCGGCGAGGAAGCCGAGTATCGCGAGTTCCAGCATGAGTCCATCTTCGCACGCGAACATCGAATCGATGTGAACATCGATTCGATGTTACGCTCGCAGGTACCCGCCCAAACGTCTCTGGAGAGGCACAGCAAGATGCCGTCGCAGTCCACCGAGTCAGTGATGAACCGTTTCGTCGAGTTCATCAACACGGGCAACGAGGATCTCGCCCGCGAGGTCATTTCTCCGGACGCGGTGTTCCACGCGCCAAGCCACCCGGAACCACTGCGGGGGCCCGATGGGTACATGGAAGTCATCGGGATGATGCGCAGCGCCTTCCCCGACGTTCAGTGGACGCTGGAGGAGACGGTCACCGAAGGCGACACTGTGGCCGCGCGTTTCACCATGCGGGGAACCCACGACGGTGAATTCTTCGGGATCCCGGCGAGCGGCAACAAGATCTCGGTGCAGGCCATGAACTTCTACTACCTGGCCGACGGCCGGATCGTCGGCGAACGGGGCCAGCCCGATCTCCTCGGGGTGATGCAGCAGATCGGTGCCGTACCGGCGCCGTGAACCTCGTAGCGCCGGATGAGCCTTCTGCCGCGCGGGATTGCCGCTGCCGGGAGGGGGCGTTCGGCGCGGTGACAGAAGGCGAAGGCCCGCACCGGAGCGCGGGCGGCCGGCGCGGGTTCACCGCAAGAGGTCGGTCTTCTTCTTGATCCGGCGTCTTCGCGCGGACAGCGCCCGTTGCGGCGAGAGCTTTGCACCTTGTCACCGCTGACGTGACCGAGCCGGGTACGGAACTGCTCGCTCTACGGCGAATACTGCAACCCTCGAATACCGACAGTCCACCAGTGCCACGCGGAGGTCGTCAGCTACACCGGGCCACAGGCGCGGCCGCGGACTCTGGCCGTTCGCCTCCCGAATGGGTGCACCGCCCTATCGCAGGCGCTCAAGGCACGGTTGGCTGAGCAGATCGCCGCTCATCTCGCGGCCGCCGACCCTCCGCGCCAAGGGGTGCACGAGCTCGGGGGACACGTACAGCACCACGGTCCCGGGTCTGGTCGTGGAGGCCGCGGTCGCCAAGGTGCTCGGGTTCGCCCGGCACTGCAAGGAGAGCGAACGGTGGACTGCGTTTCGCACCTACTGGGGCATCGAGAGCTTCTACTGCAGGCCAGGACTCGAAGGCGCCCACGATAAGGGCGGTGTCGAGGGCCAGATCGGGTACTTCCGGCGCAACCACTTCGTGCTCGTTCCCGAGGTCGCCTCGCTGGCCGAGCTCAACGAGATGGTCGACCGGTGGGACCTGGAAGACGAAGGCCGAAGGATCCGCTCGCGGGCGAGGACAGTCGGCGAGTACCTTGCCGCCGAGGCGCCGTTGCTCAAGCCGCTGCCGACCGAGCTGTTCGAGACGGGCCGGCTCTTCACTCCGCGGGTGGACCGCTACAGCCAGATCGCCGTCCAGACCAACCGCTACTCGGTTCCGGTCCGGCTGATCGGCTGGACGGTTCGGGTGATGCTGCACGCCAATCACCTCATCGTCTACGACCAGGGCATAGAGGTCGCCTGCCACGAGCGGCTGAGTGCCAAGGCCGGCTCGCGCCTGGAGCTGGACCACTACCTGGAGGCACTGATCCGCAAGCCCGGCGTCTTCCTCGGAGCCACCGCCCTCGAACAGGCCAAGTCCGCAGACAAGTTCACCCCGGTGCACGACGACTGGTGGGACGCGGCCCGGGCAGCCCACGGCGACAAGGGCGGCACCATAGCCCTGAGCGATGTCCTGCTGCTGGGCCGCCACAGGAGCCACGAGCACATCGTCGCCGGACTGGCCACGGCCCTGCGGGCCAGCGCCTTCACTGCGGACGCGGTTGCTCTGGAGGCCCGCAAGGCAGCGGAGGCCGACGCACCTCCGCCCTCCCCAGGTCTGCCCGAGCGGACCAGGTCACCGCGGGCGGCGGTCACCCTTCTGGCCGACTGGCGGGTGTCCCATCTGCCGCCCGATACCCGGCCGCGGCCCTCGGTGGCCCCCTACGACCAGCTGTTACGACACCGCCGCCAGGTCGGTGACACCGCCAGCCAGGGAGAAGCCTCGTGGGTGCCCAACACCATCGCGGCTTGAGCGAACAAGGCGCCGACACCGCCATCGACCAGGCATGCCGGATGCTGCGGCTGCCCACCATCCGGAGCCAGTTCTCTGACCTCGCCGATGCCGCGTCTCGGGAACAGATGTCCTACAAGGGCTTCCTCGCCGAGCTGCTGCTGGCCGAGTGCGACGACCAGGCCCGCAGGCGCTCGGAACGGCGCATCAAGGCCGCGGCCTTCCCCCGCGAGAAGTCACTGCGGGCCTTCGACTTCGACGCCAACCCCAACGTTGACGCTGCAACGATAAACACGCTCGCCACCTGTGAGTGGGTCAGGAAAGGAAAGGCTCTCTGCCTGATCGGCGACTCGGGCACCGGGAAATCGCATCTCCTGATTGCGCTGGGCACGGAGGCCGCGATGAAGGGCTACCGGGTCCGCTACACCCTCGCCACCAAGCTCGTGAACGAGTTCGTCGAGGCGGCCGACGAGAGGCTGCTGACCAAGACGATCGCCCGCTACAGACGCGTCGATCTCCTCTGTACTGACGAATTAGGGTCTATGGAACTTGACCGCCGGGGCGCTGAGCTGCTGTTCCAGGTCCTGACCGAACGCGGGGAGAAGAACAGCGTCGCCATCGCCTCCAACGAGAGTTTCGGAAAAGCGCACATGTTCCGCCGAACCTGTGCCAGGCAGCGCCGAAACAAGGCAGGTTCCCGCCTTGTGGTGAATCGGCCCGTTCATGGGGTAGTCGGCCGTGAATACTCAGTACCCGCAGAACACGTGGACATGGAACTCTGTCCCTCATGAGCGAGCCGACCCCCTACGACCATGACCGATCCGCGTACTCCCGTGAAGGACTGGCCCGGCTCGTACTTGCCGACCACGCCACAGAGGTGGCGGACAGCGCCGCCGGGCTGGTGGGTACTCGAAACGATGTTGATACCGGACTCGCCGGTCGCGTCAGCCAAGCCCAACAGCTCATCGAACTAGCTGAGCGGACTCTGAACTCGGCCGTCGTCTACGAAGTCGAACGCGGCAGCTCCTGGGCACAGGTCGCGGCCTACCTGGATATCAGTGCTGAAGAGGCCCGAGAGCGGTACACCCCCGCTGTCCAAGCGTGGAACACCGCATTCGAGGAGCCGTATCGGTTGGACGAAACGGGCCGCAAGCGCATCCCCCAGCTGCCCACCGCGGCATACGATCCCAACTGGGCATGCACTCAGCTGGACCGTTGGGCCTTCCTGCGGCATGTCGGGATCGACGACAGGCAGGCCGTCAGCGCTGGCCTCGTCATGGCCGACACTGCGGACGAACCCGTACCGGCAAAGGACGGGAGCTGAGCGATGGCACTCTCTGGACTCGACGCCGAACGGGCCATCCGGCTCTCGGCCTTGACCGACGAGCTCCGCCCCCTGCTGGCGACAGGCACGGAGATGTCAGCGATCCAGTCGATGCTCAGCGCGCGTGGCATCGGCGTGATGGACTCCATCGTTGTCACCCGCGAACTGCTGGGCGCTGGGTCGGGAGACCTTGGTCTGGCAAAGACGCTGGTCCTCGCCACTCCGGCGCGCAATGGCGAACGGGAACAGCACCACGCACTTGTCGACGAACTGCTCGTGGCGCTCGACGAGGTCGACCAGGCCTGACCACATTCCGAGGCAATGCCGAGCCTGACGCGAGGTCACGGTTGCATCGGACTCTGGGCTTTACGAGCGATCCGGAAGTCACGGTATTCGTCGCACACAATGCCCTGATTGACCCAGCGTCCGGGATCCGCTCCGAGCTCCTGAACGGCCACCTGGAGGGCTTCCTCGGGAGTCGCCAGGACGGCGATTTCCCGTCCCCAGCTCTCTTCGTCCGGGTCCAGGGGCGGGAACTCGGTGACGTCGTGGAACGTGTCGGTGCCGGCGTCCACGACTTCGCTGAGATAGACGGTGACGCCCGAGCGGTCGGGGCTGATGGCAATCCAGCGAACGCCTTGGCGGCCGTCGCGCTCGATGCCGCCGAGGAACTGCTCGATCTCCTTCCCTCGGTGCAGTGCTCCAAGGGCGAACACGTACGTCAGGTGTCGCACCTCAGTGTCTCCGTTCACGCTGTTCGGGGAGGCGTCCAGCCTCGACATGGTCGGCAAGGTAGATCATGACGCCTTCGGGGTCCATGCCAAGGACCGCGGCGACGAGCTTCGGGTCGAGGGTGTTCACCAGGTCGGCCAGACGGGTGCACCGCAGCGTCCGGGGCGGAACACCGCAGGGGTCCATGATGTGACTGACATAGGCAGTCGATGCCGCGGACCGGCCGGATTTGGTGATCTTCGTGACGATCACGTGGGGGTTGTCGGTGCGCTGGCTCTCGCGGTGGGCCAGACAGCGTTGTAATACCGACCAGCTGGCCGGGTCCATCGGCACCGGATGCGGGCGTTTGCCCAGTTGGACGGTGCGGTTGATCGGCTCGATGTCGTCCACGCGCAGGTTTCGCACTTCGCTGCTGGAGGCCGCGTGCAGGAGGGCCAGCATTCCGAGGAAGGCCTCGTGGGGGTGGGCGTCGGTGGTGGTGGTCCAGCGGCGGAACAGCTGGCGCTGCTGGTCGACGGCGACGGTGGCGCCGCTGAACCCGGACGGGCCTTTCGCCTTCAGACCGCGGGTGGGGTCGACGAGGACGACTTTGCCAGAGCGGGCGAAGCGGAAGTACTGCCGCAGTACGGTCAGTCGGCGCTGGCGGGCCTTGGGCCGGGTGGCCAGGAACGCTTCGATGTCGTGGACGTCGGCCAGGGCCCAGTCGAGTTTGCCGCTCTGGTCGGCCAGGAAGCGGGCGAGGTCGCGGACGATGGCCAGGGTCGCCTCGATGGTGATGTCGGCGCGCGGCAGGGTCCCGGCGCGCAGGGCACGTTCACGTGCTCGCAGCAGTGCGTCGGAGAACGCCTGGATCTGGGGCCGCAGCGGCAGCGGGGCGGCTTCGATGCGGCGTCGGCGGCGGCCGGCCGCTAGCTGGTCGGCGTGGTCGGTCGGCAGCGCCAGGGCGCGCTGGGTGAAGAAGTCCTCCAGCGCGCGGGCGAGGGAGCCCATCGAGCGGCCGGGGCGACGAGCACGCTCCAGGAGAGCCTGCGGATGATTGGGGTGTTCGTCCTCCAGGAGCCGACCGAGAGCGCTGATCATGGTGCAGGCCCAGCTGGCGCAGTGCCGGGCGGCGAGGTGGCCGGCGAAGTCGCCCAGCCACGGCGGCGGGTCGGTGAGTCGTTCTTGCAGGTTGGCGGCGGTGATGAACGGCCGGTCGGGGTGCTTCTGCCAGCAGGCCGAGCACAGTCCCAGTCCGGCATGGCGTCGCACCTGGCCGCACCCGGCGCACGCACGCGGTGGCTGCTTGGGCTGGCGGACGCGTGAGCAGTGGCCGCACCAGCCGGTGGCGGTCTGCAGGAAGCCGGGCCGCTGGCAGCGCGGGCAGGTCCGTTTGGCGGCGACTCGCTCGGCTTCCCGCCGACAGGCCCCGCAGCTGGTGGCGGCCGGAGAGCGCACCGGCCGGCCGCAGGTGGTGCAGGTCCGCGAGCAGTTGATGCACCGTCCGGTGTCTTTCTGCAGGACCCGTGACTTTCGGCAGGTCGGGCAGGGTGTTCGGGTGGCTTCGTCCTTGAGCCGGGCGGTGCAGCGGCAGCAGTAGTCCCGGCCGATGATCCCGACCGACGCCCCGCAGCCGACGCAATCCCGCTGTCGCATGCCCATCGTCGCTCCGTCCCCGTTCGCGTCAGATCGGAGGCATGGACCGGCCGGTGGCTGAGGCGGCCCGGGGCAGCTCAGCTGCTGGTCGGGCGGGGGTGGCGGGGCGTTGGACGGGGGTGGTGTCGACTTCGATCAGGTCGTTGGGGGAGCATTCGAGCGCGGTGCACAGCGCGGCCAGGGTCGACATCTTCACCTGCGAGGGCTCCTTGGTGAACAGCGCCGACACCGATGCTGAGGACAGCTCCAGGCCGGCCCGTTCGGCCAGGAGCCGCCGCAGTTGGGCGCCGGTCCAGACCTCGCGCTGGGCGGCGGCGATCCGCAGCTTCCACTTGATGTTCACGACGCGGGATCCTCTCCGGTGAGCTCGCTGAGGGTGCTGGTCACCGCACGGCGATAGGCGTCCTCGATGAACGTGGCCGAGGGCCGGACGTATCGCATGGTTGAACTGACGGTCCAGTGACCGAGGAGTTGCTGGATGGCCACCAGGTCCACGCCGCGTTCGTAGTTGTGGGTCGCGCAGGCCCGGCGCAGGGCATGTGGGCTGAAGCGGACTGCGGACGGGCGGCCTTCGAGTTCCATCAGATAGCGCAGCCGGTTGCGGACGGTGCCCTGGTGGAGGTGGCCGCCGGACTCGTCGGCGAACAGCGCGGGCGAGTCGGGGAACTTGCCGCGCACGTCGTCCAGGAACCAGTGCAGGACCAGGTCCAACTGGTCGAGCATGGGCACCCAACGCGGCCGCGGCTCGGAGGTGCGGGCGCCCTTGCCGAAGCGCACGTGCAGTTTCCCGAACGGGCCGCGGTCGAAGTGGACATCGGGGCGGTCCAGGCGCGCTGCCTCGTCCGAGCGCAGGCCGGCGTGATACAGCGTCCGGAACAGCGCATAGTCGCGGGCGGCGGGTGCGTACTTGCGGGCGGTGGCGATGCGGGCCTTGAGGAAGGCGAAGAACTCCTCGACGCGCTCCGGGGTCGGTGGCGGCAGCAGAGCTGGCGAGTCGTCGCCGACATGGCGCGAGGCGTTGAACTCGTCGACCGGGCAGACCAGCCGGATCCCGAACGCGGCCTCGATCTCCACGGCCTTGCGGGCCTGCAGGAACCGGTGGAAGCCCTTGAAGATCTGGACATAGCCACGGCGGGTGGACGGGGCACGCCCGTCCACCGCCAAGCCGCCGACCACGCGGTCGATGTCCTCAGGAGTGACGTCCCAAGCGGGCCGGCCCAGGGCTTGCAGCGTCCGCTCCAGCAGGCCGGTGTCGTTCTCGATGGTCACCGGGCTGAACCCGCGGGCCCGCCAGGAGGCCACGAACGCTTCCACACATAACGCCTGGAACTCCCACGGGTCCAGGGCAGCTGGCAGGTCAGGGACTGCTCGGCCCCCGATCACCCGCAGACGCGACTCCACCATCGGGCACACCTTCCTCGCACCTGATGAATGAAGGTAGCGCCTTCAAAAGCATGCTGTCAGCGAGACAATCAAAGAGACGCCCAGGACCCGCCTACGGCCAGGTGACAGGGCAGACTCCTCGCGGGGAACAAGTGCCAGCCCCATTTGGATGGACGAAGACGTTCACAGATCCACGGCTCTGCACGGCCATCGTCGACCGGCCCTCCTTCGACGCGGCCATCATCGAGACCGGCACGGACTCCTACCGCCTTGCCCATACCAAAGCCCGCGCCGGGCAGGTTGTCACACTCTGACCCCACACTCGAGAACCACCAGACGACCGCTCTGACGGACCCGCCGTCGCTGGCGCCCTTGCCCAGCAGAACCCCGCCCGCGGTCACAACTCACCCTGGAATCGCCGCACCGCAGCGTCTGCCTGCCGCGTTCCGGCCATACCCCGTGCTGGGTTCACGCGCTCAAGCTTGGTCCAGCCGGTCCAGCCTCGATTCTTGAGCAGCTCGATCAGCCGACGGGCCGGCGGCAGAGTGTCGAACACATGTGTATCCAGCAACTCGGCGAACGGTGGCTCGATGCCGGTGTCGTCGACGTAGAACTCGCCCTGCTCGTCGGCCACCTGTGTGATGTAGGTGGCCAGCTTGTCGGCCAGTTCGACCAGCCGCAGGTCGTCGTCGCTGCGGTCGAGAGCCTGGCTCAAGGTGAGATAGAAGTCGATGATCTGCGGGTCGGTGATCTGCTCCCGCTTGCGTGCCATCCACTCCGAAACTCGCTCGGGTGAACGCGCGGCCAGCGGGATCCAGCCGTCGCGCTCGACCTGGACGATCCGTTCGTCGACTCCGAGCGCCCGCAGCCGGTCAAGGTACTCGACCACCTCCTGGGGCAGTGCCAGGCTGTCCCCGGCGGCGAGGCGGGCGATCCGCTCGCGGTGCCGCTGCCGCTCCCGGATCTCCGCCCGCAGCCGCTTGTCGATATCTGCGACTGCCGCGGCGAACTCCTCCTCGTTTGCCTGGAGCAGCTCCCGCACGCGCGCCAGAGGGACCCCGGCCTCGGCGAGGGTCCGGATCTTGACCAACTCGACCACGGCGTCGGCGCCATACCTCCGATAGCCGGAGTGGTCCCGCTCCGGTTCCGGCAGCAGCCCCTTGGCGTGATAGTGCCGCACCGCGCGCACCGTCACTCCGGCGTACGACGCCAGCTCGCCGATGGTCAGCATCAGAGCAGTCTCCTAGTTCGCAGCCCGGGTCCGGTAGAGACGCCGCGACCAGAGGTAGCCGACCAGCCCGATCACCACACACCAGCCGAGGGCCCAGAGCATGTCCGAACCATCGGGCGATCCGGCCAGCAGACCGCGGAAAGCGTTCATGATCGGCGTGAACGGCTGGTACTCGGCGAACCACCGCAGCCCGGTCGGCATCGACTCGACCGGCACGAACCCGCTGCCCACGAACGGCAGAATGATGAAGATCATCGGCCAGTTGCTCGCGGCCTCCGGGTTCGGGCTGGCCAGCCCGAGCGCCACGGTGAACCAGGTCATCGCGAACGACAGCAGCGCGAGCAGACCGATCAGGCCCAACCACTGCATCGCCGAGGCGGCGGTCTCCAGACCGAGCAGGAACGCGACGCCAAAGACCGTTGCGAGTGCCAGCGCAGTCTGGACCATCGCGCCCAGCACGTGGCCGGTGAGCACCGAGACCTTGGCGATGGCCATGGTTCGGAACCGGTCGATGATTCCGCCAGTCATGTCGGTGGCGACCGAGACCGCGGTGCTGATGGACACGCTGGCCACCGCCATCACCAAGATCCCGGGAGTGATGAACGTCAGGTAGTCGCCGCGGTCCCCCGCCGGGGCTCCGGGCAGACCGGCGCCCATGGTGGCGCCGAAGACGTAGACGAACAGCAGCAGGAACAGCAGCGGCAGGCCGATCAGCATCAGCGTCTGCGACGGGTACCGGGCCATGTGTTTCAGGTTGCGGCGCAGCATGGTCGCCGAATCGCGGACGGCATACGTCGCGGTATTCATGCCGGCACCTCCTCGGGAGATTCGTAGGCGGTGGAGTGGTCGGTGAGAGCCAGGAACACGTCATCCAGGCCGGCGGTGTGCACGGCGAGCCCGGTGACCGCGTCGTCGTCGATCCCGGCCAACAGCCGCCGCAGCGTGGTGAGGCTGCCGTCGTGCGGCAGGGTCAGGGTGAGCGCCGCGGCGTTCGGGTTCGCCTCGGGGAACCGGCGCGCCAACTCGGCCAGCCGTTCACTGTCGGCGGCCTGAAGTTCGACATGACCGCCGGGGACCAGCCGCTTCAGCTCGGCCGCGGTGCCCTCGGCGACCAGTCGGCCTCCGTCGAGCACACCGATCCGGTCGGCGAGCTGGTCGGCCTCCTCCAGGTACTGGGTGGTGAGGAAGACGGTGACCCCGTCGGCCACCAGCTCCCGCACGATCCCCCACAGCTCGCGGCGGCTGCGCGGGTCCAGGCCGGTGGTCGGCTCGTCGAGAAAGATCAGCCGCGGCCCGGCAACCAGGGTCATCGCCAGGTCCAGCCGCCGCTTCATACCGCCGGAGTACGTCCCCGCGCGCCGGTCGGCGGCATCAGCCAGGTGGAACCGCTCCAGCAGTTGCTCTACTACGCTCTCCGCACGGCGCCGGTCGAGGTGGCCGAGGTCGGCCATCAGCCGCAGATTTTCCCGCCCGGTCAGTAACTCGTCCACGGCGGAGAACTGCCCGGTCACCCCGATCGACGCACGCACCTGGTCGGCCTCGCGGCGTATGTCGTACCCGGCGACCCGAGCCTCACCGGCGTCTGAGGGCAGCAATGTGGACAGGATCCGGACTGTGGTGGTCTTGCCGGCCCCGTTGGGTCCGAGCAGGGCGTAGACGGTGCCTGCGGGGACGGTCAGGTCGACTCCGGCGACTACCTCGTGGTCGCCGTACGACTTGCGTAGCCCGGCGACCTCGATCGCACTGGTTCTCGTCGTCATGCCCACCATGCTGAGAGGTTGCCCCTGCGTCAGGGTCAACTGTTGCCGCTACGCGGCCTCGCACCCTCGGGACGTCGGCCTCTGCCTCACACCGGCCACGGCCGACTGTCGTACGAGCGCGCCAAGTACCTGGTCAAACATGCCGCCAAAGAGCACGACCACCCCGCGATGGCCTCGACCTGCTGCAGGGCGGTCACCGACTCTGGACCGCTCTCCAACGACCTACCACTGCCCTTGCCTCACACCCGAGTGACATCGAAACTCACCGACAATCAGAAGCGCGTCGACCCTCAACTGACATCCGAACTCATCGGCAAACGACACTCGCTGAGGAGGTGCACAGCCACTCTGCCTCGCCGACCGGGCACTCCGCGCCGGTGGTGCAACTCTTGCGGCCACACAGTCGGTAGATGTAGTGGGCACGACCAATCTGCCCATACAAGCGGGTGAGCAGGTTGGTGAGCAGACGGTCGAGGTGACGCCGGTCGTCGTCGAGGTCGGCGAGTAGGTCAGTCAGCGGGCCCCCACGGGCATGGAGAATCCGCTCTGCCTGGCGCACGCCTACCGGAGTCGGTTGAACGGCCATCAAGCGGCTACTGACCGAGCGCGGGCGCCGCTCCACCAAACCGTCCGCTTCCAGTGAATCCACCATCCGCGCCGCAGCGGGTTGTGTCAGTCCAACGCGTCTCCCCAACTCAGTCACACTGACGCCCGGGTGCGCGGCCAAACTCACGAGAGCCGCCGCACTACTGCTACTCACGCCGGCTGCTTTGGTCGCCTCGCCCAGTGTCAGATCAACCAAGGCTAGAGCTGTGGCTCCGAGCAGGTTAGCTAGACGCTGCTCATCATGCATACTGCACGATGCCATGCAGCATGCATGACTTGATAGTGGTTGTGGACCGCCCAGTGACCCCTGGCAGGGCACCACTCCACGAGTTCCCTCATACGCCAGCGACGGTTGATCACGCCATAGGAAGCGGCGTCTTAAGGGGGGTAACCCCCGTCACCGCCCTGAGGACAGCGCATCGGTACGCCAGGGGGAAAGCCGGATGGGGCGATCCCCCCTCCGCTGGTGGGATGGTTGTCGACCGCCGGCCCCGGGGGCGACACAGTCGCAGGCCACAGCCTGAGCGGTCCCTGAACTCGCGTACAACCTCAGCAGAGAAGGGGTCGTCATGCATGGGTTAAGAAGGCGTCGGCGAGGCCTGCTCGTCCTGACCAGCCTGACTACAGCCGTCCTCGCCGTATCGACGGTGTCCACGGCGGCGGCGAAGCCGCCGCCGGCCGATCCGCTTCAACGGCAGGTGGAGGCGATCCACGACACTGGGGTGGTCGGTGTGCACGCCGAGGTGACGTCACGGGACGCACGCGACAGCGCGTACGCTGGGACGGCCGCGATGAACACAAGGAGGCCGATGCCGCGGGACGGCAGGTTCCGGATCGGCAGTGCCACCAAGACCTTCACCGCCACGGTTGTGCTGCAACTCATCGGTGAGGGGCGAATGTCCCTGGAAGACACCGTCGAGCAGTGGCTGCCGGGAGTGGTCCGGGGCAACGACAACGACGGCAGCCAGATCACCGTGCGGCAGCTGCTGCAGCACACCAGCGGCATCCCTGATGTCGGGCAGGAGATATCCGCGTTGAAAAGCGCGGACGGCTATCGGGCCGAGCGGTTCCGCACGTACACCCCAGAGGAGTTGGTGGGTCTGGCGATGCGGCACCCTGCCAAGTTCTCCCCGGGCGCCGGCTGGTCGTACTCCAACACCAACTACATTCTCGCCGCGATGATCATCCACAAGGTCACCGGCCGGAGTTGGGCACGGGAGGTGAAGGACCGGATCATCCGCCCGCTGGGCCTGAGGGACACCAGTACGCCCGGCCCCTTCCCGTTCATCCTGGGCCGGCACGCCCAGGGCTACGCCACGTTCGGCACCGGCACCGGCACCGGCATCGACGTCACGGTGCTCAACTCCAGTATGGCCGTTGGCTCCGGCTCGGTCATCAGCACCGCGCACGACCTGAACCGGTTCTACGCCGCGCTGCTCGGGGGCCGTCTGCTGGCTCCGGCGCAGCTCGACGAGATGACGACCACCAAGCTCGCGCCCGAACTGGGCGTGAGGTATGGACTCGGTCTGGCCGAGATCCCGTTGCCCTGTGGCGGCAGCTACTTCGGCCACCGGGGCGAACTCCTCGGCTATGTCACCTGGGGCGGCGCCACCCGAGACGGGACCCGGACCGCCGTGGTGTACGTCACCAGTGAGGGCGGACAGGACACCCAGCAGGCCATGATCACACTCGTGGGTCAGGAACTGTGCCGTACCCGTTCTTAGCGCCCCAGCCGTAGACATTGATCGCGCTCGTGGACCGACCGTGGAAAGGTCGCGGCCACCGCCGATCATCGGTGCGTGAAGACTGAAGATCATGTTGTGACCGCAGGTCGCAGCGTAGACCCTGCCCGCTGGCAGGAGGCGTTCGAGGCCCTGATGGGCCGGATAGCGGGCGGTTCGCGAGGGTTGAGCCCCGGCGCCGGGTGAAGGACTTGGTGTTGGGGCTGCTCTCGGACCGGCCGCGCAAGAGGTGCTGGTCGATCACCGAATAGGCCAGGGAGGCGAGCCCGGAGGGCGTGCAGCAACTGCTCGGCCGGGCCCGGGGGGATGCCGACCGTGTACGTGATGACGTGCGTGAGTACGTGCTGGAGCATCCGCACGACGAGAGATGCGGTGCTGGTGGTCGACGAAACCGGGGACGTGAAGAAGGGCACGCACACCGTCCGGCTCCAGCGCCAGCACACCGGAACCGCCGGGAGGATCGAGAACGCGCAGGTCGCCGGGAGGGCGCGGGCACGCGGTGGACCGTGAGTTGTACATCCCGCGCTCGTGGACCGCGGACCCGGACCGCTGCCGGGCCGCGGGCCTGGGCGAGGACACCGTCTTCGCGACCGAGCCGGACCTGGCCGCCCGCATGATCGGCCGGTTCCTGGATGCCGGCCCTGGCCACCCTGGTGCGCGTCGCCGGATCAAGATGGCGGGTGGAAGAGACCTTCCAGTCAGGAAAGGGTTTGGCCGGACTGGACGAGCACCAACTCCGCCTCTTCACCTCGTGGTCTCGCTGGGTCACCCTGGCCATGCTCGCCAGACTCGCGGTCCGCTACGAGGCAACCATGGCTGTGACCAGCACATCTGACGCCATGCCCACTCCGAGACGGCCGCAGCTGATGAACTGCTCGCCCAAGCCTGAGCGCTACGGCGTCTGATGGGGGATACCTGTCAACGCCGGTGATGTCAGGAAGACGTCAGGCAGAAGGGGTGGCCAGCCGGATCCAGGAGTACCCGCCAGCGTCCGCCGCCGGGCTGATGGTCCGGTTTGGCCGCGCCGAGTTCCAGAGCCAGCTCTTCCATCGCATCGAGGTTGTCAGCGCGGAAATCCAGGTGGAACTGTTGTGGCACGTCCTGACCCGGCCACTGCGGAGCCCGGTATCCGTCAACCCTCTGGAATCCCAGATCACAGCCGGAGTCGTCCGTCAGAGCGACGAACTCGTCCGCACTGAAGAGTTCGCGCATCCCGGTCAGTGCACCGTAGAAGCCCGCCAGCGTCCGCGGGTCGGCACAGTCCAGAGTCACCCCTCGCAGTACAGCGCCCGGCACCATCCGCTCCTTCGCGTCCGCGCGTCTGTCTCCGTGAGCCGCCGCTGCACGCGATCACCGGCCGCAGCCACACCGTACTCGCCACATCCACCGCTGAAGTAGCGGTTTACCCCTGCCTCAGAGCAACGGGTGGCTGTGACCGGCGCTTTCGGTACACGCCCTCTAGCCGAAACGGCACTCACCGGGCACCCCTTCATCAGCAGTTCGCATCGACGAAGCAGCGGCCCTTCACTCACCGGCGGTTATATTGTCCGCTCGGCTCAACCGGTACTACGGCCGCCTCCGACTCCCTCCCGGCACGACGGTCACGTCCCCTTCCCGGGTTGACCGGTTATAGGACTCGACGCTCCGGCGCGCATCCGCAGCACACCGGGCCGGGGAGGGTCTCTCCAGTTCCCGCCACCACTATCTGAACGTTCCGCGCCCCATACGCCGGGGAGTTCTTCACGGCTGCAATCCAGGTGCTACACCGCTTCCATGGCCTTCACCCTGAATTCGGGGGCTCGGCACTCCCTCTGTCCCACCCCAATGGGTGAGACCTCTAACGACGCCGCAGGCTGCGCGCGATGCTACGGACCGCTCAGTCGCTCCCCCATCAGGGCTTTCGACGCTGGGCTCGACCCGACCCGGCGCACCGATCCGGACCGGCGACGGGTCCGGATCGAGCAGCCCGACCTGGAGGCGATCCTGCACCGGCACGCCACCGGGCTCGCGTCGAGGTGCGCCGCGAGCAGGAGGTGGTCGGGATCCGGCAGGACGACCACGCGGTCACCGTCGAGGTCCGGACCACCGGCGGCGTGCGGGAACTCGGCGCACGGTACCTCGTCGGCTGCGACGGCGCGGGCAGCAACGCCGCGGGCTCGCGGGCTTCGACTCTGCCGGCACCGACGCGACCGTCACCGGTCGGATGGCAGTGGTCGACATGGTGGACCAGGAGAAGCCGCGGCCAGGATTTCACTACGCGCGCACGGCGTGTACGTGCACGGGCTCGGGGGTGAGCCGGATGTCCACAGTGGAGTTCGACGGCCCGCCGCGGCAGGTCGAGCCGCTCACCGTCGAGGAATTGCAGGACGGCATCCGGCGGGTGAGCGGCACCGCTGTCACGATCACCACGATGTCGTCCGGCACCCGCTGGATCGACACCCCGCGGCAGGCGACCACGTACCGGACAGGCCGGGTCCTGCTGGCCGGGGACGCGGCCCACGTGTACGCACCGGTCGGCGGCCAGGCCTCAACGTCGTTATCGTCGACGCGGCAACCTCGGCTGGAAGCTCGCGGCCGTGGTGTGCGGCTGGGTCGGCGAGGACATCCTCGACACGTACACCACCGAACGGCATCCGTTCGCGGCGCGCCTGCTGCAGAACACCCGGGCCCAGATCGCCCTGATGCGCCCCGACCCGCAGACGAGGGCGCTGTGGGAGGTGTTCTCCGACCTGATGGACGTCGACGACGCCCGCCGGTACGTCGCCGGCATGGACGTCCGGTACGACCGGGGCGACGACCACCGGTTCGTCGGCACCCTGTGCCCGGACATGAAGGTGACGCTGGAGCGGTCCGACCCGGACGTCGTCACCGCGGTGACCCGGTCGGCGGACCTGCTGCGTGAGGGGCGTTGGGCTCCTGCTCGACCTCGTCGACCGCGCGGAGGTCCGCGACGCCGCGGCCGCGTGGATCGGACGGGTCGACACCGTCACCGCCCGCACGGACCGGGTGGACGTCGACGCGTTGCTCATCCGGCCCGACGGCTGTGTCGCCCGGGCCTTGCCTACCGGGCAGGACTTCGCCGCCACCACGCTGGTGCGTGCGCCGGGCACATGGTTCGGCCAACCGGCCTGAGCACCGCATTAACAGTCGTCTCAGGTTCGCTCGGTAGGAAGTAAGCGTCCAGATAAGCGATGCAACCCGTATGCAGGAGGCCAGTGATGGCAGTCGACGCAGCACCATCGGGGAAAGCGCAGCCCGGCCGGTTGCGGTTCGAGGCGGCCACCAGGGCGCTGGCGGCGGCGTTCCCTGTCGCCGCATGCGGGGTCACACGCCGACAACAGTGCGGGGTCCGCCGCGGCCGGCCCGCACAGCGCGTACGCGGGCGGTCGTCAGCTCCACGACAGCCGCTGCGCACCGGCGAGCGGTTCCTCGACCTGAGCGCTGCCGCGGTGCGCGAGCAGGACGCGAAGACCACCTGAAGCATCTCGCAGACGGATGCCGTACGGATACCTCACCACACAAACGCCTGAAGAGAGGGACTGACATGAAGCCCATGGGACGCCGCGGCTTTCTAACCGCCAGCACGGCACTTGGCATTGGTGCCGGCTTGTCCACGTACGCCATTGTCTCGGAAGCGAGCGAGAACGAGACTTCGGACAAGACTTCGGACAAGACTTCGGAGATTTCACGGCGGGACCAGGACCTGCCCTTCATCGGCACGGAGGAGACCTTTTCGACTCCCACGTTGTTGAAGCTGAACTCCATCAATCAGGATCACATAGCGTTCCTTGAGGAAACTGGTCTTTCGGATCTAGGCCAACGCCGCATCGACGATATGGATGCAGGGGGACTCAACGTTCAAATCCTCTCTGCTCATACACCCTCCGTACAAAATGTCCCTGGGCAAAGGGGCATCGACCTTGCCTATCGTCTTAACCGGCAACTTGTAGACGGGCCAATCGCCAAATATCCGGGCCGCTTCAAGGCTTTCGCCACCTTGCCCTTGCAGAGCCCGGAGGCGGCGGCGGACGAACTGGAACGCTCGGTTCGGGAAGATGGCTTTTTGGGCGCACTGACCAACGGACACATTGCGAAGAAGTATCTCGATCATCCCGATTTCGAGCCTCTGCTGGCACGTGCCGTTGCTCTCGATGTGCCGATCTACCTGCATCCCGGCTATCCAGCTGACGAGGTCTTCAAGATCTACTACAGCACCACACGGTCTAAATACACGGAAGAGTACCAAGACTACATTTTCAGTGGGTCTGGATATGGCTGGCACCAGGAAGTGCTGACCCAATGCATTCGGATGATCGCGTACGGGGTTTTCGACAGATTCCCCAAACTAAAAATCATCATCGGCCACATGGGCGAAGGTCTTCCTTTCTACTACAAGCGGATCGCCAATGACATGGGCGAGCCGACCAAAGAGTCGCTCGAGAAGCCCATCGAGCAATACTTCCAGGACAACTTCTGGGTCACAACCAGCGCATTCCCCCAGACCGAACTGCTCGATCTCCTGCTGAAGTACATAAGCGTGGATCGAGTGATGTTCGCAACCGACTACCCGTTCGCGGACATAAAGGAGCAGACCGACTGGTTCCGCGGAGTCGATTTGCCACGCGAAGACAAGGAAAAGATTGCGTTCCGAAATGCAGAGAAACTGTTCAGAATGAAAGTGCCCGTGAAGTGATACGCCAGCGTCGGCAGAAGTGGAGAATGCTTTGGCTGTAAGGCGAGAGTGCAGCCAAAGTATGCGATGCGCGGCTGCCGCATCACGCGGTCTTCATACAACGGCGGATCGCATGCTCTTCTAGAGAGATCGAAGTGTCGCGCTAGTACCCAGGGCGGTGTCGGGCAGGCCCTGGCTACAGGCCCGCGCTCCTGAGGCGCGGAGCCGGCGGGCTTCGTCACGGCCCACCGGACGCCGTTGTTTGGCCGCGGCGTAGCAGCCACCCACGTGGACACTCGACGGGCAGGGAACTGTTCGAGGTGCTGGCCGGGTGGCTGGCCCGGTCCAGGGAGCTCGCGGCACAGGCCCGGATGGATCTCCCGCACCTGGGAGCCGTGACTGAGCCGTGCGGAGGCTCCGCGCGTCGAGACCCGGCCTTTCTCCATGGCGATGCCATGACCCTCTGGGCGACAGGCTCATGGACGGCTCGACCGGCACCGATATCCGGGGCCCGGCCATCAGCGCCCTACCGATGGCGAGCATCTGCTTCGGCTCTCGTCCGGGGCCCGGTCACAGCTGCGATGTTGAAGGGAAGGCGTTCATGCGGAACTTCCGGGACCGCTCGGGCAAGAACGTCCGGCTCCAGCGGGTCCTGGAGTTCGATCCGGAACGGCACACCTCAGGCAGCGCGGTGAGGCGTCGTACGCGGGACGGGGGTTTGTGTACGACGCCTTGCCTGTTCAGGACATCAGCCCTTGACGGGGCCGCCGTTGATGGCGACGCGCTGGCCGTAGCGGGCGTAGGGGTAGTAGTCGTACGTCGCGTGGTGCTGGACGCACCGGTTGTCCCAGAAGACCAGCGTGCCCGGGGTCCAGCGGACGCGGCAGTGCAGGACGGGCCTGCGCGCGATGATGTCGAAGAGCACGTCGAGCACGGCCCGGCTCTCGTCGGCGGAAAGCTGTGGGATGCGGCTGGTGTAGGCCTTGTTGACGTACAGCAGTTTGCGGTCGGTCTCGGGGTGCCGGGCGATGAGCGGGTGTTCGCTCTTGGGGATGACGTAGTCCGCGGGCGGTGTGTATCCCGCCAGGGCCTGCGCGCCGTCGTGTATCGCGGTCAGCGGGTCCAGCAGGGCACGCATGGCCGGTGAGAGCATGCCGTAGGCGAGGTGCATGTTGGCGAACAGGGTGTCGCCGCCGCATCCCGGCTCGGGTATCTCGGTGATGTAGAGCATCGACCCCAGTGACGGTTCGGCGTCGGCTGTGCCGTCCGCGTGCCAGCCGTTGCCCGCCACGTCCGCCGCGGCCGACGTCGTGCGGATCTCCAGAATGCACGGATCGCCCTCGGGCGGCGGCGGGTTGACGGGGCGCGGTTCGCCGAAGGCGGCGGCGAAGCGCTTGTGGTGCTCGGCGGTGATCGTCTGATCCCGGAAGACGAGGACATGGTGGTCGCGGAAGGCGACCCGGATCTCCTCCAGTTGCTCCGCCGGAATGTCCCGCGACAGGTCGACGCCCGAGATCTCCGCCCCCAGAACAGGGGTGATCCGTTCGACCGTGAGCGTGCGGTAGGAGTACACGGGGCGCGTGGTCACCGCTTCCAGTGCTTCGCGTTCGTATGACTCCATGTCAACCTCCAGAGGGGGGTGGGGTTTACAGGTCAGCGACTTCGTGGGTACCGGCACCCGGGGACGCCAGCGTCGCCCTGATGGTCCCGGCCACCGTGTCCACGTGGGGTGCCGCGACGATGCCGTAGTGGTCCGTGGGCAGATACCTGAGCACGGCGGAGGAAGGCAGGCAGGCGTTCCACTGCCGGTCCGACTCCCGCGGGTCCGCGGGGGTGGGCATGTCCGCCGTGGGGTGTTCGGCCAGCCACAGATACGTAGGGACGGAGACGAGTGGCTGTACGCGATGTTCCCCGAGGCTGCGCAGGTTGGCGCGGCAGCAGCGGGCCAGCCGCTCGGCGTACGCCTGTGCGTGCTCGCTCGGCAGTGAGGAGGCTCCGGTCCCGAGTTCGGCGGCGAACACCCTTTCCAGGTGAGTCTCGTCGTAGGCGGCGACCAGCGCCTTGGCCCGGGGCGGTGGCGGATCCAGAAGGTAGAGCGCTTCCAGTGCCCGGCCGGCCGACTCGGCGAGACCCGCCATCTCCATCGCCACACGGGCGCCGTAGGACCACCCGGCCAGATGAAGCCGGTGGTCAGGTCCGCCGAAGCGCTCACTTAGCGCCGCGTCGTAGTGATGGGCCCGCTCAGCCAGTGACCATGCGGGCATCCCGGTGTCGCGGAGTGCCGGGTCGGCGATGAGGCACACCGTCGGCGCGGGTCCGAGGGCCGCCACCAGGGAGCGGTAGGCCTGGATGTCCCCACCCACCGGGTGCACCAGGCACAGGACGGCCGAACCGGTTCCCTCCTGCCAGATGTCGAGGACGACCCGGGAGGTGCTTTTGGCCGCCTCGGTGGTGGGCTCGGCGGTGGAGGCGAGGGCCGCCTCTATGTGCTTCAGGATCTCCGTGAGGCTGACGCGGTGGCTGAAGGAGGCCAGGTCGAACTCGACGCCGTAGTCGTCCTCGATCTGGGCGATCACGCTGATCAGGGTCAGCGAGTCGGCGCCCAGGTCGTAGAGGGAGTCCTCGGGGTCCAGTTCGTCCACGCCCAGCAGATCCCGGATCACCCGGGCCATGGCGTCCGCCCGCTCTTCGGTACTGCCGGCGGAGGCTTCCTCCTCTCCGTCCGTTGGGTGCGTCGGGTGCGTCGGGTGCGTGGGTCCGGAGCCCGAGGGCCGATCCGCGATCCCGGCAGGAGTGCCGGCAGGAGCGTAGAAGGCCCGGGAGACCTCGATGTCCGTTGTGGACACGAGGAGTTGCGGCAGTTGCAGAGCCAGGGCATGGGCGAAGACCGCTTTCCCCTCCTCGACGGTCAGGCCGACCGCGAGGTGGGCCTGATGGCGGCTGTCCGTGTTCAGCACTCGGGTCGCCATTCCGGTCTCGCTCCATATATCCCAGTCGATGCCGATCCGGGTGGTTGTCTCCGTCTCGGTGGCCCGGTGGTGGGCGAAGCCGTCGAGGAGGCCCGCGCCGGCCGCGTAGTCGCTCTGGCCGACGCCGCCGAGCAAGCCGGACATCGAGGAGCAGTAGACCGCGATCTCCGGGCGGAAGGCTCCGATCAGGTGCTCGACGACGAGTGCGCCACGCTCGCGGACCGCGGCGGCGTCGCGCATCGCAGTGGCGTCACGTCGTACGAGCAGCCCGCCGTGTCCGAGACCGGCTGCGTGGATGACGCCGTCCAGCCGTGACGTGTGTTCGGCGATGGCCGCCGCCACTTCGTGAACGGGCATGGTCGCGAGATCCGCCGGGACGAGGCCGATGCGGTCGGCCCATCCGTTCAACTCCTCGGGCAGCCGCGGGTTTCGCGACAGCAACAGCACCCGACCGCGGGTGTGTTCGAGCAGCCAGGCGGCGATGGCGCGGCCCATGCCGCCCGTGCCGCCGAGCACCAGGTGGACGGTGTCCGCTCCGGCCGGTACGAGGGACCGCGTACCCTCCGGCTCCGGTACGGGTACCGTGCCCGGCCGCCACCAGTAGCCCTGCCGCAGAGCGAGCTGGCGGGGCAGGGCCGGTTCGCCGGGACGACCGGCCCCACGTGCTCCGGCGACGACCGAGGCCACATGTCCGGCCCAGCGGGTGAGGTCGCCGTCGGGGAGGTCGAGCCAATGGCCGTTCAGGGCGGACTCCTGATGGGCGGCCTCGACCGGCCCGGCGAGGAGCGCCAGTTCAGGTCTGTCCACCGTTCCCGTCGCGGGCCGGGCGCCGTACGACAGCCACCACACACGTGGGGAGCCGTTTCGCCCGGTCAGCGCCTGTGCCAGGGCTGCCGTGCTGTCCAGGCAGGTGTGACGGGCGTGTTCCAGGGTGTCGGGACCGACCGGCCCTGTCACGTCGAGGGGCAGGGCGTGCACCCACTCCGTGTCGCTGGAGGCCGGGGCACCGTCCTCGGACAGTGCATCGAGCAGCCGTCGCACGGACGCCGGATCGGCGGGGTCCACGTCGTAGGAGTCCGGTCCTCTGCGGGCGAAGGCGCCGGCCGGGTGCACCCGTATCACGCGCGACGCCACCGCCTCGAAGGGGACGAGCGCTGTCCGCGGAGTGTCCTCGGAGGCTACGACGACCACGGTGGACGCGCGGCCGGACGGCGCGGTGACCTCCGCGGCGGCGGCACGGCGCAGCCGGACCCAGTGCGGCTGGTGCAGCCAGTTCTCCCGGGGCAGCCGCCGGGGCGTGGCGGCCGGGGCCTCGCGCGGGTCCTCGGGCAGCCGGTCGAAGTCGTACTCCGCGAGGGAGAACGACGGGGGCGGGAAGTCCCAGGGCGCCGGAGCGGAGCCTGCCCCCCAGTCGACAGGGTGTCCGGCGGCCCAGGCCTCGGCGAGGTCGCGGGCCGTGCGACCGGCCGCGGAGACCGTTACGGCGTCCGGGTCGCCGCTACCGGGTTGCACCGCTCCAGTGGCCACCGTGCGCAGCCAATGCTCGGCCCCGACGGCGTCCGGCACGGCTGCCGCGGCCCGCAGGCGGCGAGCGACCCGACCGGCCTGGAGATGGCGCAGCACGAACCCGAAGCGCTCCGGGTGCAGTTGGAGGTAGCCGGCGATCCGAGCGGCGTCGGCGGCCAGGGCGTCCGCGCTGGAGGCCGACAGCACAAGGCACTTGGGCACTTCGCGGGTTGCCACCGGTCCGGGCGGAGCGTCCTGCTCCACGATGACGTGGGCGTTGGTCCCGCCGATCCCGAAGCTGCTGACCGCGGCCACCCGTTCGCGTCCCTCGGGCCAGGGCGTGGCTCGGACCGGAACGTGGAAGGGAGTGGGATCAGGGCCGATCTCCGAGTTGAAGGCACGGAAGTTGAGGTTGGGCGGGAGCGTCCCGTGCTGCACGGCGAGGACCGCGCGTACGAGTCCCACCACACCGGCGGCCGCGCCCAGATGGCCGAGCTGACTCTTGACGGAGCTCAGAGCGCAGCGGCCGGACTCACTCACGTCGAACGCCTGCCGCAACGCCCCCACTTCGATCGGGTCGCCCAGCCGGGTGCCGGTGCCGTGGGCCTCCACATAGCCGAGGTCGGCTCCTGTGCGTCCGGCGCGGGACAGGGCGGTTCGGATCACCTCCCGCTGTCCGGCCAGGGACGGCGCGGTGTAACTCATCTTCGCCGCACCGTCGTTGTTGATCGCGGAGCCTGTGATGAGTGCGTGGACGGTGTCACCGTCGCGCCGTGCCTGCCGCAGCGTCTTGAGGACCACGACGCCGACGCCGCTGGCACCGACCGTGCCGGTGGCGTCGTCGCTGAAGGGCCGGCAGTCGCCGTCCGCGGAGAAGATGTGCTGCGGGCGGTAGCGGTAGCCGCCGGTCAGCCCGGGGTCGACGAGTACTCCTCCGGCGAGCATCACGTCGGCCTCGCCCTGCCGGAGGAGACCGGCGGCGAGGTGCACGGCGACCAGAGAGCTGGAGCAGGCCGTCTGGGCGCTGAAGGCGGGGCCGGTCAGCCCGAGGTGGTACGCCACCTTGGTGGCCAGGAAGTCCTTCTCATGGTGCAGGGCGAGCTGAAAACCGTCAGGCAGTCGGCCGGGGTCCGCCTCGCGCAGCAGGGACTGGAAGTAGGTGTTCTCCCCGGCACCGGCCACCAGGCCCACCCGGGTGGACGAGGTGTCCGCCACTCCGGCGTGCGCCAGGGCCTGCACGCCGGCCATCAGCAGGTGACGCTGCTGGGGGTCCATCAGACGTGCCTCTTGAGGGCTGATGCCGAAGTGGCCCGGGTCGAAGTCGAGCATGCCGTCGAGCGTGCTGTGCGCGCCGACGACTCCTTCCGGCGCGTCGATACGGCGGATTCCGGTGCCGCCGGAGACCACCAGCTCCCAGAAGGCGGCCAGGTCCGGGGCGCCGGGCACCCGTACTGCCATGCCGACGACCGCGATCGGCTCGCCGGGTTCGGGGGCCCCGTCATTCGTCGCTGCCGATGGGGCGAGTGGCCGCGGGGTGGTGAGGTGGTGGGCCAGCGAGCGGACGGTGACGTGCTCGAAGAGGTCCGCGACGCCGAAGCGCAGACCGAGTGCCGTGGTGCAGCGCAGGTGGAAGCGCATCAGGGCGAGACTGGAGGCACCCGCCTCGAAGAAGGTCTGGTTTGGTGCGATCGTCGAGCCGGTGACCTCCTCGAAGACAGCAGTGAGGCGTTCCTCCTCGGCCGACAGATCCGAGGGGGCGATCGCCGAACGACGTATCTCTTCCCCCGGTGCCCGGACGACCGCCTGCCGGTCCAGCTTGCCGCTGGGCGTGCGGGGCAGTCTCTCCAGCCTGCGGAAGCGGTCCACACGTGCGTAGGAGGGCAGAAGGGCGGACAGATGCGCGGTCAGGTCGTCGGCGGACGGTGCTTCACCACGGACTTCCAGGCCGGCCGTCAGCCGGCCCCCGTCCCGGGTGACGACCGCGTTGACCACCGCCGGATGACGCAGCAGGGCCGCCTCGACGGAGCCGAGTTCAAGCCGGTGCCCGCTCACTTTGATCTGCTGGTCGTCGCGGCCCGCGTAGTGCAACAGGCCCGCACGGTCGAAGAACGCCCGGTCACCGCTGCGGTAGAACAGGCCCGCGCCGGGGAGCTCGACGAAGCGGGCGTCATCGAGGGTCGGTTCGTCGAGGTAACAGCGGGTGGTCATGGTGCCGCCGATCAGCAGCTCGCCGGTGCATCCGGTCGGGGCCGGGTCGCCCTGGGCGTCCACCACCCGCAGGTCGGCGCCGGCCACCGGGCGCCCGATGGCGGGCCGTTCGGGCCATTGCCCGGGATCTCCCTCCAGACACAGGGCGCTGACCACATGGGTCTCTGTCGGCCCGTAGTGATTGAACAGGCGCACGCCGGGGAGTCCGGCGAACCAGCGCCGGATGCTGTCGGTGCACACCAACTGCTCACCCGCGGTGATCACTTCGCGCAGCCGGGAGGGATAACTGTTCAGGCGGACGGCGTACTCGGCGAGCAGGTGCAGGGCCACATAGGGCATGAAGATCCGCTCGGTGCCCGCGGACTCCAACCGGTCCAGGAGCGCGGGCGCGTCCTGACGCCACTCGGGACGTATGAGCTGGAGGCTGCCACCTGTGCACAGGGTCCCGAAGATCTCCTGGAAGGACACGTCGAACGCCAGCATCGAGAACTGCTGGGTGGCCGCGGGGGCGGTCAGGCCGCCGGGACCGGACTGCCATCTGATCAGGTCGCACAGTGTGCGGTCGTGGATCTGCACGCCCTTGGGGACGCCGGTGGAGCCGGAGGTGAACAGTGTGTACAGGGGGCGTGCACCCACGTGTGCCGACGCGCCGACCGTGCCCCGGTCATGCGTGTGCCCGTCGTACGACGCACTCGTGCCGTCGCCCTTCTGGGGCGTGCGGTCCGCCTCCGGTACGACGAGGTGGCGCACCACACCGTCCGGGAGCAGCGTGTCCAGTGTCGGCGAGCTGTCCCGCGTGGCCAGGACGCACAGCGGGTCGATCTGTTCCAGGACGCGGCGCAGCACGTCGGCCGGGTAGGAGGGGTCGAGAGGGACGGCGGTGACGTTCAGCCGGGCCAGTGCCAGGAGCGCCACCACGTGTTCGGCGGAGGGATCCAGATACAGGGCCGCCCGGCAGGGGCTGCCGTCGGCCGGGATCCGGTAGCGGTCGGCCAGTTCCGTGGCGAGGGCCGCGGCACGGGCGTCGAGGGCCGCGTAGCTCAGGGTGTCGCCGTCGGCCGTGACCACGGCGGGGGAGTCCGGAGTGCGGGCGACCTGCAGGCCGAAGCCTTCGGCGATCGTGGTGAAGCCGGGTTCCGGGGCGGGTCCGCGCCCGTGCTCCGGGAGGGACCGCCGGTACGGAACGACGAGTTCACGAGCGGTGCAGCGGCCACCGGCCGCGAGCGCGTCCACGCCCCGCCGGAACAGTTCCGCCATCGCCTCGACGTCCTCGCCGGTGAACCGGTCCTCGGCGTACTCCCACAGCACGTCGAGTCCGTCCGCATGCTCCACCACGGAGACCGTCATCGGGCACTTGGCCTCCGGCGCCGCCCACCACAGGGGGCGATGGGCGCAGCCGGGCAGCCGCAGCGCCCCGAAGTCGGTGTTCTCCAAGACGAACAGGAAATCGAACGGTGTGCTGTCGCCGACGGCCTCCCAGCCGGTCAGGACGTCTGTGAGCGCCACGTCCTGGCGTCCCAGTACCCGCCCTGTGTCGCTCTTCGTGCGGGCGAGGAGCGAACGAAGGTCCTCACCGGGCGCGACGGTCAGGGGCAGCAGCACGGTGTTCGCCATCATGCCCACGCTGTTCTCGAACTCGCGCACCGGGCGGCCCGCGGCCGGGGCGGCGATGCGCGGGCGGACCAGACCGGTCACGCCGTACAGGCACCAGGAGAACACGCTCAGCAGGACCTGGAACCGAGTCAGTCCGAACTCGGCGCACAGCTGGTCCACCTGGGCCCGCCGAACGACGTCGAGCGACGTATGCAGCAGGCGCGCCCGCGGCGGCGGACCCGCGTCCTGGGCAGGCAGCGGCTCCTGCGGCTCCGCCAACCCCTGGTAGAACGCGAGGAGTTCATCGCGCTGCGCCCGGTAGGCCGTGCTCGCGAACCGGTCGCTCTGCCAGACAGCGAAGTCCAGCGGGGTCGGAGCGGGTGCCTCGTGCCCGCCGCTTCCGGCGTAGGCGGCCGACAGGTCGTGCAGCAGGATGCTCAACGACCAGCCGTCCACGGCGATGTGGTGCAGGTGCAGAAGGAGCGTGCCGCCGCCGTCACGCGGCAGCCAGCAGGCCCGGAGCATGCGGGGGACGGCGAGGTCGAAGGGCTCGGCGAAGAAGGTGTCGGCGAAGACGTGTGCTTCTTCCTCGTCCCAGACCTGCCGGCGGCCCGGCTCGTGCCAGGGGTCGTACGGCTCACCGACGGTCTGCTCCAGGCCGTCCGGCCCGAGACGGAAGCTCGTCCGCAGCGCCTCGTGGCGTGCCACCAGGCTGCGAAGCGCTCGCCGGAGGGCAGCGGGGTCGACCGGTCCGTCCAAGCGGAAGGCCTGGTTGACGGAGTAGGCCCGGGAGCCCGGGGTGCGGCGCTCCATCAGCCACAGCCGCTGCTGTTCGCTGGTGGCGGGCGCCGAACGGGCACCGGAGACCACCGGTGCCGGCAAGGCGCTCTCCTCGCCGGGACGGACCGTGGCGAGCGACCGGGCGACAGCGGCCAGGTCGCCCTGGAGGACGGCCGCCTGAGTCAGCTCACGGCCCCATCGCCGTCGTACGGCGAAGCAGAACCGAAGCGCCTTCAACGAGTCACCACCGCTGGCGATCCACCGGTCGCCGAGCCCGAGGCCGGTGGTGCCGAGAATCTCCTCGGCCAGTTCGACGACCCGGCGCTCCGTCTCCGTCGTCGCCGGTCCGCCGGATTCGGCGGTGGCGGCTCGCCAAGGGCGGTCGGCCCGCCGCAGCAGGGCGGCCTGGTCGACCTTGCCGTTGGCGTTGAGCGGCAGCTCAGCCACCAGATGGATCTGGTGGGGGCGCATGTAGGCGGGCAGATGGGCCGCCAGATGGCTGTCGAACTCCTCGTAGGACAGCTCCTGGCCGAGGACGACGAACGCCAGTAGTTCGTTGGGCCCCTCCTGGATCGCGCGGCTCGTGCACACGTGGGCCCGCTGGACCGCCGGGTGGCTGAGAACGTGCCGTTCCACCTCGCCGGGCTCGATCCTGAAGCCACGGACCTTGACCTGGCGGTCGGTTCGTCCGACGTACTCCATCAGGCCCTCGTCGCTGGCCCGTACGAGATCGCCGGTGCGGTAGTACGGCTCCTCGCCGCCGTCGAGCCATGGCAGCCGTACGAAACGCCGCTCGGTCTCCTCAGGAAGGTTGCGGTATCCGACGGCTAGTCCGGCTCCGCTCAACAGGAGTTCGCCGACCTCGCCGGGCGCGGCGACACGCTCCTGGCCCGGTACGACCAGTACCGCACCGGTCTGCGGCAGGGGCCGGCCGATCGGCACCACGTCCCCGTCGAAGTCGCGTGGAATCGGATGGCACAGGGCGAAGGTGGTGGACTCTGTCGGCCCGTAGATGTTGAACAGACGGGTGCCGCTGTCGGCATTGTCCCGGTACCAGCGGCGCATCACGTGGGGGTTGAGCTGCTCACCGCCCACAAGAACCTCGCCCGCCGAGGCGAAGCAGTCCGGCACGGCCGCGACCATCGCGTTGAACAGCGCCGTGGTGATGAAGACGGTGTCCACACGCTTGTGCCGCAGTGCCGCGGCGAGCCGCTCGGGAGTCTGCGCTTCCTCGTCGCTCAGGACCACGCAGCAGCCACCGGTCAGCAGGGGCACCCAGACTTCGAAACTCAGCGCGTCGAACGCCGGATTGGCCATGCAGGCATAGCGCAGACCGGGCTCGACGCGGATGTAGCCGGGCTGTGCCAGTCGTCGGACTCCTGCGTCACGGACCTCGACTCCCTTGGGCTGCCCCGTCGTTCCGGAGGTGTAGAAGAGGAAGGACACCTCGCCGGGGGCGGAGGGTGCCTCCACGGCGGCAGCGGTGTCCGGACGTTCGGGAATCTCTGGCAGAAGGGCGTCTGCGGCGAGCGCCGGCATGTCCTGCGGGAGGTCGGTGACGCTCTCGATCGTCTCGTGCACCAGGGCGACCGCGGCGGAGTCCCGGAGGATGAAGTGACGGCGTTCGGCGGGGCTCTGTGTGTCAAGGGGCACGACCTGCGCCCCCAGCCGCAGGATGCCCAGCATCACGCCGACCAGCCGCCACGACCGCGGCATCGCCACCGCCACCGCCTGCCCCGCGGTGACGCCCCGGCGCCCCAGCTCCTGGGCGACGGTCGCGGCTGCCACGTTCAACGTCGCATAATCGAGACCGACTTCGCCGTCGACGACCGCCTGGGCGTGTGGCGTGCGCAGGGCCCGGTGGTGAATCTCAATGGCTATCCCGGCCGGGGCGCTCAAGTCCTCGGCCACGTCGGTGTGCGACGCTCCGACGCGCGGTTTCATCGTGCCTCCGACGTTCCTGAAGGCGCTGTGCGCTCCGTCTCGCCCTGGCCGGGGGCGGATGTCAGCCGGTGCAGTTCGGCGCTCAGGACAGCGGCGACGCGGGGCAGTTCGTCGCTCTCCAACATGTCCCAGTGACCACAGGCAACCGGCTCGACCACGAACTCACCGCCGACGCGCTGCCGCCAGAAGGCGCGTAGACGAGCGGCAGCACCTTCGACGTCCGCGGCGTCCTCGTCCTCCACTGCCGTCGCCTGCATCAGCACGACACGGGCGGGTGATTCGGGCACAGCGTAGTCGCGCCCTGTCTCGCGATGGTGGTTGTAGACGTTCAGGTACCGGGCCACCTGGTCGTCGTCGATGCCCGGGTACATGCCGTTGAAGCGCACCAGCTTCTCCCGGAACTCCTCCATGCCGACCGGCGCGATCGCGGCGCGCTGTTCGTCGTCCTCGGCACCGTGGGTGTCGAGGAGGACCACACTCACCTTCTCGTGTCCGGCCGCCACCAGACGGCGGCCCATCTCGTACGCGATCAGACCGCCGTAGGAGAGCCCGCACAACACCAGTGCCTCGTCCGCACGGGGACCGACGAGCCGCAGATACTCCTCGGCCATCGCCTCGACACCCGGCAGGGTGGACTCGCCGGGATTGATGCCGGGCGCCTGAAGTCCCACCACACCGATGTCGTCGGCCAGTTCGGCGGACAGCGGCAGGTAGCAGAACGCGGTGCCGCCGGCGGGATGCACACACACCACGCGCTGCCGGTCGCCGCCCGCACGGAACTCGACCAGGCTGCCGAGTTCCGCGGACTGCGCGGCATCGCCGACGTTGCCGCGCACCCGCTCGGCGAGCGCCTCGATGGTGGGGTGCAGCATGACGTCCCGGACGGGGAGGGCGACGCCGAGTTCCTCCTGGACGGCGGACGCCATCTTGATCGCCGATATCGAAGTGCCGCCCAGCTCGAAGAAGTTGTCACTGATACCGATGTCCGGGTGCAGCAGCACCCCGCGCCAGACCCGGTACAGCGCCATCTCCACATGGTCGCGGGGCGCGGCCGTGTTGACCGGCCCCGCACGGGTTCCTGCCGCGGCGCGCAGCACCTCTGTCCGGTCCACCTTGCCGCTACGGTTCAACGGCAGCCGCGGGAACTCGACCACCACGGCGGGAATCATGTAGTCCGGCAGACGGCCCCCCAAGGCCGCACGCCACTCGTACGGCATCCGCGTGGCATCGGCGTCACATCCCACGCCGGCCACCAGACGGGGGCCACCGGGTGTGTCGCGATCGGCCAGGACGACGGCCTCCCGGACCCCGGGGACCGCCAGCAGCGCCGCCTCGACCTCGCCGGGTTCGATGCGGAAGCCGCGCAGCTTGAGCTGGTCGTCCCGGCGGCCGACGTACTCGGCGTTGCCGTCCGGCAGCCAGCGTGCCAAGTCGCCGGTGCGGTAAAGGCGTTCACCGGGGACGAACGGGTCGGGCACGAAGAGTTCGTCGGTGAGGTCGGGGCGGTTCAGATATCCACGCGCCAGACTCGCTCCGCCGAGGTAGACCTCTCCGGTGACTCCCACGGGCACCGGGCGCATTCGGTCGTCGAGCAGGTACAGGCGTGTGTTGCGCAGTGGCCGCCCGATGGGACAGGACCTCTCGTACGGCTGTGGGTCGGTGTAGGCCGTGGCATAGAGGGTGGCCTCGGTCGGGCCGTAGCCGAAGCAGATGCGCAGGCCGGGCAGCAGCTCACGCATGCGGTGCAGGGTGCTCTCAGGCAGGGATTCCACCCCGGTGAGGAGCTGACGCAGGCTTGATCCGGCCAGGCGTGTAACCGGATCCTCGCCGATCCACAGGACGTAGGAGGGGGGCAGAAACGCCTGGGTGACCTTGCGTTCGCGCATCCAGTCCAGCAATGCCGCGGGGTCTGTACGGAGTTCGTCGGGGACCAGGTGGAGGACGGCGCCGGTGGTCAACGGGACGAGGAGTTCATGCACCGATGCGTCGAAGCCGATGCTCGACCAGGCCGATGACGCCTCGCCGGGAGAGTCCCCCATGAGTTCGCGCCAGTGGTCGAGGAGATTGACGACGCTGCCGTGCGTCACCGCCACGCCCTTGGGCCGGCCGGTCGATCCCGAGGTGTAGATGACGTAGGCGAGCCGAGTCAGGTCCGCGTCGATGGCCGGCGCCTCGTCGTGGGTCCCCTCTGCCTCGACCTTCGCCAGGTGCTTCCACAACTGTCCGTCGTGGCCCGAGGTGTCCTGCTGGTCGGTCAGCACGAGGACCGGTGCGGCGTCGTTCACCATGGCGGTGAGGCGCTCCGGGGGCTGGCCGGGGTCGAGGGGCAGGTAGGCGGCTCCGGACTTGAGGATGCCGAGCACACCGATGACGAGTTCGGCCGTACGTCCGACATGCAGACCCACCACTTGATCGGGACCGGCACCACGGGCGATCAGCGCATGGGCGAGACGGTTGGCCCGCCGGTCGAGGGTTGCGTAGTCCAGTTCTGCGTAGTCGGCCACCACCGCACACTGCCCGGGCCGTTGGCGGACCTGCGCGGCGAAGCGCTCCAGCACGCCCTCTGATGCCGGGTCCGTCACAGTGGGTCCTGTGCTGAAGGTGGCGAGGAGTGCCCGCTGCTCGTCCTCGTCGAGCAGCGTCAGGTCGGCGATCTCGGCATCGGGCTGTTCGGTCATCAGACGCAGCACGCGCAGGAACTGACGTATGTACCGTTCGACCGTCGTCCGGTCGAAGAGCGCCACCGCGTAGTCGATCTCCCCGGTGAGGTGCCGGCCCTCGTCGGCCAGGGCCAGGACCATGTCGAACTTCGCGGGTACGTGGGCGGCGTCTTTCCGTAACTCGACCTCCAGTCCGGGGAGTTCGAGTTCCTGCCGCATGGAGGGGACCCAGGCGAACATGGTCTGGAACAGGGCCGTGTAGGCGGGGCTCCGCGGTGGGTTGACCAGTTCGACGACTCGCTCGAAGGGGAGGTCGACGTGTTTGAGGGCGTCACGGATCCGCTGGTTCACCTGCTTCAGGGCGTCCTTGACGCTGAGGGAGCCGGAGAGGTCCGCGCGCAGGGCGAGGGTGTTGACGAAGAAGCCGATCAGGCCCTCGATGTCGCCGCGTCGGCGGTTCGACGTGGGGGCGCCGACAACGATGTCGTCCTGCCCGGAGAGCAGGGACAGCAGCACGGACCAGCCGGTGAGGACGGTCGCGTAGAGGGAGACATCGTTGTCTGCGGCCAGCGCGCGCAGGGCTCGTGTCAGGTCCTCGTCGACGGTCACGGGCAACCGATCGCCGTGGAAGCCCTGCTCGGGCGGGCGGGGCCGATCGGTGGGAAGGGAGATCACGGCCGGGATATCGGCCAGTGCGGTGGTCCAGTAGTCGGCGTGCGAGGCGGGCTCGTCTCCCGACATCCACTCCCACTGCCAGCGCGTGTAATCACTGTACTGCCAGGTCAGTTCGGGGAGCGAGTCGTCCTGCCCCCGCTGAAGCGCGGAGTAGACCAGGCCCAGTTCCTTCAGCAGCAGGGACCGGGACCAGCCGTCGAAGATGATGTGATGTGCCACCAGGACCAGTACGTGATGGTCCGGTTGGAGCGCTATCAGGCAGCCGCGCGCCATGGGTTCCTCGCCCAGGCGGAACGGGGCGCCCTCCACCTCCGACCGTAGTCGTCTGAACCGTTCCGCCCCGTCCGGCAGTCCCGTCAGATCCTCGAAGACCACCGGGAACCCCGTGTTCGGCGGATCGACGACTTGAAGAGCCGAACCCTCGGAGGGGACCAGCCGGGTGCGCAGAGCCTCGTGGCGGGCCGCGAGCACATGCAGCGCCGTGATGAGCAGGTCCCGGTCGAGCGGTCCCCGGATGTCGAAGGGCATCGGCTCGTTGTAGGCGGCGCTGGCGTCGCCGTCCATGCGTGCCATGACCCACAGACGCTCCTGCGCCAGTGACAAAGGCGCGGGCTTTAACTCTTCGCCGGAATGATTACTGACTGCGATTCGGGGTAATAACACGGGTTACCCTTCACGAGAAGAGAACGCGGCGAAAAACGGGTAAAACGCAATCTGAAAGCAATGCCTGCAGGCCTAGGGCCTTCGGCCGGACCTCAGCTGGAGACGAGCGGCTATCCGGCCTGGTCAACGCTGTTGTTGCACTGCCGTGCGGGCGGCGAGGAGTGCGGGAGAAGCTCTATAAAGTTGAGCGGGGTACCTGCAGAGTGGCGATTGCGGACGTTTCTGTTTATTCGGCCACCCGCATGGTGGCTAATTCCCGTTGATGCTAAATGCGCTTCGATTGAGTGGTCAACCGTGACCAATGCCACACCCATTGAATGATGAAATACTGTTTGCGCTCGGCGTGCGACATTAAGGGGCTTGCCTGAAGATAACGGACCACGCGGGGCCAATGGTTCACTTCGGTCGTGGCGCGCTCTCCCCGTCGGGGACGGCGTATCCGGAGACAGAAGGCCATCCCCGGTTCAATGTCCCGTCCTTGCCCGCATTGCCTACGTACACGCCGTGATCCATGAGCCCGAAGCCAGCAACCGAGGGTGCGGTGTCAGCCGCAGCACCATCAACCACTGGGCCGCGGTCCTCGCTTGCCGAAGCCCCGGACGGGTTCACCCCGGCCGGGGCCCCTGCGCTCGGACCGGCCCGAGCGCTCCCGAGCGCTACGGGCGGGCGTCGTTCACCGCGCCCCGTCGACCAACCAGCGCGCGGCCAACTCTGCCCCGTCGGTGCGGAGCCGGCTTCCCAGGGACTTGGCACGCGCCCGGGTCTCGGGTGACAGGGCGGTCTTGAGCGCGATGCCCAGAGATCCGACGGTCGTGGTCGGAGCATCGAGGGCCGCACCGAGGTCCAGTGCCGCCACCCGGCCGGCCCAGTACGGGTTGTCCGACAGCTGGAGAGGTATCACCACTTGTGGTGCGCCCGCCCGGGCCGCCGTCAGTGTCGTACCCGCGCCACCGTGGTGGACCACCGCGGCCACCCTGCCGAACAGGTTCTGGTGGTTGACCTCGCCGATGGCGAAGCAGTCGTCCCCGTCGTCGACGAGATCCAGGTCGGCCCAACCGCGGGACACGAGCACGCGGTGCCCCTGTGCGCGGATCGCCTCGACGGCCATGCCGCCGATGCCTTCGGCCGGGGACATGCTGCCAAAGCCCACATAGACCGGCGGGGTGCCCGCGTGCAGGAACCTCGCCAGGTCCGTCGGGAGGGGCCGTTCGTCCGCGAGGGTCCATGCGCCAGTCTGAGCGACGTCGAGGCCGGGGGTCTCCCGCCACGCTCCCACGACCGGGTCCGCCGCCAGCCATGGACGGTCGGTGAGGATGTGATCGCGCACGTTGTCCACCAGCGGCAGACCGAGGGCTGCCCGGTGACTGTTGAGTGCCTCGCCGAACTGCGCGTTGACGTTCTGGGCGTCCAACTCCCACAGTGTCCGATTGTCCGCGACCTCAGGCTCCGGCCAGCCCGGCCGCGGCGGTGGCGCGTGGTGCGGCGACGGCAGGTGGACCGCCGCGTAGCTCACGAACACGTAGGGGATACCCGCGGCCTCGGCCACGGATCGCGCGGCGACCTGCCCCAGACCTGCGGCCACCACCACGTCACATCCATCGAACGCGGCTGGGAAGGTGTCGAACTGTGTCTCGACCAACTCGTTCCTGTAGCGGGCGAGGTCTGTTGCCGAGGGCAGGCTCTTCCCGCGCATCAACTCCCTGACGGGTGGCCCGACCGGCACCAACTGCACTCCGATACCCGCGAGCCGCTTGGCGAACTCCTCGTCCGGCGGGGCGCACATCCTCACAGCCGCGCCGAGCGCCCGCAGCCGCACCGCGAGTGCCACCAGCGGTTCGACGTCGCCACGTGTCCCGTATGTAGACAACAGCACCCGCATTCAGCGTCCTCTTTCGTCGAGTCTTCCGTGCGCTTGTGTTGCTTCCGCCCGGGCTTGGGGTGATGGCCGGCGGCGGCGATACATCGGTCGTCAGGAATGATCGGCAGCAGTGTAGGCCGCGTGTCGGCCAGGGCAGGCGCCGGTTGCCTTGCGTCATCGCGCTTGGTCGCGTCGGCCAATTCGCCTATTTGGCAGCAGACTTGATCCTTCGGGAGTTACCGGGAACAGTCCTCTCAGTGGCTACGGTGCGCGTGGGGTCGGAGGTTCGGCGTCGGCCGGCTCTGGGCAGTCTGTGCTCGCCGAGGTGTGCAAGATCCCCCATCGTCCACACAACCGGAGTGCTACGCGATGCAGAGTTCGTCCACACCCGTACCTGATGTTTCGGTCATCCTGCCCTGCGCCGGAAACGGAACCCGTTTCGGTGCGCCTTACTCGAAGGAATTGCATTGTCTGGCTCCTGGGGTCACCGTGCTGGACCGCAGTCTGGAAGCCGTCGTCGAACTCGCCAAGAGCGGACTCAATGTGCGCCTGGTCGTCGTGTTCGGAACACACAAGCTGGACACGGTGAGTTATCTCGCTCGCTATGCCGACACCTTCCAGATGATCTTCGTCTACCAGGGCGAATCGTTCGGACCTGGTCTCGACGGGGCGATCCGGTCCGCCCTGCCGATGACGCAGGGGCCGGTGGCTCTCGTGCTGCCTGACATCGTTGTCGCGGGGTCGGACACGCCAGGCAAGCTCCTCGACGCCTTACGGCAGGTGGAGGTGACGGGCTGGAGCGTAGTGGCCGCCGAGGAGCGGGATCACGACATGCTGCGGCAGATGGGCGCGTTGGCCGTGGCCGAGGCGGGAGGCGTCCTGACCGTGGGGGCGGCCACCGACAAGCCGGCGGATCCCTCGGGCTTCAACGCGTTCTGGGGGATGGTGGCCGTCACTGAGAGCGAGGCACACAAGCTGCCCGACGTCATGGGCATGGGAACGTCCAACCCGTTGGTCGGTGCTGTCGCTCTCATGGTGGAGGGGATTGTCAACTACAACACCCCCGCAGGCTGACTCCTGTGCGCCGACGAGTTGGTGCACGGTGTGGTGTACGGGCTGCCCCTCTGAGCTGGGCGTTTGTCCTGACGTCAGAGCGAGTGTCTGGACGAACGGCCACCGGCTGATCCTCGATCGAGGTGCCGAAGCCTGAAGGAGGTCGGCACGACGACCGCACGCGACAGTCTGCCCGTGCACGCCCTTACGGAAGACAACCTCGCCGCGGTGAGCCCCGATCTGCGCGCGCGGATCAAGGCGTTGGCCGACGCCCTCATGTCCCCTGAAGCCAATGCCCTCGCAGTTCGAGGGCCGAATCGCCGAGTGAGTGGTGCTGGTGGCGAAGCAGACAGCCGATGCGGTTGGTGCGTCAAGCAGCAGCGGGCATCTGAGTGGCCTGTGTGTATGAGGGCGAGGGCGGTTGCCTCGGCGTACGGGGTCGGCGAGCGTCAGGCGGACCCCACACTTTCGGTCAGGTGCTCGGGCGGACGGCATCAACCTCGTGAGAATCACTTCTGTAGGGCACGGCAATCGACACCGAGCGGCCGTGCACCGCTTCGCCCCACGCGGACGATCCCCGGCCAGGAGCCGGACGTGCCTCGTAACGGAACCGTCCGTACGCAGGTTCCGCATGGGCAGGAAACATCCGAAGGCGCCAGGATGTAGCGACTCTTGTGTCGGTTTGGGCCGGTGACGCAGCCGCTCCTGCAGCCTTCTGTCTACATCCTCAGCGTCAGCGAGCTCTCGCCTTGTCGAAGAGCCCTCGCCGCAGCTGTCGCCGGAACACCAGCGTGCAGGCGACCGCGTCTGGGACGAGAAAGCCCAAGCCAATCCAAGCCGGTTCGTCGACGTGGGGAAGCGCGACAGCTGCTCCGACCGCCAGTGAACCAGGATCCGCCCACGTTCATCACGACAGACCGTCACGGCGACCCGGTGCAGCCAACCCTCCCGGATGGCCTGCCGGCGACTGACCACCACCGCCAGTACACGATCTTGATCGCCGAGACGCTCCACCAGTTCGTCCACGACACACACCCTGGCGGAGTCCACTGACAACGCCGCTTCTCGGATCCCGTGGAGGTCGGCCAGCAAGAACCTGCAGCAGGAGCAGCAGGCAGAACGCGGATTACGACAGATGTCGTGCAAATGCGACACCTGTCGTGCTCAGGCTCATGGGCGCGGCCGAATCTGTCTCGCGAGAGGTATTCATGAAGGTAGTCATTGGTGCATACTCAGGGTATGGCTGACACCACCGTGAAAGTAGACGCTGAGACCCGGGACCGGTTCTCAGCGATTGCCAAAGCCCGCAATACGAGCGTGCGTGCCCTCCTCGCAGAGCTGGCCATAGAGCAGGAGAACCAGCTCAAACTGGGTGTAGCGACGAACGCATTCCGTGAGGCGGTGTCGCAGCCGGGGATCGCCGAGGCGTTCGATCGTGACTTCGGCGGACTGCCGGAGACCACGCGTACCACTCGCCGGGTGGCCTGACCTTGGACCTGTACATCGACATCCGCTGGCTCCTCGACCGCCAAGAGGAACTCCTCGGCAAAGAGCTGGGCGTCCGTGACTACTCCGCACTTGTCGCCGCCGTGGCGCGACACCGGGTGAACACTCCGCAACTCGACGTGGGATCGCCGGACACCTACTGGCGGGCAGCCGCGCTCATGGAACAGATCGTGCTGCTGCGGCCGCTGCCGGCCCGCAACGAGTTCTTCGCGTACGGCGTCGCCGTCGCATACGTCAGGGCATCCGGGGAGAGCGTGGACACGGCCGCGTACGAGCCGTGGCGCGACCTGATCGCGGACATCCGGGCACTGCGCCTGACCGTGTACGACATCGCCGACCGACTGCGCTCCATGCGGCCACCCGAGTAGGAGCCGCTCCGACGGCACTCTCCACTGCGCCCGTCGCATGGACAACCTCGGATCACGGAACGTCGAGAACCCCACCTGCGGCGTCCTCGGCTTCCCAACGCAGCAGGTCGCCCGGCTGGCACTTGAGTACCTCGCAGAGCGCGGCGAGCGTCGTGAAGCGCACCGCCTTGGCGCGGCCGTTCTTGAGTACCGCCAGGTTGGCGGGCGTGATCCCTACACGGTCCGCGAGTTCGCCTACGGACATCTTCCGCCTGGCCAGCATCACGTCGATGTCGACGGCGATCGGCATCAGATCACCTCGTTCAACTCGGCCTGCATCTGCGTCGCTTCGATGTCGCGGGCGACGGCCTGGGTGAGCAGCATCCGCAGTACGAGCACGATGAGCGCGACTCCCAGAATGGCCAGGCCGATCCCGCCCATGATGACCGTGACGCCCGGGTCGTCCCGCTGGCCCGGAGCATTGATGGCCGTGACCGTGAACCACAGGAGGGCGGCCGCCACGATCGCGCCGATCACGCCGTCCACGTACCGGAAGGCGGCGTGGGAGAACACGGTTCCGCGTCGCACCATTGTCACCAGCCGCCATACGCAGACCAGGGTGACCTGGACCGACGTCATGCCCAGGATCGTGATCACGCGCAGCGGGGTCAGTGGGAGCGACCCGTCCTCCGGATCGTTCCCACTGACCAGCACCCACACCATCCCCGCCTGCACGAACACGGTGCCGGCGAGCACCACGCCGAGCACGGCGCGCAGCGCACGCACTGTCAGCTTTCCCACGACCTATCCTCCCATCGAACAACGATGAGAAGCTATCGAAATTCGATAGATGGAGCAAGGGATAGGACGGAGAGCGGCGGCAGATTCACCCGATGCCGGGACGCTGCCACAAATCGCGGCAGCTCCGGCGATCGACTCGGGGCCTTCGCCAGCCAGCGTGAACATCCGCCGCCCATCCCGAACGACCACCCATCGTGTGACTGGTCGCGATAGATGGCACCGGCTGTCCATCTGAATTGATCTGGTTCCGAGTTGGGCCCCTGACATGCGGCGGCCAGCTCACTTGAGACGTGGGGGTGCCGGGAATCCCAGTTGATCTGGTTCAGCTCCACGGTCGTGGCAGGTGAGCGTGACAGCGACCTTGCGGTCGATGAAGCGGACCGGGACCGAGTACCGGCACATCTTCACGGTGATCATGCCGTAGCGGTCGACGCGGGGAGTGAGCATGATGCCGGTCTCGAACGGACCGTCCGGCAGCGGCAGCAGATGGCCGGCCTCGCGGGTGAAGTCCTGCGCGATGGTCCGCATCCTCGTCCCGATCCGCCGCTCGTCCTCCTTCGCCTCGAACTCGGCCAACCGGGCGTTGAGTTGGTCGAGGCTGTCCACCTGCGGCACCGGTGTGAGGTTGTCGTAGCGGACCTGACCGACCGGCACTCCTCTAATATGCGGGTCTCGATGTCAAGCCGCCGACCACGCTGAGGGCAAGCTTCATGAGAACAATTGTGTCGAGGAGTCCGGCTGGGTCGATCTAGGGTCGGCGCCATGGTCTCCATCAACCTCTTCGACTCCGAGCGCCGCGTCATAGAGGCTGCGGAACGGCTCGCGGCTTCCCTCGGAAGCGACCCGAACCACACCGTGGCCGCAGCGGCGATGGACACGGCCGGCAGGATCCATGAGGCGGTCAACGTCTACCACTTCACCGGCGGACCGTGCGTCGAGCTCGTCGTGCTCGGTGCCGCCGCAGCAGCGGGAGTCGGCCCGCTCGTCACAATCGCTGCCGCGGGAGATCGGGGCCGCGGCCTGATCCCGCCGTGCGGCCGCTGCCGCCAAGCGCTTCTCGACCTCCACCCCGACGTCTTCGTCGCCGTACCGACCGACGACGGACCGGCACTGCGCCCGATCCGGAGGCTTCTGCCGGATACCTACTTCTACCCCGATGCGGATGCGCGTCGAATTGTTCGGTTCAACAAGCGCTACTACAAAGACATTGCTACCGGACGGAAGACCTCCACCGTCCGCTATGAAGATCCGATCGCGCCGGGTCCCGCAATCTTCCTCTTCGAGGACGACGAAGCCCCCCGCACGTTGGAGGGCACCGTCACCGGCATCGAACGCCACCGGCTCGATCGCCTCACCGCCGAACAGGCTCGGCTCGATGGCTTCACGAGCATCGACCAGCTCAAGAAGGGCCTCCAGGGCCACTATCCCGGCCTGCCCTCTGATGCCGAGATCGAATTTGTGACGTTTACGGTCGAAGCGCCTGGCGCCGTGGAGTGATGCAGCGTGGATAACTGCATGCCCGATGGGATCGCAGTGCGGACGCCTTGCGATCCCATCGGGCGCCCTTTTGTTGATATCGGCGTCACATCACATCTGGCCGGATCGTTCAGCTTGAATGGGGCCGTCAGGACGCTTCTCCATCGAGTCCGCTGAGGAGTCCGTCGAAGATCTGCTCGCGTGTGACTTGTCCCTTCGCTGCCGCGTCGTCTCGCTGGCGTTCGAGGGTGGGCCGGAACTCGATCGTGGTGACGAAGAACGTGCACGATTCACAGATCGACTCGAAGTGGCAGTCCATCTCGACGGGGCGAGCGCAGTAGCCGTTGCCGAGCATCGGGCGATGCATCTTCCGGCGGAGCTTGGCCATCTCCGTGCCCTCGGCATCGGCCGGCAGCTGACGCGGTGCGTCGTAGAGTGCCTCAACCTTCTCCGAGACGGCGAAGTACTCGTCGGCGACGGTGCGGTCGGCGATCCGTGCGTAACACGTGTCATGGACAGCGACCCGCCTGGATCGACAAGGCATTCGTGGCGGACCTGCCCGGCGTGACCGGCTTCGCCCGCGGCCTCACCAATGATCTCGACGCCGTCACCGCCAAGCGCACCCTCCGCTGGAGTTCGGGCGGCACCGAGGGCACCGTGAACCGCATCAAAGATGAAGAGGCAGCTGTATGGGCGCGCCGATTTCGAACTCCTTCGGAAGATGATCCTGCTCGCGTGGCCCGCCGCCGCCGCGGCGGCTTGCGTCGGCGCAGGTTGGGCATTGTCACGGGAGGTTGGTCACCGCTAGGTTCGAGCCGCTGGCGTTCGGGCGACAGGGGATGTGGGGCCTGGGGTGGCGCTGCTGGACTCACTGGTGACAACGGCTGCGGGAGCGCTGTCCGTCACGATCGGGGTCCTGGTCGGGGGCGTTGTCACGCACCGGGCCCAGGACCGTCAGTGGTTGCGGGACAAGCAACTGATCGCCTACCAGGAACTGATCAGCCACTACGCCAAGTTCACGATGACCATCAGCCGCGCCCATGCCGGCCGACAGGGATGGGACTACGACTGGAGCGAGTGGAGCGCAGTCCTGACCCGTGCCAGCCTGGTCGCCCCCGCCGACGTCGCGGCGGAGATCGACAACTTCGGCAAGGCCATCGGCGCGTTCCTGGACCAGGTGGCGCGTGATCCGGCACGCGACCCGTCGCGTGATCCGTTGAGCGCGGAGGAGTTCGCCCAAGCCAATCGTGCGCCTGCTCAGGCGCAGGTGCAGTTGGTCAATGCCATACGACGGTCACTGAGCAAGGATCAGAAGGAACTGCCCTTCTGGATAGGCGGATCCCTCGCGGGCCGTCACGACCACCCCTGACAGACACGGCATGGCCGGAATGGCCTTCCACGGCCCGCGATCGCACACCGCGCCCGGGCTCAGACACGGGAATCGAACACGTCCTTCACCGACCGTGACAGCTCCCGTGATCGCTGCCAGAGTCTAGCGTGTTGGAGAAGGCCGTGAGCAGGGCATTTCCCTTGTATGGGTGGGGTGCTGAGGGCTGATCCGTTGTGTATGGAGACGTTCACGGGGCTGCGGATGAAGCAGTTCGAGCGGTTGCTGAAGGAGGTCCGGGAGCGGGGTGGCGACGGGCCGCGAATCGGGCGGCCGTGCTGTCTGCCGCTGGCCGGCCGGGTGCTGGTGGTGGAGGCTTTCTACCGGACGAACCTCACCATGAGGCAGCTGGCTCCACTGTTCGGGGTCTCGCCAGCCACGGTGTGGAGGGTGATCCAGCGGGTTGGGCCTCTCCTCGCGTTTGAGCCGATTTCACGCCCCGCCGATGCCACGGACCGGCTGTGGGTCGTGGACGGCACGCTTGTCCCGGTCCGCGACCGCAAGGTCGGTGCCTCGAGCCGCGGGTTCTCTGCGAACGTGCAGGTCGTCATCGCCGACACCCGCGAGTTCAGTGCGACGAGTCCCGTTCGCCAGGACGAAGGAGAGCGGCAGACAGTTGGGGGTCACCTCTGGAGCGTCCTGCCAGCAGCACATGGTCACCTCCCAGACCATCGAGGGCAAGCAGTACCTGTCCCTCACCTGGCCCGGACTCAACCAGGGCAAGATGCCTGCCGCAGACGCAAAGTGCGCTCGCGCCAGCATGCCGAAGAACCAGAATGAGGGCGCGGGCGGCGACCTCGGCAGGAGGACAGTGGAGTGGCGTCTCCTTGAGGGAGACGCCTACTGGGTGGACGTCGGCCAGCCGGTGGATTGATACCCGCGCGGAATGAGCGGTCCGGCCTGCGCAGTGGTGGTTGGGTTAATAAAACGAGGCAGCACCGTGATTATCGACATCTTCCCGAACTCGCAACTCTACGGAACTGGGTACTGTGCCCTCTTCGTGAGAGGGATTTCCCCCACCGAGCTTCTGACCAGGGTGTCAGGAAGAGAGATTCAGCCGGTCCCCTTGACCCGCCTCGAAGCAGATGCCGTCAAAGCGCTCGGGGAAGACATTGACGAAGATGACGTCCCCGAGCTGAACACGGATGAGTTGAACAGCAGTGGCATGCTCCAGAACAGTGGTCCGCTGCTGCGTGCCGGAACCCACGGCGACTGGTCCTTCGTCGTCGAGTCGGAAGGACCGTACCTTGCGAGTGACGAAATCCTCGCCTCCGTTTCCCGCGACACGGTCGCTCTGTCTGTAAGAGTGAGCGAGGCAGGATCTACGTGGATCTCGTATGCGGAAAACAGCGAGATCCTCTCGTCCTTCGACCCTCTCTTCCCTCGGCATGACTACGGAAAGCGCCCCGCAACCCTTGAGGAACTCACCGGGTTCCGGGAGGCCATCGACAGCGGGGACCGCTCAGGAGCGTACGAAAACGCAGTTCGGAAGATTCAACAGGAACTACAGTGCGCCATGCCTCAGGAAGCGGACGCCGCCAAGCTGCTTGCTGTCCGTGTTGCTGGAGTGTATTGACCACGAGATCCTGATCTCCGCGTACAGCGCTGCGCGTGGCTCAAGACCGCCCGGCCGTCTGCGAGTTCGGCCATGGGCTGCTGTGTTCTGCATGCGGGCAGGCTGAGTCAAGCCCTTGGGCGGGTGCGCGGCATGTTCGATCAGCCTTTGCCGCTGTCCGTCCTGGTTGGTGAGTGCTCACGGCTCCACCAACGTCGGCTTCGCCTCATAGAGGCCCTGCGGGAGACGGTGGTCTTCGCACCCTCTGCGATGGCGTACGGTAGGAATCGCCGACGCGGGGTGGAGCAGCTCGGTAGCTCGCTGGGCTCATAACCCAGAGGTCGCAGGTTCAAATCCTGTCCCCGCTACTGCTGAAGGGTCCGGATCCACACGATCCGGGCCCTCTCGCATTCCTGGGACGGGCCCCACTCTTGACTCCTGCCGGCGGTATGCCCGGCCATTTGGCATCCCTTCGCACAGCTTGGGTAGGCCTTCGCCGTCATCCAGACCGCACCCAAGCGGCCGCCACGCGCCCGAACTTGGGGCCGGCGCGGGTGCACGGCGATGGTGCCCGGTGTACGGGCGGTCCTGGCACCTGGTTCGGGATTTCGCTGATTCCTTGCGGAGCAGTCGTGGTGCGGCAGGCGCCCGCGGACCGGCCGGTAGCCGGACGGCTCGGCCCTCGGCAATGCAGAGCTCGCCCACAGGACTGCGGCAGCGACAAACGTCTCGACACAGGGCCAGGCCCGCCCATGTGCACTCACCGACCGCTAGACCTGAGTGAAGGGCTTGTCGACGTCTCTGCTTCGAGGGTGTGCAGCCGGTCTCTGCCTGATCTCGCAGGGGCGTCCAGTTCCGCACGCAACGCTTCGTTCTCGACCACCAGTTCGGCCTTGCTACGCCGAACTCCGGGTGGTTTCCGGGTGGAGTGGCTGGGCATCCGGGAGCGCTTGTCCGGTGGGGGAGCGGCGACGGGCTCCAGCGGCTCGAAGGCGACGATCACGGCGGGGTCCAGACCGCATTCCGGGCAGCGCTCCTTGTCGCCGTGTCCTCCATCGGGCCGGGGGCTTTTTTGGAGACGGGTCGCCTCGATGACGTGCCCGCAGTACAAGCGCAGCCGCCATCGCTGCAGCTCCCACGCAGGAGTCGGAGGACCGAGGAGATCCTGCATCTGCTCGCAAATGCTGTCTGACCAGCGAGGCGCCTGGGCAACGTGGCGTTGAAGCCACTCATGGACTTGTACCGCCTCGTGCTGCCGGCTGTGGTCGGCCCGGGTCAGCTGGTAGTCCGCCAAAGGCACGCCATGGCGTAGATACTCGGCTTCCATCTCGGTGACGGTAGGCAAGGCGAGCACCGATCTGGGAAGAACCTTCAAGAGCTCAGCCCGTTCGGATGGCCCGCCCTCTGTCGCCGGAGGGCTCATGGCCACCGCATGTACAGCAGCTCCCTGCGTAACTGCGGGAGTGGTTCACGGCTGTTGCGCACTGGTCCTGCGGATTCGTCTATCTGCTGCGTATCAAGTCCTGGGTTCGTATCCGCAGTGTCTTCTCAGGTGAGGGAAGTGACGAGGGAGTGCAGGGGGTTGGCCAGTTCGGGGTGGTCGCCGCGGGAGCAGGACTGGAGGAGGTCGGCGGCGACGACGAGGAGGGCCGTGGTGCCGGCTGGGGTGTTCAGGATGGGCAGTTCCCGGCGGATGGCGGCGGCGGTGGCGGGTGCGAGCAGGGAGTAGGCGTACAGCATGGCGGCGTCGTAGCCGAGGGGGGCGGTGCCGAAGCCCTCCCAGTCCAACATGATGGGGTCCTCGGTGATGTTGGCGAAGTGGAGGTCGCCGTGGGCCGTGACCCAGTGCGTGATGTCCGGTGCTGGCACCCCGGCGTGCTGGGGGAGGGCCCGTACGATCCACTGCTGCCGCACGGCGACGCGAGTGGTGCGGGTGGCGGCGATGGTGTCGAGATCGGACCGCAGGCGCGTCCACCATGCCGGGGCCAGGTTCCGTTCGGTGCGCAGGACGGGCTCGGGTGAACACGTCGGACTGGTGATGAACTCCAACAGCTCTGCGCGGAAGGCGAAGCCGTCGTGGTCCAGGTCGTGGAGGCCGTGCAGGGCGGGTTTATGCACGGTGGGGAACGCGGCGGCGGCCTCTGCGGTGCCGTCCCAGAGTTTCCCGTTCGCCTTCTCGGCGGGGGCGGAGACAAGGCGCAGCCAGCAGGCCCCGTGGGCAGGGTGGCCGGCCTGCTGGCCGAGGGTCCGTCCCTGGTAGCCCCACTGGCGGGGGCCGGTGAACGTGATGCCGAGGGCGTGGGCGGCGGCCGACTGGGCGGCCAGGGTGCGCTGTTCGTCAGTCCGGGTGGTGGGGGGCGAGTACATCGAGGGCCTTCCGCAGGGTCTCGGCGGGCAGAGGCGGCTCGTTGAGGGCGGTGCGAGCGGTATCCCAGTGTGCCGGAGTCGAGGCCGACAGCAGCACTCTCGAGACGCCGGGGCAGGACGCGACGGCCAGGAGGCAGGCTTGGGCGATGCTCAGCCGGGGGTGAAGAAGATCCGCGAGCTCGACGGTGGCCAGGGCCGGCAGCCCTCCGCCGTGAAGGGGCGCGGAAGCGTGTACGTCCCATCCCCGGGCGATGGCGTCGGCGATGGGTCTCGGCCGGGGATGCGGTCGATGAGTCCGGCTTGGTTTTCAGCTCTGTGACCGCAGGCGCGTGCAGGTGCGGCACAAGGGCGTCGTCCGGTGGCTGGCGGGCCTGAGACATCGCCCCGATCCTGGGAGCATGGGGTCGGCTCGTCAGGAGGCGGCAATGGGCCTTTACACCAACCGCGGCCGCGGGGGATGGACCGAGCTACGGGTCCATGGCGTCTCGGGCACGCCTCCTGCATCCTCGCTCGACCACCCGGGCGTCGCCCTCATCGCTGGAGACGCGCAGGCCGGCTGCTACCGGCGTCAATGGCAGACTGCGCCGACGGGAGAGGACACCGACGGATTTCGGCGCGAGGCCTACTCCTGGGGCGGCCTGACATCCGGCGACGGACAACGGGCCCTGTGGCTGCTGCTGTTGCCGTTCATGCTCCTCAATATGGCTTTCTTCACCGACCCGGGCCATCGCGTTGGTAAACCCGGCCTAGCGGTGGCCTTCCGCACCACCGTCCAGCGGCTGCTCGCCCTTTCGCTCACCTGTACTTACGTCCTCGGCGCTGTCTCGGCCTCGGTCGATCTGGTCGGCTGGCAGTGCGGCAACGCGACCGTCCGGCCCTGTGCCGGAGACGAGAGCTGGTTGCGCTGGCTGCACTACGGCTGGCTCGACACCCCCGGACGCCATCTCACCGTGACGGCCGTCGTGCCGATCGCACTGGTCATGCTGCTGTGGTACCTGGGAAACAAGACCTGGCAGGCCGCGGAAGCGCAGCCGGTCCTGCAGAGCACTCCAGCCCCCATTGTGCGGACGCCGCTGGAGGACCGTCGTATGTGGAACGGCCGCGGGCCGGTGCGCCAGCTCCGATCCCTGCACATCGCTGCCGCGTTCGCCGTCATCGCAGTGTTCCTGCTGGCCCCGCTGCTCGACCGTCCGCATGAGGCCTTCTGGGACAAGGAGAACCGGGATACCTGGGCGGAGTTCTTCCGTGGCTTGTGCCTGGCGCTGGCGCTCGCCCTGCTGGTGTTCGTCGTCTTGATGATGGTGCTCCCCAGGACCGGACGGCGCACGCGCCCCAACGGCTGCGACGAAGCCTCCTCCGAGTCTGACCTCTACCGTGTCCTGCCCTGGGCCGCGCTCGCTCTGGTCATCGGGTCGGGAGTGGCCGCCTGCTGGGGATCGAAAAGCGCCAGACCACCAGCCGCGGGCCAGCTCCCCTGGGAAGTCACCTGGATCCACACGCTGTTCCTCGCCCAGGCCACGATGCTGGTGGCGCTCCTTCTCTCCCAACTCGTCACCCGCACGCGCGACAAGGCCCGGCCTGCGCAGAACCTTCCGCGCCAACCGTGGGGAGGGTTGGTCCTGACGGGCGTCGCGCTCCTCGGCTGGGCGCTTGCGGGCGCCCTGGCCGCAGGGGTGATGCTGCGTATGGCCGAGATCCTGGGTGCGCCTGCCGCGGCCCAACGCCGAGGCAGGGAACAGGCCCAGCTGATCGTGCCGGAAGCCTACTTCTGGGCGGGTACCGGCGCCGCCCTGCTTGCCCTGGCCGCCGTCGTCATCGGAGCCGTCTCCTGGCTGTCACAGCATCGTGTACGCCGCGCCGCCGCCCAAGGGGTCGAACAGGCTTATCCCACCGCACAGAACGATCCCCGCCGGGCCGCGGACATCGCCACAGCCTGGGCGCGGGCACAACTGCTTGAATCCACCGGCCGGAAGACTCTCGGTGTCCTTTTGGCGACAGCGGCGACCGTTGCCGTCGCAGGTGGCGTCGTATTCATGGTCGACCCGGCTTTTGTCACCAACCAGGGATGGCTCGTCTTTCTCGCCAACCTCGTCCTCAGCGCCGCATTCCTGGGACTCCTGTGGGCCGGGCGGCAGGCGTACAAGAGTCCGCGCTTCAGGCGCACCGTGGGCATCCTCTGGGACGTCGGCACGTTCTGGCCGCGCGAGACCCACCCGCTGGCACCGCCCTGCTACGCCGAGCGCACCGTACCTGATCTGCTGAAACGGGTGGAGTATCTGGCCGGAGGCGACCAACTCGCCCAGCGCGGGGAAGTGATTCTCTCCTGTCACTCCCAGGGATCGGTGATCGGCGCAGCCGTGGTCCTGCAGACCACAACCGATACCAACCGGCATGTCCGGCTGCTCACCTACGGAAGCCCGCTCACACGTCTGTTCGTACGGTTCTTCCCCGCCTACTTCAACGCGATGAGCCTCGAACGGATCGGCGGGCTGCTGACGCCCGGGGACGGCCCCGCCCGGTGGCGCAACCTCTACCGCCCCACTGACCCGATCGGCAGCTGGATCCTCGCACCGGCCGGGCTTCCCGGGGAAGGAGCTACCGTGGGCCTCGCCCCGTCTCCCGTCGACCGCCAGCTCCTCGACCCCGCCGCGTTCGCCCGCCTCGCGGGAGACCCCGTCTATCCGCCAATCCTGGGCCACTCGAACTACTTCGCCGACCCCGCCTTCGAGGAGACCGTGCAAGCTTTCCGTGAGGGCAGGATCCTCTGACCCGGTCAGGCATTACGGCTTTGCCGGTCATGATGGTTAGCCGTTAGCCGTTAGCCGTTAGACGAGTAAGTCTGATCTCCGGTCAGTGGTCATAGGCGATCAGTGACCGGGCGAGCGGGGCTTTGGTTGCATTGTTGTGCCACATCGCGGCGGCCATCGCGAGAATGCGCTGAGCGACGCGAATCCCGACTCCGGCGCAGCTGCGGCTGCTGTGGTCTTCGAGGTCGAGCTGACCTTTGAGGGTGTCGTTCACCGACTTGATCAGTTGCCGCACTCTCTTGAGCATCGGTTCGCCGTAGCGGGCCTTCTCGTCCTTGCGGAACGGCCGCAGTAGTGCACACCAGATTCAGCTTCAGCCCCCAGTAGAACCGCGAGTGGCTGGCGCAGCACCCATAGCCCGCCCATCCGGCCAGGTCCGAGCCTTTCACCGTTGGCCGCGACATCGGGCAGGGCACCGGGGTGGAGCCCACGATCCAGCAGTCGTCCAGCCAGAAGTGCTCGACTTCGCCAGCATCCGGATGACCCGCTCGACAGGCCGAGCGCGGACCGCAGCCGCTTGTTGTAGCCGGATTGCTGAGTAGGTACGGGAACATCCCGGTGAGGTGCTTGCCGGCGTAGCGCAGCCGGTGCGTCTCGGAGGTGAAGCCCGAGCCTCGACTGGGCGAGCGCGAGGCACACGAGTTCGGAGTCGGTCAATGCCGGGGACCTGCCCAGCCGTCGTGGTCCCGCCAGCTCGTCGTCGATCTTCACGTACAGGGCGGTCGGAAGGGTCTCGATGTCGTTCGTCGCACAACGATCAACGAGATCCTTCTCCCTTTGCGCCCGCAGGACTTCGGACCTACTCGTCCAGCCCTACCAACCGGGGTGGGGAGGGGCCGCTCAGTATTCGTTACGGCGCGGGAGCGGCCCCCGCTCACAACCGGCGGGTGAACTCCCGGCGGTCGGCGAAGTTCTCGTAGCCTGCCCGTTCGAAAGCCATGATCATGGCGGTGTTGGCCGCGTCGCAGTCGCCGCGGATCTCCTCGACGCCCGCTTCGACCAGCAGCCGCGTGCCGCGGGCCACCACCGCCGTCGCGTAGCCGTTGCCGCGGTAGGCGGGAGACACAGCCACCAAGCCGATCACCGCGGTCGAGGGGTTTCGGGCGGGGAGGCTGATGGCAGCCGGCGTGCCGTCCGGAGCGTAGCCGATCTCCCACCACCGGGGTTCGTACGAGAATTCCTCCATGTCCGTGAAGAGGCTCTCCGCGGCACGCCGGGCGCCATGCCGGGCGAGCGTGGCGGCGAGTTGGGCGTCGGCGCTGGTCGGCAGTGCCTCGGCGAGGAGAGCGATGAACGGCTCACGGCCCAGACTGGGCAGGGAATGCCAGGTCAATCGGTCATCATGCGAAGTGAGTTCTACCCCGGAGCGGCGGCGGAAGCGGCGACCGTCACGGGCCCGCTCGAAGCCCGCCAGACGGAGCAGCTCGGCGCGCCGCTCCGGCTCCGCCTGGTACTGCGGCGGCTGCGTCGGCGAGTCGGTGACGTGCTCCAGCTCCGAGGCACCGAGCGAGTCGGCCAGGGCGACGGCCTCGGCCAGCAGCGCCCGGCCGGTGGCCAGGCCGGGTTCGTCCCACGGTGTCTCAAGGAGCACCAGGGCCATCGGGACGTCGTTCCCGGGGAGGGTCCACAGCGCGGTGGCCGCGGTGAGCCGACCGGCCTCGTCCTCCGCGACCAGGCACCACTCCGGCCGGGTGCACTTCTTGGCAAGTAGGTCGGTGAGGTAGGCGGCCGTCCCGGCGTTGCGCTCGGGCTGCTCGGAGTGCTGGACGAGGGCAGGTAGTTCGTCTGGGCGCGCTATACGTATAGGCATGTACCGGGATCATCCTGTCTCTCGATGACGTAGCTGGCTTTGCACGAAATCGCCACCCAGTGGCTCCGGCAGGCCGGGCTGTTCCTGCCCTCGTCAGACCGACCGTCATTTCCCGGCCTACGGACTGGATACTGTCGGCCTCCTGCCGCAGCGGTGGATCCCATAGCCGATCGGCGGTGGTCGTGGCCTGACGCAGGGCGGTGCGGCGTAGGCATCTCATTCCACCGGGTAGCGCACCACCAACACCCCCTCCACATCCCTCCCCACCGCCTCGTACAGATGCGGTACATCCGCCGCCCACCGGGCGTGGCCGCCCGGGCCCACTTCGAACGGGGCGGAGGCGGGACCGACCCGCGCCGTGCCGCTGAAAACCAGCAAGTGCTCCTCGGTGCCCGGCACATGAGCAGCTGAGCGCTGCACCGCGCCGCCCTGAATGCGGATGCGATACACCTCCGACACCGCAGCCGCGTCCTGCACATGGTCCGTCAGCGCCGCGTGCACCGCCGCGCCCTGCACCGGGGCGGGGCCGATGACCGTGCTTAGCGGCGCATCGAGGGCCGTGGTCAGCGCGTACAGCGTCTCCAGGGTCGGATTGCGCTGGCCCGTCTCCAGTTCCGAGAGCGTGCCCTTGCCGACGCCGGAGCGACGGGCCAGTTCCGACAGCGACAGGCCGCGGTCCTGGCGCAGACGGCGCAGCCGCGCGCCCACCTCCTGGGCCAGTTCCATAGTTTTCCGCCCCTTACTGCGCCGTTGATGCATTGGCGGTGACGCGACCAACGTTCCACAAACAGAACGTTCTGTAAACAGAACGATCGTGGCGATACACAGGCATCGCGGCGCAGGCGTGGCTTCGGACTTACTCGTCTAGGCGCTGTTTCTCGAAGGGTGTAGCTCTCCTGCAGTGGGATCGTTCAGGCCGTCAGGCGGTAATCGGCCTGGTCGAGGCGGGGATAGAGACGTGTGTGTTCCTGACGCACGTGACAGCGCCAGTAGGCGGTGAAGTCGCCGTTGCTGATGATCGCGCGGAGTGGGAGGAGGGCTTCGGCTCCGGGGGCGCTCCAGCGGCTGCCGGTGATCGCGAGGCGGTCGGCGACCAGATGCCTGGCCGCGCCCTCGATCACGCCGCTGCCGATCGGCCGGCCCCGGGCGAGCGCCCGGTCGTAGCGGAGGAAGTCGCGGGCTTGGTGCGTTTGGATCTGAACGGTGATGAGGTAGTCGACGGTGCCGCCGATGAAGGCGGGGATTGCGGCCCAACCTGCCAGGGACAACGGCCACGCCAAGCGTTGTGGGCCGACCTTGGCTGGTGAGGTAATACGGATCAGGACCTCATACGCGACTGCCCGGCCGAGACGCGCACCGTTCAAGACGAAGAGGAGCCTCCACCCCGGCAAGAGGACTTCCGCCGGATGGAAACTCCTTGGCTAGCTGTCTGTCGCCCGCCACCAGGACAGGAGACGGGCGACGCTGTTGTCGACGGGCGCCGTGGAGGCGCCCGTCGCGGGGGTCAGCTGTAGGGGACGGCGTCGGCGGGGTCGGCGTGCCAGTTGGTGGCGAGGGGACGGTCGACCTGGACGGTGTGGGGGAGGTCGAGGGTGACGAAGTTGTCCTCGTCGCCTGTGACCGAGAGGTGGAGCTTCTCGAACAGCCTGCCGTTCTCGTTGTTGGTGGACTTGGGGTTGATGCCGGCGTAGGCGGCGGCGGAGCCGGAGAGGACGACGTCGTCGCTGACGCTGTGCTCGACGGGCCGCAGCTCGGTGTCGGCGGCGGAGCCGAAGGACGCGGAGGGGAAGACGCCCTCCAGGTAGCAGGTGATGCCGGACTTGGCCTTGGCGGTGACGAGGAGGTAGCCACCTGCCTGCGTCTTCGAGGTGATCTTGAAGGTCAGGTCGTTGGTGGCACAGGCCCGCGCGGCGGTGCTTCCGCTGTCGGCGGTGGCGGCCGGGGTCGCGGTGGCAGCGAGGGCAGCCGCGGCGGCCACGGCCAGGGCGAGGCGGGCGGAGCGGGCGGCAAGTCGCGAACGCATCGAAGATCTCCATGGTGCGGAAGTGGGTCGTCCAGCGGACTGCTTGGACGGCCACAGCTTGTTCCGTGATCTGTTCCGCCCGCCACAAAAAACGATCATGTTGGGACGCTGGAACGCTGGAACGGGCGCTGACCAGCAGAAATGCTGGCGGCCTGGAACGGGTGACTGGGACGGGCGGCCGGGACGGACAGCTTGGATCATCACCTGGCCCCACCGACTTCCGGGGCGTTCTCCTCCAGCCACGGGACAATCCTGTTCGGGCGCGGCTCTCCTGAAGTGAGCTTGAGGGTCAGGCTCTGAGTTCGTAGTGGTGCTGGTCGGGGTGAGGATGGAGACGTTCGCGTTCCCGCTGGGTGTGGAAGATCCAATATTGCGGGAAGTCGCCGTTGCTGATGAGGGCACGCAGGGTGAGAACGGCTTCGGCGCCGGGAACGCTCCATCTGCTGCCGGTGATGTCGAGGCGGTCGGCCACCAGATGGCGTGCGGCTCCTTCGACGATGCCGCCGGCGATGGGCCAGCAGGCTTCGAGGGCCTGGTCGTAGTGCACGAAGGCGGCGTTGTTCTCCAGGCAGTGGCAGGTCTTGTCGATCGTGGCGCGTTGTTCGTCGGTGAGGTGGCCGCGTGCGGCTTCGCTGCGCAGGTCACGGACGGCGCCCGAGGCGTCGCCGGCCAGGATCCTGGCGGCTTTGAAGCCGGCCCAGGTCTCGGCGGCGGGATCGGCGGCGGTGTGGAAACACCGTGCGCTCGCCCACAGCTTCTCGATGACGTGCACGATGTCGAGGACGATATGGATCGTGACCGCCCGGCGGTCGGCTTCCTTCTGGGTCAACTCCAGCTGGTGGGCGGCGCCGTCGACCAGCACCACCCAGCATCGCTGGTGCTGCTGGTCACGGGCTTCTGCCTCGTCGAACGCGGCGGCAATCACCTGGTCCGCGTCGTGTTCGACGGAAGCGGTGAGCCACTTCGCGCGGGCTTTTGGCCCCTTTCTCGGGATGCGGCCCGTGGCGCGGCCGCCGGGCGGGGCGATGATGTCATGCGGCCGGCGCGGCGCCGGGTCCGCGTCATGCACCACGGCCAGGGTTGCCATCCGCTTGCGACCCGTCTTCTCCCCGGCGGACAGACGGGTGCGGAAGGTGCGGGTAGCACGCTCGGCGGCCTTGCGCGTCGCCTCCCGCACATGGCCGGGGAGCATCACGATCCCCTTGCCGTCGACGCTGAGCACCAGCAGCGTCGTGTGGGCTGTGGGAGGAGGGGTGCGGCGGCATAGAAGGCGGCGATGTCCACCGCGGCCGCACGCACCAGCTGTTCGGCCTGGCGTTTGCCCAGTGGACCTGTCCCGCAGTGGCGTCCGACCGTCTCGACCGCCTGGTCGTAGGAGCCGCGGACGGCCTCCAGCACCGCCAGCCGGCGCAGGGCCCAGGCTGTGACGCCCACCCGGGAGCCCCAACACCGCATCGGCCGGGTAGTAGTTGGGTTGCTTCGGGGCGCGCAGTGCGCACCGGGTGATGGTCACCGTCCCGACCACGGTGGCCAGTTGACGGCGCTGCTTCTCCAGACGGGTGCGGCCCGCGGTGAGTGCGGCCCGGCCTCCAGGGCCGTGAGGTGTGCTTCTTCCTGGCGGGCACGCAGGTCCAGGTGGCCCTGCAGGAGGAGACGCGCCAGTTCCCTCGCCCCGTTCTCCGCATCCTGCTCCACCTGCTCATGGGGCAGGAACAGAGCATCGGGACGGGAGAAGGAGGCTCCGAGCTGAGCTGAAGCGCGATAGGTGTCACAAAGGCAGGCTTGTTGTCCCCGAGGTCGGTGGCCCTCTCCCTTTACGGAGAGCCTTGACCGCTGAACCCGGAGTCGTGTCCCCCGGCGGGCCGATGTGGTCGGCGTTCCGGAAGCCGTGTGATCACGGCGCTCACTGCCAGCCCGAGCGTGACACCGACAGCGGAGCCAACGCTCTGCGCCCAGGCATCGTCGAGGGAGCCGGGCAGGACGGCTCTTGTGAGCCGGCTGGCAACCGACAGGACTGTTACCGCGGCCAGTATGGCCGTCCAGCGGTACCGCACCCCGTCGATGATGTCGCCATAAAAGAGGAGCAGCAGTACCATGCCGAACTCCTCGTCCCAGCCGATCGCAGTGAGCCCGGCCCCGAAGGCAAGCGCGAACAGCCAGAGCCCCACCAGTTGCCGGGCGAACGTGGGCGGCTGCCGTGTTGCACCACGCGGGGGCCAGAAGAACCGTGTGATGTGCTGGATAACCGCGTACTTCTGCATGACTCGCGTCCCGATCCCCCGGGGTAGCCGACTTCTGCCGACGCTCAGTAGTAGGACGCACAGGAGCAGGACGCGGTTGTGGTGAAGTGACGCCGGATGTCGTCTCGGGAAGCGAGAAGCTGTCGATCTTCGCTTCTGGTGACAGAAGGGCTGCCGAATGAGCATGTGTGACAAGCCGCGTGCCTTGCTTGTGACAACCAGGCCGCTTCAACCGGTCCTGTACACCGGATCTTCTGCCTCCTCTGCTGACAACTTCCGTCCTTCGGCTCACGCGTACGGAGCAACCTGAAGAGCTAATCCCTTCCCAAGGGCATCCCGAGGGAGTGACGCAGTTCTTGGGATGTTCGAGTCGGGTGCTGGATGTATGCCGTTCTGAGGAACGGGCCCTGATGCCTCTCGCCAGACCGGTGACATCCAGCACCCGCGAGCGTCAACACCCATCACCTCGGCCACTCGTTGGTGTTGGTGGGGCGAGCCCGCTCCGCGGTGACCTCTTGGTACGCCCGAGCCTCGAGCTTCCGCGCAGACCGAGGCCCGTGGGATGCGCTGGTGCCACGAACGGCTCGTGAGGTGGCGGCACATCCGCGCAGCGGTTGATGAAACGCAACACCGTTGTACGAGTCCACACACTGCGTATACACCATGTGTATACGCAGTGTGTATAGTGCTCCGCATGTCCATTGGTCACACACTGCTAGGGCTCCTGGAGTCCGGGCCCCGTCACGGTTACGACCTGAAGCGGGCCTTCGACGAGAAGTTCGGTCACGACCGGCCGCTCCACTACGGCCAGGTCTATTCGACGATGTCCCGGCTGCTGAAGAACGGCCTCGTGGAGGTCGACGGGATAGAGGCGGGCGACGGCCCCGAACGCAAGCGGTACGCGATCACCGAGGCCGGTGTCACCGACGTCCAGCGGTGGCTCGCGACGCCGGAGAAGCCGGAGCCGTATCTCCAGTCGACCCTCTACACGAAAATCGTCCTCGCGCTTCTGACGGACCGTGACGCGGCCGACATGCTCGACACCCAGCGCTCGGAACACCTGCGCATGATGCGCGTCCTCACCGACCGCAAGCGCAAGGGTGATCTCGCCGACCAGCTGATCTGTGACCATGCTCTCTTCCATCTCGAGGCCGACCTGCGGTGGCTGGAACTGACCGCCGCGCGCCTCGGCAAGCTCGCTGAGGCGGTGACTCGATGAGCCCCGTAGGCTCCCTGCTCGTGGCCCGCGACCTGCGCAAGGCCTACGGCCCCACCAACGCCCTGGACGGCGCCGAGTTCTCCATCCACCCGGGCGAGGTCGTCGCCGTGATGGGCCCCTCCGGCTCCGGCAAATCGACTCTCCTGCACTGTCTCGCCGGCATCGTGCCGCCCGACTCGGGCTCGATCACCTACAACGGCCGCGAGATGGCCACGATGAACGACTCCCAGCGCAGCGCGCTGCGCCGTTCCGAGTTCGGCTTCGTCTTCCAGTTCGGCCAGCTCGTACCGGAACTGACCTGCGTCGAGAACGTGGCACTGCCCCTGCGCCTCAACGGCTCCTCCCGCAAGGACGCCGAGCGCACCGCCCTGGCCTGGATGGAGCGCCTGGAGGTCGACGACCTGTCGGGCAAACGGCCCGGCGAGGTCTCCGGCGGCCAGGGACAACGCGTCGCCGTGGCCCGCTCCCTGGTCACCAGCCCACGGGTGCTGTTCGCCGACGAGCCCACCGGCGCCCCGGCGACCAGGTCCGTGCGTTGGCCGGTGAGGATCTTGAGGTCGGTGACGGTCTCGTCGCCAGTCCGTCTACATCGCCTTACTGCCCGTCGGCACCACGCTGGACGAGCTGATCCGCACCGCGGGCAGCCGATGAGCTGTGGAGGAGTGATTCCAGACCGCGAAGCAGGAGTGCGGCCTCGACAACTACCAGATCCCGCCGCTATCCCGGCTGGCACCGCCGCATGACCCTGGCCATGGCCGCCCACGCCTGCCTCACCGTCCTGCGGGCCCGCCAACTGGATACGGAGAAAGCAGAAACGGATCCTCCCAGCTCATCCACCTCAGTCTCGCCGAGATCCGACGCCTGATCACCCGCCTCACGGGCCGCCGCCCCACTGCGGTCGACGACGTTCTGCACTGGTCACACTGGCGGAGACGACGCCAGCACCACGCCCGCATCAGCCACTACAAACGACGCGGCAACATCCCCTGAAACTGCCCAGCACTCAGAACAAGCACCGTTGCAGAACTAGGGCACCCTGTAACCAGCGGCGCGGAACAGTTCGTACCACTCGGATCGAGTGAGCGGGATGTCGGAACCGAGCGCGGCGGCCGTGACGCGTTCTGGCGTGGTCGTGCCGAGAACGACCTGCATCTGCGCGGGATGGCGCGTGATCCAGGCGACCGCGATCGCCTCGGCCGGCACGCCGTATTTGTCGCTCAGCCGGTCGATCACCGCGTTCAACTCGGGGAAGCGTTCGGAACCGAGGAACGGGCCGTCGAAGAATCCGGCCTGGAAAGGCGACCACGCCTGGATGGTGATGTCGTGCAGGCGGCAGTAGTCGACGATTCCGTCATCACGTACGACCGACTGATCGAGGCCCTGCATATTCGCGGCGACGCCCTGCGCGATCATCGGCGCGTGAGTGATCGACAGTTGCAGCTGGTTCGCCACGATTGGTTGCGTCACGTGCTTGCGCAGCAGGTCGAGCTGTCGGGGGGTCTGGTTGGAGACACCGAAGGCACGCACTTTGCCTGTCGCCGACAGCTCATCGAAGGCGCGGGCCACCTCCTCCGGCTCGACGAGAGCGTCGGGACGGTGCAGCAACAGGATGTCGAGATAGTCCGTGCCCAGTGCCTGGAGTGAACCGTTCACGGACTCGATGATGTGGTTATGAGAGAAGTCGAAGTACGGCCCGTCCTTGACGATGCCGGCCTTCGACTGAATGACGAACTGCTCACGCTCCGACGAGCTGAGCTTCATGGCTTCAGCGAACCGACGCTCGCAACCGTGGTCGTCCGAGCCGTAAACGTCGGCGTGATCGAGGAACGTGATGCCGGTGTCGCGCGCAGTGTTCACGAGCCTGCGCACCGCCTCGTCGGTCATGTCCTGGATGCGCATCAGTCCAAGGACGACGTTGGGGACCACCATGTTGGTGCCGGGCAGGATGAAGGTCTTCATGTGACTCTTTCGCTGTGACTTGAACGTTTCAGACGGAAGGAAGTACGAACTGGTCAGCTGCGAGCTCCAGATCGGCCGCGGCTGCGGAGCCGCGGATGCTTGCGGAGCGAGAGGCCCAGGTGACCGGGATGACGACGGGCGCAGGCGCGAGCTCCCAGGCGGGCGTGACTCGGTAGACACTGGTGCCCGCCTCGTCGGCGGCCTGCTGGAACGCGCTGTGACGTTCTGCGAGGTCCTTCGCGTTCGCGATGCTGCCGAGCGGGCTCCGGGACAGGAAGGCGGGGCCGGGCTTGGTGCGGTGATCGAGTTCTCCCCAGCTGGAGCGGAAGGCGGGCGAGAACTGGTTCTTCACCGACATGAGCCGACCGCCGAGCACTTCGTGGGCTACGTCGATCTGTGCGACGTCGGCGTTGGAGATGCCGGCCATCATGACGACACTCTCGTCGAGCAACGCCCGTATTGCACCGACCGGGACTGTGGGGTCGGACGATGGAACTGGTAGGGACCGATCACTTCGACGCCGAGTCGACGGGTAGGGCTGATCGCGGAGCCGGGCCGGTCGCCGGGGGTGCGATGCTGCATGAGTCTCCTCCTCCCGGACGCCTTGGCGAGTGCGCGGTGCGGCGTCGCGTGCTCACTCTAGAAATCGCCGATCTGGAAATCCAACAGCTGTTGGTTCTGATATTGAGAACTGCGGGATGTGAATGGATCCGCACCAGACGCCCGCGGTATGCGGGACCTCCCCAAAAGGTCACCTGAACCTGGAGCTGTGGCTGGAGTTGTACGAGTCCGAGACTGTGCTGAGCTGGGCGGCTGCGGAGTGAAGGGTGGGGAGTGTCACCGGTGTTGCCGCCGTGACCCCTGCGTGGTCAGTTGTTCCGGCAGTCGTCCAGGGCCCGCAGTGTCTGGGCCGCCGCTTCGCGTACGAAATCGGATGGGTCCGAGTCCAGGGCGGTGAGCCGGGCGCGCAGCCGCTCCTCGCCCGAGGGGAGTGTGCCCGTCTCCTCCACCCAGTGGGTGATCCCCTGCACGGCGGCCTGGCGCACCCCCGTATTCGCGTCGTCCAGGTGCCGCACGAAGAGCGGCAGATCGTGCGGGGTGCCGGAGTCCGTCGCATTGTGCGGGTCCAGGAGCGACAGCGCGGCGGCACGGACAGAGGGGGAGGGGGTCCGGTCCACCAGTTCTCGCAGACCGGGCAGGGCTTCCGCCAGATTGGTGAGGACGCTCTCTGCCACCCAGACCAGAGTAGCGTCGACGCCGAGACGGGCCACCAGTGCCCGGGCGACCGCCGCGCGTTCCCACGGCCGAAACCCGGCGTCCGCCATGGCATCCAGGCCGCGCAGCGCACCTCCGCACACCTCGGGTGCGGCATGGTCCAGCAGAGGGAGCAGCAGCCACACGGCGTCCCATCTCCCCATCTCGCCGTAGGCCTTGGCCGCTGCCGCGAGTGTGCAGGTGGGCGTTGCCGGGTCGGTGAGTGCGGCCCGCAGGAGTTTCGTGGCAGTCCTGCCGCCGACGGACCCCAGGGCAACAGCGGCCGACGGGCCGGCCCGCTCCTCGCTCAGCCAGCGGGATGCCAGTTCCAGCAGCCGTTCGTCCCGCGATCCCTCGAGCAGGAACAGCAGTTGTGTGGCCATCTCCGGGTCCCGCTCCGCCTCCAGAGTCGCGAACAGCGCGTCCTGCACTTCCGGCCGTTTCACGCGCGCCAGTCGGAAAGCCACGGCGCGGCGCACCTCGGTGGAAGGGTCGTCGGTCAGAACTCTCAACAGCGACGGCAGCAGCCGTTCGGTGGCCTGGTCCGCCAGCATCAACAGGGCGCGCGCACGGACGGCGTCCTCGCCCCACTGGGCCGTACGGACCAGCTCTGCCTCGACGTCCGGGTCCTTGTGGAAGTCCCAGACCATGGCCCACGCCGGACCCGAGAGGCGGTGTGCCGGATCACTCATCAGCCGGACGAGCGCGGGAACATCACCGGGCACGCCCAGCTCCCGCAACGCCTCCAAGGCGTTGATCCGCAGGTGATGGTCGGGGTCGCCGAGCAGTCGCGCATAGGCGTCCACGACTTCGCGGTCGCTCAGCCCGAGCCGGATCGAAGCCAATGAGGCCCGTCTGCGCACCCACGGATCGTCGTCGCCCATCAGCGCGGGCAGGACCTCCGCCCCGGCCTCGGGGACCCCCAGTCTGCCCAGGCCCACCGCCGCGCCTTCCCGTACCTCGGGCGCGGGGTCGGCGGCTGCCCGGACGAGCACCGCGGCGTGCTCGGTGCCGCCGAGTTTGCCGAGCCCCTTCGCCGCTGCTGCCCGTCGCCAGGTGTCGCCCGTCTCCAGCTCTCTCAGGAAGAAGGCAACCTGATGTTCTGTCGCCATGCGCACCCCGGGAAGTAAGACTGCCGAACCGACGGAAGGTTGCGCCGACGGGCGCCTACGTCAATCGTCTAAGGGCGGGGCAGTAGGCACGAGACTTCGCCGAAAGTGATCGAAGCGCCATTTCGATACCGACCGGGATCGCCCTGATGGCGCTGGTCCTCTTCATACCTCTGATTGGGGTCGCCGTGGAGGCTGGGATTGCAGGTGTGGGATTGGTCTGCTGGCTGGCTGTCCTTGCCATGGCGCACGCGGGCATCGCGACGACTCGCCGGTTGATCAGCGCCCGATCGATCCTCCCGGAACACGAGGGCAGGACTGATTGGATACGTGACTGGATTGATGGGCAGCGGCTCCGCCCCGGTCCCGCCGGCTGGTGGCTCCTTCGTGGCCGGGTCCTGCGCGGTGGGCTCCTTCTTGGTGAGCGGGGGTGTTGCGAACGCGGTCCGGATGTAGCTGTGATGGGCACCGACCGTATTCGCCAAGGGCTCGGCGAGATTCCTCCGCAGATGCCAGCCGTCCGCGACCTGCCTGGCCTGTGGGGCACCCGCTCGCGCACCTTCCGCGTAGGCGCCGGCCCGGTCTCGGCAGATGATCTCCACCTCGGGGTGTCCGCGCAACCAGGCGGCCGGCGGGGCGGCGTCTTCCCTTTGCGGGCAACACATCGAGAGGCCGACGGGTGTCCAGGTCGACCAGGAGCGTCGGGCAACGCCGACCCAGGGGGCGCACCCAGTGCTTGCCGACGCCAACAGGCGTGGTGGGCTGGGAAGATCGCCGACCTCACGGGACGCCCGTGAGGTCCCCGGAGTCCTGTTGCGTCCCTGAGCCCGTGGTCGGCCGGAGGCCGTGGAGGCCGCGCGTTTGCTCCACCGCCGAAGCGGAGTAGGCCTGGAGCTATAGCGACTGGGCCAGCTCAGCCGGGGAGACGGGTGAACTCGTTGCGGAGATGGCTGATGAGACCCTGAGCGTCGAGCGTGGCGTGTTCTACCCCGGCGACGGTGATGAGGCTGCCGTCCGTCTTGCGTGCTGCGCAGACCCACTCGGCCTTGAGGGTGCCGTCATCAAAGACCGTGGTGTTCCAGAAGTGCTTCATCTCGGCGTGGTCGGCGAAGTGGGCATGGTAGAAGGCGGCGATGGCCTCACTGCCCTGCGCCGGCTCCGGGCCGATCTCGACGGTCGCGTCCGCCGCGAAGAGCGCCAGTGTTTCGTCCAGAGCCGCTTTGTCATGGACCGCCCGGTCGGACAGCCCCATGTAACGGTCCAGCGCGGTGGAGCTCGTGGTCATGATGGTCGTCACACTCCTCTCGTCATGTTGGGGTTCTTGAACGATGAGCCGGACGGAGCCGTGAGCTCGTCAGGTAGTCCTTGGTCCGGAAACCCGCGGAGGTGTAGAGCGGCTCCCATCGAGTTCGCGTACAGGTAGGCGGTCCGGCGCCCGCGACGAACGGCCTGCGCGGACCAGTTCCGCCGAGCGTCAGGAACATTGCCTCCTGGCTGCCGACGGTGAGGGCTTCGTCGATCTCGAGGTAGCGGGCGCCCCGGTCGTGGATGACGCCCTTCGTCCTTCGCGGGGGCAGGCCCGTCAAGCCATCCCCTGAGAACAGCCGCACCCCCGGCTTCTCCCTCCTGCGTCTGCAGGGCGTGTGTAGCGCCTGAACAGCAGCTCGGGCACTACACACGCCTCGTCAACTTCGATAACGCGGTTTCGGCGTCAGGATGAGTCGCCTGGAGAACAGCCAGTCGTCCACCGTCACTTCGAGAGAAAGTCGCGCAGCGCGGTGTTGACCTCGTCGGCGTGGGTCCAGAGCAGGCCGTGCGGCGCTCCTTCGACCTCGACGTAGTCGGCCTCGGGGAGCGCCTTGTGAAATCGGCGCGCGGTGACGTCGATCGGGAGGATGTTGTCGTTTGTTCCGTGCAGGATCAGTGCGGGCTTGCCGCTCGCGCGGACCGCCTCGACGTCGGCGCGGAAGTCCTCGATCCATGCCGGTACGACCGCGTACGCAGCCACCGGAGCGCTGCGGATCGCGACGTTCCAGCTAGCGGTCACGACCTCCTCGCTGATACGAGTGCCGAGGTTCTCGTCGAGGTTGTAGAAGTCCGCGTAGAACTGCTTGAACCAAGCGTATCGATCCGCTTTTGCGGTCGCGGCGATTCCGTCGAATACCTCCTGCGGCACCCCGCCGGGGTTGTCGTCGCGGGCGACGAGAAACGGCTCGAGTGAGGCGAGGAAGGCGAGCTTCGCGACACGCTCATGACCGTAGCGACCCACGTAGCGGGCAAGTTCCCCGGTGCCCATCGAGAAGCCGACAAGGACGACATCCCGCAGGTCGAGGGTCTCAAGGACCGTGTTCAGATCAGCGGCGAAGGTGTCGTAGTCATAACCGGAGCTCACCTTCGACGACTGGCCGAAGCCACGACGGTCATAAGTGATGACCCGATAGCCCTGGGCCAACAGCTCGCGCGTCTGACGTTCCCAGCTGTGTCCGTTCAGTGGATACCCGTGGATCAGGACGACCGGCTGTCCAGAACCCTGATCCTCGTAATAGAGCTCGACCGGCGTGCTGTTCTCCGTGCCTACGCTGATGTAACCCATGATTTCTTTCCCTTCCGACCGACGAAAATGAATGCCGACCCATGTGTTTGTGTGGAAACTGTGCGTTATCGGGGGTGGGTCAGAGGTTTCTTCTTTCCGTATGAGACCGGCTCTTGTGCCGAGCCGGCCCGCGCCGGACTCGCGGCCTGATCCACGTTATCCACGACTGTGACTCGGCCGCCATCGCCGGGATCGGGATCCGGCATGATCGATTCTGGATCGACGAGGTAGACGTCGTGACCGCTCAGCGTCAGCCGGCGTACGACCTCGAGTAGCATGCGCCGCGCCACGTCGTTGATCGAATAGACCCTTGTCAGGTCCAAAGCCACTCTGACTTCCGAAGGCGAGGTGTCCACGGCTTCCTTGACCACTCGCTCGGCTCCGGCGAAGCCGAGTCCACCTTGCAGTTGCAGAACCCGGAGCGCGTTCGGTCCGCTGCCCACGACATGGTTGGATCGCACGACCGCAAGCGCAGCGGCGGGAACTTCCATCGCGTGTAGACCCGTGTCTGAAGAGAATCGTTCGAACAGTGACACCCCGCGGACGCTGTTCCCGTGAGTGTCCAAGCGTGGTGAGAACGTGGCAATGCCGATCTGTCCGGGGAGCACGCCGATCAGGCCCCCGGCCACTCCGCTCTTTGCCGGAATTCCGACCTGGGTCGCCCAGTCACCAGCGGCGTCATACATTCCACAGCTGAACATGACGCTCAGCACGTGACGCACCACCGCTTCAGGCACCACCTGCTCACCCGAGAGGGGATTTGTCCCGCGGTTGGCCAACGTCGCGGCCATCATGGCCAGATCTCGCGTGGTGACAAGCACGGAACACTGGCGGGTGTAGCCGTCCACGATGGTTCTCGCGTCCCCGGTGAGGATGTTGTGGCTGCGGAGCATGTGTGCAATGGCGAGGTTGCGGTGCGCGTTCTCGATCTCTGACGCGTATACCGTTTCATCCATCTCCAGTCGACGACCGGCGAACGCTGAGAGGCCGTGGAGCACGCGCTCCACCCGGCCTGACGGATTCAGGTCCTCTGCGCCGGCCAGTGAGTGAACGGTGATCGCACCAGCGTTGATCATGGGATTGAGAGGTCGCCCGGTACCGCTTTCGAGTGATATCTCGTTGAACGCTTCTCCAGAGGGCTCGACACCAACTTTGGCGAGCACGGAGCCGAATCCGCGATCAGACAGTGCCAGGGCATATACGAACGGCTTGGAGATCGACTGGATCGTAAACTCGATATCGATGTCACCGGCGCCATATACCTTTCCGTCAAGCATAGCAAAGGCCGCGCCGAGGTGCTCGGGATCCGCAGCCGCAAGCTCAGGGATGTATCCCGCCTGCTCTCCGGACGTGTCCGACTCCACATCTCCGAGCACCTCAGCAAGATAGTCCGGAATTATTGGCCGCATTCGTCCCCCATGCGTAATTGCAATCTTCACGCTTCGCCGAGCGTGGCGCGCGTGATTACTCCTATGTCGTCAGGTGTCGGCTGGCGGAACACACCGCCACTCGCGCTAAATTTGTCGCTGTGCACCCGCAGGTGACGAGCAAACATCGGACACAGGGGCACGACGGTGGCATTTTCGCGAATGCTGTCAGTGAGTGCCTTGCACACCAGAAGCTCAACCAGATCACGTCCATCGAAAACCTGGCACACCTCGGTATGGAAGAATATCCGCTCTTCGCGTACATCGGATATGACGACGAAGTCGGCCGTGCCTACGGGTATTTTGTCGGCGCGTCTGATGGTGTAGCAGCTGATCGGGCTTGCCAGATCGAGATCGACCGTCACAGATGCACTGGTGTCGTCAGTCAATTCCTGAGTCATCTGACTGTCCTTCTTTGGGGAGAGTCACGGCATGGCCACAGTTCTCCAATTCGACCGAGTCGATTCTGTTTTTCTGTTACGAGTGCTCAAGAAGTCTTGTCGGAGCAGGGGTGGCGGTAAGCGCGCGAAGCCGGTCGGCGTCGACATTGGCTCCGAAGGCGGGGGTCCCGGGTTCGAGCCGGATGCCCGCCGCGAGGTCGCCGATGGTGAGTGGGTCGAATCCGAGAGCGTCTATCAGCGCAGACACGACGGCGAGATCCTCGGGCGAGTCACCAGCGAGCGCGATGGCCTTGCGTCCGAGGCTGTCGGCTGGACGAGCCTCGTCCTCGAGGTCGTGGTAGCCCATATGGTTGAGGGCTTTCACGACACGCGCGCCCGGCAGGAACCGCTGCACGAATTCGCTCGATGAGGTATCGGGCGGGAGGATCGCGGCGCGGGGACCATCGACCTCCCACCAGTGGTTCATCGCGTCGATGACCAGCTTTCCTTCCAACTGCGGAACCGGGAGGTTGCGGTGCTTGCCGAGCGGGAGAGCCAGGACCACCACGTCGGCGGAACCCGCGGCCTGGGCCGGCCACACGGCGGTCGCTCCAGGGGTGAGAATCTTGGCGGCAAGCGCGATCTTGGAGGGGTCACCGGACCCGGAGATCAGGACTCGACAGCCGGAGGCGACCGCCAAGCGCGCCAGGACGGTGCCGACTTTCCCGGCTCCCAGAATCCCGATAGTGGTGGCGGGGGCGGTCATCGTGTCGCTCCCGACGTGGCCGCGGGCTGCTCGGTCAGAAGCTCGCGGACCCGAGGGATGACTTGGGTGCCGTACAACTCGACCGAACGTAGACGTGCGGAGGCTGAAACGGTGCCGGCGGCGGAGTAGATCATGTCGAACCGGCCCGCGTTCAGTACCCGGACAGCATGGGCGATCTTGGTCGCGACCGTCTCGGCCGAGCCGACATACAACGATCCGCGGTCCACCTCGGCGGCGAATTCTTCCCGGCGGAGCGGCGGCCAGCCGCGCTGCGCCCCGATCCGGTCGCGGATCTCCTTGAACCCAGGGTAGAAGAGCTCCTTGGCTTCTTCGTCGGTGGATGCGACGAAGCCGGGCGAATGCATTCCGACCGGCTGCGCGGTCGTGCCGAACTCCTCGCTGGCACGCTGGTACAGATCCACGTAGGGCGCGAACCGGTCGGGGGCGCCGCCGATGATTGCCAGCATGAGCCCGAAGCCGTATTGAGCGGTGCGGAGCACGGACTTCGGTGTCCCGCCAACCCCTACCCAGGTGTTGAGGCGTCCCGAATCGGTCTTCGGGTACACGTCCGCATTGTGCAGGGCGGCGCGCGTGGTGCCTTCCCAGGTGACCGGCCCCTCTTCCAGGAGACGGTGGAAAAGGTCGATCTTCTCCTCGAACAGCACCTCGTAGTCCTTCAGGTCGTACCCGAACAGGGGGAACGACTCGGTGAAGGAACCACGTCCGAGGATCACCTCGGCGCGGCCGTTGGAGAGCGCGTCGACCGTGGCGAACCGCTGGAACACGCGCACAGGGTCGTCCGAGGACAGCACTGTCACGCCCGAGGCGAGCCGGATGCGCTCCGTGGCCGTCGCGATGCCCGCCAGTACTGTCTCGGGGCTGGAGATCGCGTACTCGGATCGGTGGTGCTCGCCCAACGCGACAACGTCGATACCGACCTGGTCGGCAAGGACCGCTTCGGTCACTGTGGCGCGGATCGCCTGAGCGTGCGAGACGATCATGCCCTGGTCGTTTCGGGGCCGGTCCCCGAAACTGTCGATGCCGAACTCGATTTGCGAGACATCCATCGTGTTCACTTCGTTCAACGCTTTCGTTGTGTCGGGGGTGCGGCGGTGCATGGTTCGTGACGACCGGGCAGGACGTCCGTGCCGGCCGACCTGGCCTTCGCTCTCCCGCCCGCTCAGCAGGTGCAGGTATGACCTCCGCTCTTCAACCCGAACAGCAGGACTCGTGTCGCAGTCCCCTTTGTCACCTACACCACCTCCGCCGATCTAGTTGATACGTAAACATGGCACCCTCATGGTTGTCATGTCAACCAGATCGTGGCAAGGCTGGCGCAGCCGCAGGTCAGCGAACTGGTGCCTGGTCCACAACCGGGCCGACCGGGGCTTGGGAGAGTGGTCGTCGGTCGTCGGTCGTCGGTCGCCGGTCGGGGGTCCAGTCCAGTGGTGATCGTTGACATCTTCCGACTGGACAATCTGCTTCCAGGATGTGTTTGTCGCCGATGCTCAGGTCGGTTGTCGTCCTGATGCATGCCGGAACTTCCGTGATCTTCCTAGTGTTTGAAGCCCACACATCAGGAGGACGTGGTGAACGACCAGAACGGCCGCGTGGCCGTGATCACCGGCGCCGGGGGAGGGCTGGGCGTCCATATCGCGCACCGCTTCGCCGCCGACGGATACACCACGGTACTGGTGGGGCGTACCGAATCGACCTTGCGCCAGCTGTCGAGAGCGGTCCGGACAGGGGTGACATGCACCCGTGGGTCGGCGATGTCTCCGATCTGGCCGCCGTCACGGCGCTCATGAACGGGGTGGCCGAGCGGTTTGGGCATCTGGACGTCCTCGTCAGCAACGCAGGGCTGGCGCAGCCGGGCACCGTGGAGAGCACCGGCGAGGATGCCTATCGCGCCATGATGAGTGTGAACGTCGACGGCCCGTTCTTTGCCTCCCGGGCCGCCTTGCCCACCTGCGCGCGGCCCGCGGGTGCATCGTCAACATCGGATCCGTGGGCGACGCGCGCGGTGACTGGACGCAGGCCGCTTACAACGCGACCAAGGGCGCGGTGGCCAACCTGACCAATGCGATGGCCCTCGACCACGGCCGGGAGATCCGGGTCAACACGGTCCATCCCGGTGTGACGACCAGCAGCGAGGAGATCCGGACAGCGCTCGCCCAAAGCACGCTGCTGCGCGACCGGTTCGACGACCGCGTGCCCATGGGCCGGCCCGCGATCCCGCTGAGGTGGCCGCTGTCGTGGCGTTCCTCGCCGGCGACGGCGCCTCGTACGTGAACGGCGCGCACATCGCCGTCAATGGTGACCTGACCGCGTCGAACGGCCAGAGCAGCTCTTCCACTGATGTGGCGCGACCACGGCTGCAGTTCTGTAGAGGGGACGGCGTCGCCGCGACCGAGCCGGTGACCCGCGCCGCCTGACCGCGGCCATGCGTTCCGGTAGTGCCGGGAGTCCGATGACCGGAAGACACCGTAGGGACAGAGCCGATGACGGACGACATGGAGATGAGCACGATGAGCCGACAGGACCCGGTCGAGCGTCTCAGGGACGCGATCAACTCGCATGATCCTCAGCGGGTGGCGGACTGCTTCACCCCGGATTACGTAGCCGAGGTGCCGCATCGCCCAGCGGAAGGGTTCACTGGCAACGAGCATGTGCTCGCCAACTGGACCGCAATCTACGGCCGGCTTCCTGACATACGGGCACAGCTCCTGCGCCGTGCCACCGCAGGCCCGGAATTCTGGACAGAGTGGGAGATGGTGGGTACCGGGCCGGACGGCGCGACGGTGGTGCTGGGCGGGTCTGCCATCATTTGGATCCGAGACGGACGGATCGCCCGGTCACGGTTCTACCTGGGTCCGGTCCCAGCTCCCGTACCGACGGGTGACTGACTCCCAGCGAGGAACTGTCCCATCGGCCGGGACGTAGGGCATGGCCTCCGAGGGCCCCTGGCAAGAGACACCATCCGGCGCTTGAAGAGGCCCGCGGAATGCTCGGCCTGCCGGCCGACCCTCTGGCCCCGGACGAGTGGCTCAGCGGTGAGCACGCCCGCCGCGAACCCGGCAGGCGGCCCGCACGCCAGGACGTCCCCGCCGGGCTGCTAAAGGCTGCCGTCCCGTGATCCAGGGAACTGCATCCCCTCGCCCCGTCAGTCCGGCTGCTTCTCCATGTGGTCCAGGACACGCTTGCTGATCCGGGCGAGTGTGCTGAGCTGGTTCGGGGTCAGCGCATCGATGAACAGGCGGCGGACGTGCTCGACGTGCTGGGGTGCGGCCTCTTCGATCGCCTTGTAACCGCCCGGGGTGGCGACGATGAAAGCTCCGCGTCCGTCGTCGGGGCATTCCTCCTTGGACACGAGCCCGCGTTTCGCCATCCGCGTGACCTGATGGGACATCCGGCTCTTTTCCCACTCTACGAGGTTGGCCAGGTCTAGGAAGCGCATCCGCCCGTCGCTTCTTTCGGTAAGGCTGACGAGCACGACGTAGTCGGCGGCGGACATTCCGGAGTCGGTCTGTATGCGGCGGGACAGCCGTCCGACGAGTTTCTCCTGCATGCGGATGAAGTTGTCCCAGGCGGCCTTCTCTTCTGGATCGAGCCAGCGCGGCGGTGCGTCCATGGGGGCAGTCTAACGAAATTGTTGACAGCTCATCCACTCGCGGTGGGGGCAACGTGCCCCTCGACGAAGCCGCGTCGGTCGTGACCGAGGCGCTTCGGTGCAGACCCGGCCTTGGTGCGCGAGCAGGAAGGTGCCGGTCGATGCCCGTCGGACGGGTGGAGAACGTATCGAAGTTGTCTGGTTCGAAGTTACGAGCGAGTGGTGCGATCCGCGTCTCCTGCAGGGCGAGTTCCAGGAAATTGTCGGCCGTGAGGTCGAGTAATGCCCGAACTGGTCACGGCGGATCGCCGTGTCGGCGGATTCTCATGCACCGCGTGCTCGCCTCCTCGTCGACTGTTAAGTTGATGCATCAACCTGATGAGGTTAGGCTGATGTCCCGGCCGGCGGGATTCTGCCGAGTTGAGCGGGATCAGGCCCCACAAGGAGGACACATGACGGTCGAAGTGAGCGACGTGCCCGAGGCGAAGCGCTACGAGGCCCGTGTCAATGGAGAGCCCAAGGTGGCGGGCGTCGCGGAATACATCCGTACGACGGAGCTCGTGGCGTTTGTGCACACCGAGGTCGAGGCGGAGTACGAGGGCGCGGGAGTCGGGTCCGCGCTGGCCCGCACAGCCCTTGACGAGGCACGTGCCGCGAACCTGCGGGTGCTGGCCACCTGCCCCTTCTTCGCGGGCTGGATCAGCCGGCACCCGGAGTACCAGGACCTGCTGTACCAGTCCCGCAGCAAGGTCAGTGACTGAAGAGCCGAGCGTGGCGGTAGTGAAGGCGGGCATGAGCAGCGAATCAGAGCGGAAGACATACCGGGCGGAGTCGATCGCGGTGACCTTCGAGGCCAGGCGCTGCCTCCACGCCGCCGAATGCGTCCATGGCCTGCCCGAGGTGTTCGACACGACGAAGCGACCGTGGATCCAGCCGGATGGATCCACGGCCGAGCGCCTGGCTGAAGTGGTGCGGCGCTGTCCCTCCGGCGCGCTCCAGTACGAACTCGTAGAGGGCGTGGAGGAAACGCCCGACCAGCCCACCACGATCACCCGCAGTGCCACCGGGCAGCTGACCGTGCGCGGGGAGCTGAGTGTGGACACGGCGCAGGGCGCACGCGCCGAGACCAGGGTCATGCTGTGCGGCTGCGGGCAGAGCCGCCTCCAGCCGTACTGCGACCACGCGGGGCCCTGCGGTCAGTGACACGGCCGTGCGGTTCTCCGAGTACGCCACCTCTGACGTGCTGCGCATCGTCGATCTCCCGGGCGGTCTCGGCTCCGACGTGGCCGGTGCGGTCGACCAGGTCGGCGAGGGCGTGACCGCCTTCAGCGCCGGTGACGAGGCCCTTGAGGGCCTCCATCATTGCTCGCGGGGCGCGTGCCATCGGCACCGCGAGCGAACGCAACCATGAACAACTCCGCTCTTTCGGTGTGGAACCGGTCCCGTGTGGCAAGGCCCGGTCGATCGCGTAGAAGCGATTCCCCTAGTAGTCCCGGCGCCAGGTCACGACCTGTCGCGCGAGCAAGGTGCGCCACGCACTGTTGCGGGGTGCCGGGAGCGGTGCGGCCGCCGTCCCAACCGCCGCGAGGTCCCATGCCAGAGACGTGGACGGCAGTGGCGATGAGGTCGTGGTCGAGGGCTGTGGATCGCCGTCACACTCATGCACCGTTCGATCGCATACGGCAGCCTGGGTCTGGGCAGTGAGACCTCCGCCCAGCCGGCCGAGGCTCGGCGCGCCTGACAGAGGTCCAGCCGGGCGGACAGGGAACCCGCCCCGGCTCCCTGGCTACGGTTGGATCGCGCGCCCACCGTGCCCAGCCCGAGAGCCCGAGAGCCCGAGAGCCCGAGAGCCCGAGAGCCCGAGAGCCCGCATCCGGCTACCGGGCCCGGCCTCTCTCGGCCGTGCCTGGTCGAGAAGCCGCAGTACCCGTTTCTGAAACGATCAGTGAGCCGTCCTCGGTGGCGAGCTTGGGCGCCCCTGCTTCTGATAGTGGATTCATCAACTACATTGAGGCTGTCGAGAGTCATGTGGGACAGGTGTACAGCCCGAGGGGAGAAGTCCGGCGATGCGGAATCTGACCGTGGCCCAGCAGATGGTGGACGTTCTGCGCCAGGCGGGCGTGCAGCGGATCTACGGCGTGGTGGGTGACAGCCTGAACTCGGTGGTCGACGCGGTGCGTCGTACCGACGGCATCGAGTGGGTGCATGTACGGAACGAAGAGGCCGCCGCCTTCGCCGCGGCAGCAGAGGCACAGCTGACCGGCAGGCTCGCGGTGTGCGCCGGAAGCTGTGGCCCCGGAAACACCCACCTGATCCAGGGACTGTACGACGCGCACCGCTCCGGTGCGCCCGTGCTGGCGCTCGCCTCGCACATCCCGTCCCATCAGATCGGTACCGGCTTCTTCCAGGAGACGCACCCGGAAAGGCTGTTCGTCGAGTGCAGTGACTACTGCGAGATGATCAGTACCCCCGAACAGATGCCCCGGGTTCTGCGGATCGCCATGCAGCGGGCTCTGGGAAACAGCGCCGTGTCGGTCCTGGTGATACCGGGCGACGTCGCGCACGACGAGGCGACTCGCCCGACAGGAAGCAGCGACCTGGTCACTGAGCGCGGCCGCGTCGTCGCGCCGGACAGACAGGTTCGGGCGCTGGCCGAGAGGCTGAACGCGGCACGGAAGGTGATGCTGTTCTGTGGTGCGGGAGTGCGGGACGCGCACGCCGAGGTCATGGCGCTCGCCGAGAAGGCTGCCGCCCCCGTCGGGCACACCCTGCGGGGCAAGGAGTGGATCCAGTTCGACAACCCGTACGACGTGGGCATGAGCGGTCTGCTGGGCTACGGCGCCTGCTTCGACGCGATGCACGAGGCGGACCTGGTCGTCCTGCTCGGCACCGATTTCCCGTACAACGACTTCCTGCCGCAGGCGCGTACCGTGCAGATCGACCACGATGCGGGCCGGCTCGGCCGTCGCACTGTGCTGGAACTCGGGGTCCACGGAGACGTCCGGGAGACGCTGAGGGCTGTGCTGCCGTTGATCGAGGCGAAGCGGGACCGTACCTATCTGGACCGGATGCTGCACAAGCATGCCAAGTCGCTGGAGAAGGTGGTCTCCGCCTACACCCACGACGTCGAGCGGCACACCCCGATCCACCCGGAGTACGCGACCTCCGTCCTGGACGAACTCGCGGCCGACGACGCGGTGTTCACCGTGGACACCGGCATGTCCAATGTGTGGGCGGCGCGTTATCTGACCCCCAATGGACGGCGTCGGGTGATCGGTTCGTTCCTGCACGGCACTATGGCCAATGCGCTGCCGCACGCCATCGGCGCGCAGTTCGCATACGCCGGCCGCCAGGTGATATCGATGTCGGGTGACGGTGGACTGGGCATGCTGATGGGGGAGTTGCTCACAGTGAAGCTGCACGATCTGCCGGTGAAGACGATCGTCTTCAACAACTCCTCCCTGGGCATGGTGAAGTTGGAGATGCTGGTCGAAGGACTGCCCGATCACGAGACCGACCATGAGCCGGTGGACTACGCGGCGATCGCCCGCGGCGCGGGCATCGAGGCGATCCGCATCGAGCGCCCCGGGGATGTCGTCGAGGGACTCAAGCGGGCGCTCGCCCACGACGGACCGTTCCTGGTCGACCTGGTGACCGACCCCAACGCGCTGTCGATCCCGCCGCATGTCTCGGCCGCCCAGGTCAAGGGATTCGCATTCGCCGCGGGCCGGACGGTGCTCGATGGCGGTGTCGGCAAGATGCTCGACCTGGCCCGCGCCAACCTGCGAAACCTGCCCCGCCCCTGAGACTCCGTCCACAGCGAGATCGAGATCGGTTTCATGTCCCAGCGGTCTGACGAGCGCTGGGACAATCCACTGTGCCCAGGCCTCCGTGGGATCAGGCAGGCATCAGCACTGAGCGGTTCACGTACGAGATGACGTACATCCTGGAACCCGGCTTGCCCTCTGGGTTCTAGCGGTCGTCACGACACCTCCCCGTGACGCAGCGGTGGGGCGAGCGGGCCGCCTCTACTTCTTGTGAAGCGGTGGTACGGGGTGCTTGCTCATGATCGATACGCGATTGAACGCGTTGATGGTGACCGCCACCCAGATCGCGGCTGAGATCTGGTCCTCGGAGAGAACCTGTCGGGCGGCCTCGAAGGCCGATGTCTGGGTCGCGGCGTTCACCGGATCGGTTGTGGCCTCGGCCAACGCCAGGGCGGCGCGCTCCGGGGGAGCGAACAGGCCGGTGTCCCGCCATGCGCTCAGGACTCCGAGTCTCCGCGGTGATTCACCGGCGCGCAGGGCCGCTGTGATGTGCACATCGAGGCAGTAGGCGCAGCCGTTGAGTTGCGACACGCGGACGTTGATCAGTTCCACGGTGGTGCGGTCGAGCCCGGCCTCGGAGGCTGTTGCCCGAACCGCCTCCGAGACCTGCACCAGAGCATGGAAGGCCTTGGGGCTCTGTTTGTCGATGAAGATCCTTCGGGGCGGGGCGGGGCGGGGGGATGGGGGTGGGGTCGCTCACGTCGGGGCCTCCTTCGGGCCACGCTCGGAGTGGCCTGTGTTCGTGCGGGTGCTTTGGCCATCGGCCTGCCCTGTGGCATCCTAGTTGATGTGACAACAAGATTGTGCGGGAGGTGCTCTCGATGAGCAACGCGGAAACCGATGTCGCGGCTCTGCGCTGCGGTGCGCTCGTCGAGAGCGACCGGCCGGCAGGAGCCCCCAGGGTGGATGTCCTGTCGGCGCGCGAGGTCCCTCTCGGCGGTCCACGCGCGATGCGTGTGCGGCGGACGTTGCCCCAGCGGCAGCGCACACTCATCGGTGCCTGGTGCTTCGCCGATCACTACGGCCCACACCAGGTCGCCGTCTCGGGGGGCATGAACATGCCCCCGCATCCACACACCGGACTGCAGACGGTGAGCTGGCTCTTCAGTGGAGAGCTCGAACATCGCGACACCCTCGGCACCCACGCCTTGATCCGGCCCGGTGAGATGAACCTCATGACCGGTGGATACGGCATCGCCCACTCGGAGGTCTCCACCGCGACCACCACTGTCCTCCACGGCGTCCAGTTGTGGGTCGCGCTGCCGGAGGAACACCGTTACACCGCCCGGGACTTCCAGCACTACGTGCCCGAACCCGCGCAGGTCGACGGCGCCGAGATCAGGGTCTTTCTGGGCTCGCTCGTCGGCCGGACCTCTCCGGCCCGGGCCTTCACGCCGCTGCTCGGCGCCGAGATCGTCATCGAACCCCATGTGACGCTCACGCTCGCCGTGGACACGGCTTTTGAGCACGGCCTCCTCGTGGACCGCGGAGACATCCGCATGGTCGACACTGTGCTGCGGCCTGCCGAACTCGGCTACGTCCCTCGCGGCCCCGAAACTCTGACGATGGTGAACGAGACCGACGCTCCGGCGCGGGCCATCCTCATCGGAGGACCTCCCTTCGGAGAGGAGATCGTCATGTGGTGGAACTTCGTCGGCCGCAGTCACGAGGACATAGTCAAAGCCCGCGAGGAGTGGGAAGCCTCCTCCGACCGCTTCGGTGTCATCGAGGACTTTCCCGGCGGCCCCCTGCCCGCACCGGCCCTGCCGAACGCCGTCATCACACCGCGCCGGAACCCGCCGGCCCACTGACCTTCCTTGCGAAAGGCACCCCATGAGCGAGCCCTCCACCACCACGGTCGTCGAGCGTGCGGACACCGGTCGCCGGTACGAGATTCTGGTCGACGGCCCACGCGCCGGTCTGACCGCCTACCGTGACCTGGGCGTGCAACGTGTCTTCTTCCACACGGAGATCGACGAGGCCTTCGCAGGCCAGGGACTGGCCCCACAACTGGTCCAGCAGGCACTTGCCGACGTGCGCGCATCCGGAATGCGGATCGTCCCGGTCTGCCCCTACGTCGCCAAGTTCCTCAAGCGGCACGATGAGTTCGCCGACATAACTGACCCGGTCACACCTGATGTCCTGCGGTGGCTCAAGACGCAGCTCGGCTGAGTAGCCCTGCTGACTTCTCCCTCTCCTGGCAGAGGGATTCCTGGCTTACTTCGCCTGGTTTCCGGCAGGTTGGCTTACCGGGTTCCTTGCAGAAGGTCCTCCTGTTCCCGCCGGGGGTGAATGGATTACGAGGCTCCTCCGACGTGCACTTGAGGGCGGACGCTGCTGCTCGATGCAGCGGCGGACGACCGTAAACGGCGCGTTGCCGCACGACAAGGAGAAATAGGCGAGATGCCGCGCACGAGCGGCTGAAGGCCCTGACTGTCGTGCCTGTCGGCGGCCGAGGCGCCCAGCGACGGTGGGATCCCCTTCCGGCCTGTGGTCAGGGGTACTTTCGATTCCAGTTTGCCGCGGTCGGTCGGGTTCGGTCCGGTCGAGGGCACCCTTTCGCAGCCGGAAGGCTGACGGAGGCGATCGCGCATCGCGACCGGTCGAGTTCGCCGCCGGCGCCGAGTACGTTGAGGGTGACGCGGTGGAGCGTTGCCTGGACGCGGGCCCTGCTCCACTGCCTTTGCGGACATCGCCACGCACTCATTCCACGCCCGGCGGCAGCGCGACCACTCGGCCCCAGCCGGGCAAACGCAGTGGACGACACGGGCAGTTCGTACGTGTACCGGGCGTACTCCACCTCACCCATCCCGACCCCTGCTGTTCATGCCCGCATTTGGTTGACCGCATCACGAAGGTGCAGGTCGGGACATACGCGTAGGGAACTCCGTCGCTTCGTGGCTCCTGTCCGGGGATCCACTCCTTCCCGGCTGAAGGTCGGGCCGTCCCGGAAAGGCAGGTGAAAGGGCCTCGATCCGAGTCCGAGGGGGACGTACGAGCGTTCACCCCTCACGGTCGGCTGTCGGGCGACCGGTGCATTGCGGACCCGACTGCGTCAGGTCGCGTCGGGACGTTCTGGTTGCGGCTCGAACAGTCGGGTCCCTCGATGAGGTGCAGGCGGTCAACTGCCTCCCATGTCAGTGGTGTTGTGGAGTGGAGCCATGACGCATCTGGTTGACGCATCAAGTGTCGATGCTAATGTGGTTGACGCGTCATCCACTTGATCGGATGCGCCGCCACCGAGGCCGCGAACCGTCTTCATGCGGAGGCCGAGCCCACTCGTGACGCGATGTCAGCCGATGCGGCTGATGGTCGGCCGAATCGACCTCAGGGTGACTGCGCGGACGCGTACGGCTGATATCTCAAGTTTGGAGCAAGCCATGAGTGTGAAGATCGCGATCATTCTGGGTAGCACCCGTCCGGGCCGTAACGGCGAGGCCGTCGCCAGGTGGGCTCAGGAGATCGCGTCTCAGCGCGATGACGCGGAGTTCGAACTCGTTGACATCGCCGATTTCAAGCTGCCGCACCTGGACGAGGCCGTCCCCGCGTCCATGGGCCAGTACGCGAACGTCCACACCCAGGAGTGGGCGCAGAAGGTCGCCTCCTTCGACGGCTACCTCTTCGTCACCCCCGAGTACAACCACTCGACCTCCGGCGCGCTGAAGAACGCCATCGACTTCGTGTACGGCGAGTGGAACAACAAGGCCGCGGGCTTCGTCAGCTACGGCAGCGTCGGCGGCGCCCGTGCTGTCGAGCACCTGCGTCTGATCATGGCCGAGCTGCAGGTGGCTACGGTACGGGCGCAGGTCGCGCTCTCCCTCGCCACGGATTTCGAGAACTATTCGATGTTCAAGCCCGGTGACCACCAAAAGGCGGCCCTGGACACCACGCTCGACCAGCTCGTGAGCTGGACGAAGGCCCTGCGGACGGTCCGCACCGACGCCTGACCAAGAGCACCTCGACGGTGCTGGCACGGAGGCCGGTGGAGCCTGTCCAGCGGGCCCCACCGGCCTTCGCCGCACCTGGCTGCTTCACACCCTGGCGCCGTTGACGAACTCTGTCACGTGCCTTACGTTCACCGTCTTCGTTGTGAGGTCTCACCGTTGTTGCCGTGACTGCATTCCGTTGACCTGTGGTGCTGTAAGTCGATTGCGACGGGTTCTGGACCCTGTATGAGCAGCTTGACCTGCGGTCCTGCAGGTTGCGTGAGACTTCCGCAGATGCAATGAGAATGCTTACCGTGGCGGCGCTGGGGGAGTGTTCGGGATGTTGATCATGGTTGTAGCGTCGGGAACCCTTCCTCTCGGACGTCCTTGATGGCGGTGCTGATGAGCTTGCCGAGTACTGGCCAAAGCTCAAGCAGGATGCCTCTGTTGAGGAAGCGGCGTTGGTCGTCACTGATGCTTTCGGGGTGGCTGGCCGTCTGCGATGGAAGGTGTCCGGGATCCCCGGTGCGAGGCGACCGCGATGGCACACTGGGGCCTGCGTTTGTGGGCGCACATCACCCTTAGGGCCACCGCCTCGGGTGAACCCGGCCGCCGCCAGGACCGCGACGATGTATCCCGGCTCGGATCTGACCCTTCAGATTCAAGGCATGCCGGATGCATGGTGCGGTGGGATGTATCTGCAGTGAGGTCTGTGCAACGTGAAGTTCGCAGGTCACGGGTCTGGTGTGAGGGGCAGGCGGGATACTCGTGCTGGTCGTCGGCGGGTGTCCGCGGTGAAGATCGTCTGACCTGCCGGCCTGAGGCGTTGCCGGGTTCTGCTGCGCCGAGGACCGTGCCGCTCCCTGTATCCGTCACAGGGTCGGTGCAGGGGGATGTCGCGGGGAGGGCGTGGGCATGCAGGAGCTGGAGCGGATCACGGCTCGCCGGAGTGAACTGGACACGCTGGCCGAGGATTTGGCCAAGCGACTCCAGGAGGTCCAGGCCGAGCGGGAGCAGGTGCTGATCGCCGAGCAGGTCCTGAACCGGCTGGCCGAGAAGGACCGGGCCGCGGCGGAGGTCGCCGCGACCGTCGCCCCGACTCCCGCCCGGGTGGCGGGGCGGGCGGCCCTGCTGATCCCGCACCGCTGCGAGAATCCGGACGAGGCCGCGCTGCCCGCTGGCTATCGCAATATCCTGGCGATCGTGCGGGCCGCCGGCGACCCCGTCCAGGTAAGGGCGGTGGGCGAGGAACTGGGCCTTCAGGTGACGGTGCGCGGGAAGCTGGAACCGCTGCGCGCGAAGATGGCCAAGCTCGCCGACTACGCCTGGCTGCGCAAGGCATGCGACGGGCGGTTCACCGAATGCTCCTAGTGGTAGCGGCATGGAAGCGGGAACGCTTCAGATGGCACCCACCGTGTGGTGCCTGCTCAGATCTGGTTCGTGCCACCGTCGACGTAGATGTTCGCGCCGACGACGTAGCTGCTCTGTTCCGAGGCCAGGAAGGCCACGACTGCGGCGGCCTCCTCAGGTTGACCCATGCGGCCCTTGGCCACGGTCGCGGCGACATTCGCCTTGACGGCCCGGGCGGTCTCCTCGTCGCCGAAGGCGGCGGTGCCCCCGGGAGTCTCGATCCATGCCGGCGAGACCACGTTGACCCGGATGCCATGGTCCTTGAGCTCGTTGGACCACGTCCGCGCGAAGGACCGGACGGCCGCCTTCGACGCCGCGTACGCGCCGAACGCCTCTACTCCGCGGTCGCCGGCCGTCGAACCGACCAGGACGATCGAGGCTCCGTCGTTGAGCAGCGGCAGCGCCTTCTGCACGGTGAACAGCGTGCCTCGGACGTTGACCGCGAAGGTCTGGTCGAAGTGCTCCTCGGTCGTCTGTTCCAGCGTCACGAACGCGCCGACCGCCGCGTTCGCCACGAGCACGTCCAAACCCTGGCCTCGCGCCTGTACCGCCTCGTAGAGCCGGTCCAGGTCCTCCGGCTTCGAGATGTCGCCGACGACCGCGGTGGCCCGGTCTGCTCCGATGGTCTTGACGGCGGCCTCCAGTTCGGACTCGCGTCGGCCGGTGACGAACACGTACGCGCCCTCGTCCGCCAGCCGTACGGCGGTGGCCAGACCGATACCGGCGCTGCCCCCGGTGACCACCGACGTCTTGCCTTCCAGCTGTCCCATGTGGGTGTCTCCATCACTCTCTCGATGCCGATCCGTTCGACATCGATACTGCGGGAGATCGGGGATACTATCCATAATGCAGAGTCCGGCGTTCTTTACGTATCGTCCAGGAGGTGTAGTCGGTGCTCGGGTTTCGGGATCCAGTGGCTGACGCGATCGGCCTGCTCAGGCCCCGCACGGTGATCGGGCCCAACCTCCGGGCCGTGGGTGAGTGGGCGTTGCGCTTCGACACGTTCTTGCACGTGCGGATCGGCGGCCTCGTGCGCGGCACGTGCTGGTTGATCCTCGAAGGGCACGAGCCGGTGCTCCTGCATGAGGGCGACACCTTCATGCTGGGCAACCCCCCGCCTTACGTGCTGGCCAGCACGCTCGACGCAAGCCCGCGCCCTGCGGATCAGGTGTGGGCGGGTGCCGAAGACGGGTTCGTGCGGATCGGCCCGGAGTCCGAGGAGGACCTCTACCTCTGCGTCGGGCATATCGCGTTCGACGACAGTAACGCGGCCCTCCTGACCGATCTTCTGCCGCCGCTCGTGATCGTCCGCGTGGACGATCCTCATGGCGGGCGGCTCGCGCAGCTGATCGATCTCCTGGCCACCGAGGTCGGTGTCGCCGCCGTCGGCGGCCCGCTGGTGCAGAACCACCTCGCACAGATCCTGCTCGTGCACATGCTGCGTGCTCACGCCGGTCAGACGGATCGGCCCACCGGCTGGCTGGGCGCCCTGAACGAGGACGGCATCGGCGCCGCCCTGCGTGCCGTGCACGCGGACGTTGCCCACTCCTGGACCCTCAAGGAGCTCGCCGAGATCAGCCACATGTCGCGTTCCGCCTTCGCCCAGGCCTTCAAGAGCCACGTCGGTGTCCCGCCGTTGGAGTACCTGATCCAATGGCGCATGAGCCTGGCGCGCGACGCCCTCGCCCGCGACACTCTGTCGATCTCCGAGCTCGCACGGGCCACCGGCTACCTGTCCGAGAGCGCGTTCAGCACCGCGTTCCGCCGCGTGGTCGGCTCATCGCCCGCGCAGTTCCGGAACCAGGCACGGCAGCCACCACGCTCGGCCGCGAACGGAAGCTGAAGGAGGCGTCCTGCGCTCAGCTGCGCCGCTCACGCTGGCGACGAAGACACCAGCACACCGCCCGCCGTCAATAAACCGCCGCTAGTGATATGCGCGGTAAAGCATGCTGAAACGGTCAGCGCGAACCAGCCCTCGGGCTTGCGCGATGTCCCTGCCTGACAGCCCGCTGGTCGGGAGAGCCTCCCCGCCCGCCCACGCCGGCGCCTCGGACGTCCAACGCGAGAACCAGAAGTCGTTCCTGACCATCTACATTCCCGACCCGCAGTGATAGCGGTACTCCTACTCACGGAGTCGAAACTGGACACGCCGGACAGTGGCCTGTCGACACCGGTCCCTGATCGCCCCGATCCGCCAGTGTTTCGGATTCCGACCGGGTCGTGGGGTGCAATCCGGAAATCGGCATGAGCGGACGTTCGCGGCGCGCGACCAGCGGCTGTCGGCCGGTCCGGTCCCGTCAGCTGCGATTCTGCGCTCTTGAGGTCACCGACCGCCTGAGACGTCCAGGACCGCCTTGCCGTGGAGGCGGCGGGATGTCAGCAGGTCAACGGCCTCATCCGCCGACTCCAGTCGACGCGCCAGCCGATGTGGGGCGTGAGCACCTTCTCGGCCATCAGCTGGGCCAAGTGTTCAACATCCTGGCCGGGCGCAGGGCCGTCCAACGAGTAGAAGGTGACGATCGCGCGGCCGTGCCGGTTCTCACTGCCGAGAAGGCACCCGGCGGGAACGTGACGGGACGCGAGGTTACGTCGCCGACGGCGACGAGCGTGCCGTGAGCGGCCAGCTTCGCGAAGAACTTCATTAGCTGCTGCCCGCCGACCGAGTCCACGACGGCGTCCATGTCGCCGTCGCCGTCGCCGTCGCCGTCGCCGTCGCCGTGCTCGGGCCCGGGAACGCCCTCGTCCGCGCCCATTGCCCGAAGGGCATCGCCGGTGGTGACTCGAGGGCCCTGGGCGTGGGCGAGTTGCACCGAGAACCCGCCCTGCTGTCGTGGCGGGCCACGGTGCCTCTCGGGCCTGCGGCTGGGGCGCGAGACGGTGTCTCGGTCGCCGAGATCGGCTCGGTCTGCCCACAAGTACGGCCGACTGGGATACGGCTGATGGTCCGCAGTGCCCACGCCTCGTAGCCCAGTTCCGCTTCACGGACCGATGGCCCTGTCTGACCAGCTCGCCTGAACGCCCAAGATCGACGCTAGTTGACGCGTCAATCACTGGCATCTAGCGTAGGTGACGCGTCAACCAAATGGTTTTGGGTTCCCGGCCCGGTCAGCCCGCGGCTGGCTCGCTGCGGGGCATCGAGACGTGGGTGCGCTGCCGGAGGCCCGCGGACGCAAAGTTCCAGGAGGGGAATCTCGTGAGTACTGAGAACAAGGCCGGACTCGGCGCGCTGCTGACGCCCGAGGAGAGCGTGCTCGCCCTCATCGACCACCAGCCGTTCCAGGTCGCCAACCTGCACAGCCACGAACCGACGATGGTCATCAACAACGCCGTCGGGCTCGCCAAGGCCGCCAAAGTGTTCGACGTTCCGACCATTCTGACAACCGTCCTGGAGGAGCGCGGTGGCCTTCTTATCCAGGGTCTGCAGGATGTGTTCCCGGAGCAGAAGCCGATCAACAGGACCTTCATCAACACCTGGCAGGACCAGCGTGTCGTGGATGCCGTCAAGGCGACAGGACGCAAGAAGCTGATCATCGCCGGCCTCTGGACGGAGATCTGTGTGGCCATGCCGGCGATACAGGCGGCGGGCGAGGGCTTCGAGGTCTTTGTCGTCACCGACGCGTCGGGCGGCGTCTCGAAGGAGGCTCACGACATGGCGGTGCAGCGCATGATCCAGGCGGGCGTGGTCCCGATCACCTGGATGGCCGTGCTGGGCGAGTGGCAGCGCGACTGGGCCCGCGAGAAGACCGTGCAGGGCGCGGCCGAGGTCCAAGCGCAGCACGGCGGTGCCAGCGGTGTCGCCTTCGCCTGGGAGATGCAACTCCTGGCCACGCCCACCGGAAGCGAGGCATGACATCGTCGCCCCTCGGCACCGATCCGTATCGGATACTGCCTGTCGTTGACCGGTTCCCTCGCGGACAACAGCCGGTCGGCCTGTCTCGCTCATGAAATCTGGCGTGCGGACGTCAACAGCCGAGACGGACTTCGCGGCCGTCCTGTTGAGTTCGTCCGGTACGACGACCAAGGGAATGCCGACAACGTTCCCAGGATCTACGAGCGGCTGATCGACAACGGCACCGCCTGACCGGACTGCCGCTGCGTGACTTCGTGCACCAGCACAACGTCCAGCTCCTCGGCGCCGACCTCCAGATCGGGCTGCGTGACGCCGACGGCGAACGGGTCGTCGGCGTCATCGCACCGACACGCGATTTCGATCCCTCGACACTCGATCACGACACCGCCGCCTACAGGCCCTTCACCGGCCCCTCGTTCGACGCCGGTGCGGCCAACACCACGGCCTGGCGCGCCGCAGACCTGGGCGCGGCCAACGGACACGGCAACGCCCTGTTTGTCGCCGAGATCCTTGCCCCCATCGCCCGCGCAGGGGCCGCCGCCCATGGTCAGCTCCTCAAGCCCAACACCATCGGGCACATCCTCGACGAGCAGTCCAATGGCGTGAACCTCGTCAACGGACTCCATCTGCGATGGGGCATGGGATACGCACTGCCCGACCGGCGCACCCTGTCCTGATTCCCTGACAGCCGCATTGCGTTCTGGGGAGGCCGGGGCGGCTCGATGGCGATCATGGACCGCGGCCGGCGCGTGACAACAGCTACGTCATGAACGACATGGGGGCCGCCATTCTCGGCTCACGGCGGGCCACGTCATGTACCACCGCCATCTACCAGGCCCTTGGTGACGGCAACCTGTCCTGACCAGCCCACCATCGGCGTTGCGAGCACGAATCAGGGAGGAAAGGAAACACTGATGACCACACCAGAGCATCCGGCACTACTGAGTGCCGAACAGCTTTCCGAGACCTTGCGTGACCCGAAGCTTTGAGTTCTGGACGCCTCGACCTGAATTCGGCCCGGGACGCTCTTCCCTCCACTGCGTTGCGTCTTGAAGCATGTGGGGGGGCGAAGAGCGTGTGTCAGGGCCCCGCGGCCGAAGCCGCCGGCCTGGCGGCCGTCCAGACCGGCGGACGGGGCGATGTCACGCAGGGACGCCGAGCGGCGGGTGCTCGAGCACGCGGGGCTTGTACTCGACCAGCTGGATGCGGCTGTCGAAGGTGCGGTGCTCGATCATCTCGAGGGCAACGTCCGGATAGCCGTCGTAGATGCGTTCCTCGCCCGTGGCCCCGGTGATCACCGGGAACATCACGACCCGGAAGCGGTCGACGAGTCCGGCTCGTAGCAGGGACCGGCACAGGCTGAGGCTGCCGATCGTGCTGAGGAGCCCCGAGCCACTCGACTTCATGGCGCGGACCGCCTCGACGGCGCCGTCACGGACAAGTGTGGAGTTGGCCCACGTCAGTGGCTCCTCGAGTGAGGAGGAGAACACCACCTTGGACGCTTGCGTGAGTTCGTCGACGGACGCCTCTTCTTCGGGCCTGAACTCGTCTTGGCCAGTCGGGACCTCGCCTGCCGCGAAGCCCGACATCAGGCGGTAGGTGTTCGCTCCCATCAGGTAGGTGGCCTCGGGCTGCTCGCCGAGCCATGCGAGGTACTCCGGACCCTCGAGGCCCCAGAACCCGGGCCATCCCTCTCCCGATGCGTAGCCGTCGAGGGAGGTGATGAAGTCGATGAGAAGTTCCGACATGGCGATGTCCTTTCCTGGGGTGTCACGAGCTTGGACCGGCCCGGAGCCACAAACTCATCGGCCACGGTGTGGAGAAACGAGAAAACTCATGACGCAGCAGCCGATCAGGTCTGCGGAGCGGCACTGCTTCGGAGGGCCGGAGCCCCACATGAGTGCGCTATGCACGCAATCGGGTAATGGTCTCCAAGCGATTGGGGACGACGGTTTGTGTTCTGTCAAAGCCTCAGCTCAGCCGCACCCGCGAACGGCCCACCCCGCTCTACTGGGTGATCGGTGAAGCCTCGCTGCCCGACGTCGACAGCGGGTGCTTCATCGGATTCCTCCGTGGATACTCCGCCGTTCAGGGCGGAGGGGAAATGGACTCCTGCGGAGCAGGGAAACGAGCTGGGATTCGCCGCCAGGGTGGATCGCGGTGCCCTCACCAGCAGGTTTTGCCCCTACTTGTGAACCCACTAGTTTGTGAGAGTGACCGTGAACCACGTGAAGCGGGCGTTCAAGTACCGCTTTTAAGCGTCGCACCGCGACGGTTCCGGAGGGGCCCCTGCTGCGCGACGGCCCCTCCGGGCATTCCGAGGCGATCGGTGCTTCGTTCGCCGATCTGTTTCATGCGTTTCTTCCTTGGAAAATCACACTCCGTTACTTGCTATACAAGTAGCATCGCGGGGCGGGGAGCGCATCCGGAGTGCGCCTCGGTCACACTTATGCCGTGCCTGGAGGAATGAGACGTGCCAAGAAGCCGAGCAGCTTCGTCGTCAACGGCGACTGGCCGCACGCCGTGATGGAGCCACATCGAGGTGCCCTCGTCGCGCAGGCCATAGCCCGCAGGCTCGCAGAGGCGATGGCGGAGCAGGGAACCAGCGCCAATGCCCTCGCGAAGAAGAGCGGTGTCAATCGACAGGTCATTACCAACGTGATCAATGGCACCGTCTGGCCCGACATGCTGACTGTCGTGGACCTGGAGGGTGCCCTGAGTGTCCTGCTCTGGCCCGACCACACGCAGTGGAGGATCCCTGAGCCGGGCCAGCCGGGCGACCAAGCCGCCTCCGAGGAGGGAGCCCCTCGGTCGAGTCGCGACGGGGGCGTCTGAGGGGCCCTCGGCCGCATCAGCACAGAGATCGCCATCGCGCGCTCCGAAGCCCCACCGATCCCGTAGCGGATCAACGGATAGTGCACGGATTTCGTACTTCGCCGGGTTGGGCATGCCCAGTGCTGAAAGCTTACGGCTGTTGGTCGGTGGGCGGCGAGGGCCTACGTCTCATGACTGTTGCCCTGTACAAGGAGGGCGGATCACGGCGGGTACCTCCCTGATCTGCCCGGTGCGGTGGCCAGTTCAGGCAGCTCCAGCTGAGGCTCTGACAGCCTTCAGCTCGGGAAAGGCGTCCTCCCTGACCTCCCTGACGGCACGTCCGGCCGGCGGACGGGGACGTTGACCCAGCAACTTCCCGAGGATGTATCGGTAGGGGCCGCGGTCGGGTGTCCCGTAAACCGTGAGGCCGTCGTACGCGACAGCGTTGCTGATGGTGAACATGGGGGGCGTCGCAGCGCCGATGAATCCGCAGCGGGGAGCCGACCCAGGCTTCGAGCGAGCCGTCGGGCAACTCGGCCGGCAGGAGTGTGCCGTAGTGGTTCGTGCGGTCGGCGACCTGGTGGACGACGTGCGGCCCGGTGCCCACTCCTCGGCCACCCCATACTCGTCGCGCAGTGGGCGCTGCGAGGTCCAGGGCAGGCTCGTCACGGGCAGTTGCAGCGGGTGGCCGACGACGACCGTAGACGGGCCCGCCACATGCCTCCGACGGCCATCTGCAGAGTGGCCCTTCCCCGCCTCGTCGATGAATAGCCAGCCCAGCGCCTCCTGGTCGAGGCGGTCGAAGACCCGGTCGAGTGAGGCGAGCGTCTACTCTTCCAGCACAGCGAAGTACCCCGCGCGGACACCAACCCGACCAAGCCCTACTCAGGCTTTCGGCCGGATACACGCATGCTGACAGAGCCGAGCCGGTCGAACTCGGCCCGGAACACGGCACCTGGTTTCAGTGGTACGGCGGCGTGCAGAGCACCCGTCAGGATCTGGTGCCCGGGTTCCAGGGCGGCGCCGCGTTCGCCGAGGGTGTTGGCCAACCAGGCCACGACCGCGAACGGATTACCCAATACGGCGGAGCCGACGCCGGCGTCGATGAGTTCACCGTCGCGAGTCAGTCTCATCCCGATCAGTCGGGTGTCGATGTCAGTCAGCGGCACGGTCCTGCGGGAGGTCACCATCGCTCCGCTGGAACCGAGATCGGCGACCGTGTCCGCCAACTTGATCCGCCAGTCGATGATCCTGGAGTCGACAATTTCCATGGCTGCCGTGGCCCCGGTGATCGCGCGGCGGGCCTCGGCGATATCGACCCCGGGGCCTTGCAGGTGTTTTCCGACGACGAGGGCTATCTCGGACTCGACCCGGGGAGCGATGAAGCGGCTCAGGGGGATGGTGTCGCCGTCGAGATAGAGGGTCGAGGCGAACACGGGCCCGTGGAAGGGGGTATCGATGCCGAGCTGACGTTGCATGGCGATGGACGTTGCTCCCACCTTGTAACCGATGACCCGGTTGCCGTCATCAATGAGCAGGTCGACTAGATCTTGCTGGACGGCGTAGCCGGCGGTCAGATTCAGCGACGGCTCGGAGTCGGTCAGCGGGGGGATCGGCACTCGTGTACGGAGAGCTTCATGGACGGCCAATGCCCTTGCTCTCGTAAGGCCATCGAATGAGAACATAGATTACATCTCTCCTTTATGTCTAAAAGTATGATTTGTGCGGATGGGATGGAGTGAGTGAAGGTGCTGTTCAGGCCCATCGTGACGTCGGTGGCGCTGCCGATTCGCCGACCGTTGTCCCTTCGGATCCTCCGAGGTCACCGCGCTGTTCTTGTGTAGCTGCCGAAATCTCTGGGGTGTCATTTCCGGACGCGCAGCGGTGATTTTCGTGGCCTGAAAACGCGATGCCTTCTACCTGTCTTTGAATGATTCATGAAGTATGGCATGAGCGCCACGGGGGGCCTTGACGTGCGGACGTGAAGAGCCTCATTGTGTAAGCGTGAACGATCTAATGGTGATCGTTTGCGTGACGGGTTTCTTCCTCGTTCAATTCTGTGTCGAAAGTGTTGCGCCATGCGACTGTTTACGAACAGTGGTCATTTCTCTTTGTGATCAGATTCTGGCTTCCGGGGGAAGGTTGAGGCAATCATGGTGACTGTCATCGAGACGTGGCGGCTCAAGCCGGAATTCGCGGACAGGGCTCTGGAGCTCATGCAGGAAATGGATGACTTGGTGGGTCCGCCGGCTCACGTCAACCCTGGTTGGTGCGAACATGGACGCTTCTTCCAGCTCCAGGATAATCATTCCGAGATCTGGATGAAATACACATGGCGGAGTCGCTCTGAGCATGAGGTGTTCATCGAGCGCGAGGAGTTAATTCTTGGTGACTTCTATGCCAAATATTGCGCTGGGCCACGGGGAATTATCTATCTGACCGAGCTCCCCGTCGATGTCGAGGCGACATCGGATCACGATGGCATCCAAAGGGCTGTGGATGCCTGACCACCTCGGTGACTGGAGTCCGGAGACATTCGAGCAGCACGGCCAGGAACTTCTAACGGTGATTCGTGAGCACTTCGAGTCGATTCGTCAGACACCCGTCGCGACACCCTGCGACGCAGTGGAGCTGTTAGCTCTGCTCGATTCCGACCTCCCGGAGTTGGGAGAGGAATTCGAACATATTCTTGCTGAAACGCGAGACAGGGTGATGCCGAATCTAGTGCACTGGAATCATCCATCTTTCCATGGCTACTTCCCCACTACGGCGAGCTTCTCCGGTGTCCTGGCCGAGACGCTGACTGCGGCGCTGAACGTCAACGCAATGCTATGGAAAACCAGTCCGGCTGCGACCGCACTGGAAGAAGTCGTGCTGCGTTGGATCGCGCAGATGGTGGGATATGCGCAGACCGCGGACAGCGTGCTGGTCAACGGGGCTTCACTGGCAACACTTTACGCGCTAACTGCGGCCCGTGACTCCGCGCTCGATTTCGATGTACGAACCCGGGGGATTACAGGCCCGGGAGTTCCGGTGCTGCGGGTGTACACCTCAGATCAAGCCCATAGTTCGGTGGACAAGGCCGCGATCACGCTGGGAATCGGTGCGGACAACGTAGTAAAGGTGCCGTCCGACGCCGAGTATCGGATGAGACCGGATCTGCTGGAGGACGCGATCCGGCGTGACCTCGACGCTGGGGTACAACCGGTCGCTGTCGTCGCCACGGTGGGGACGACATCGGTTGCCGCTGCCGATCCGCTGGCAGATGTGGCGGAGATCTGCGCGCGGCATGGCGTCTGGTTGCATGTTGACGCGGCCTACGGCGGCTTCTACGCATTGGCTCCGACGCTGCGGGGACGGCTGGAGGACCTCTCGGTCGGCGATTCCCTAGTGGTCAATCCCCAGAAGACGCTGTTCGTGCCGCTGGAGGCGACAGCCTTGTTCTGCCGTCGCGCAGGCGTCCTGGCCAACACCTTCCGCCTTGTGCCCGAGTACCTGACCTCGGCGAAGGACGACAACACCGTCGACTACATGGACTTTTCGCCGCAGTTGGGCAGAAGCTTCCGAGCGCTCAAGCTGTGGTGGGTCATCAGGACCTTTGGCCGTTCTGGCCTCGCGGCCAGACTCGACCATGCGATCCGGCTGGCGGACTGGCTGCGGATGACCGCGGCCGGCCACCCGGACTGGAACTGTGTGAATACCTCGGTCTACCCGTTGGTGTGTCTGCGTTACGAGCCCTGGGCCCGACTGCCCGGCGACGGACCGGACGAACAGGGGAAGCAGGCGCACATCGA